>NZ_JBQLIX010000027.1:0-73762 GCF_052156495.1 Pseudomonas sp. NCHU5216 | reverse complement strand
CCAAACTGCCCGACTCATGCAGGCGTCTTCAAGCTATCCCATTGATCAAAATGGGATTTTTGTGGGGATTCCTCAGGCCCGGATGCCGTTGGTCAAACGCACTGTCATCAGTGATCATTGCCGGTGGCAGACCGTGGCGACAGACATCAGAACCAAGACCAGGGTGGAAGACCTGTCCGCGCTGCTGGCGGCATACGAGCTTTACATTGTTCGAGGGGAGGTTGATCTATCCCGAGGACAAATCAGTCCGGTAAAATTGGCAGGACAAGACGCGGGCAGCAAGTAACAGCGGAAGTGGCCCGGCGATGGTTTGCCAGAGCAAAGAGCTCTAGGTAAAGAGCTAGTTTGATTAATTCTGTGGATAAAGAATGTTACTTAGGGTGGCTTGTAGTATGAGCCATTGGCCGTCATTACATGACCTGACGTAGTCATACCCTTCGCTGTCTACGTAAAGTAAGGAAATACTTACTTCAATGCTTTTTTCTGAAAAGCCTAAAACTGTATTTAGTCTGCTTTTTGATGGAGATACATCTATTGATGATAGTATCTCAAATGACGTTAGCTTTTTTTTAGAATAGTCAAGTTTTATGCTTCCGGCACACTTTCCTTTTGGCTCGCCATGACAGTGCAGTAGGGCTTCAGCCATTAATCCATATCTTTTGTTTCTCCAGTTTTCTAGGAATCCCCATAAAACAAACTCTGGTGTGTCGTGTGGGATGGTTTCTGAATTGTTTTTAATGGGGAAATGAGTTAGCTCAGCTGGTTGCCTAGGAGACCACTCATGGAAGTGCTTCATTATGACTTCTCTTTTTTTCTTTCTCTCGATGAGCTCAAACCATGAGAAGTCGTCTTTGGCTTTGGATGGATTTTTCTTGCCATCGCTGATCGCGTCAGCCCAATCTTTAACTGCAAAAAGGGCAGCCCAGCATTTAGCTGCCACTAATTTGTTATCAAAAGTTAGATCACGGCCATGCAAGATTCCATTTCTATATGGAATGGTTATTTCCTCCTCGGTTGTAATTGCTCTGCCCTTTGAAAGAAGGGATGTCAAGGTTTGTAGGCCTGAGCTGTGTGCTGCCACTGAGTCCCAGGCAGTCAAGTCCGCAGAGCTAGCAAAAAAGCCAACGCTCTTGGTCACATCGTTGACTATGCCGTCTAACAGACTAAGTAGAAGAGGTATGCACGCGTGATACCTCGCATCTAGATAGTCTGCTTTTGCTAGGTTTATGAGTCTTAGACGTGAGGCAAAGGCTTGGGGACTATGAAAGCCTCTTGATGCGCAGTTCAAAAAATCTGCATCATAAGAATCGGCAAGATAATTTTCGGCGTCACTAATTCCGTTTTCGTCATAGATTTTAATGGCTTCTCTGGCAACATCGATGGGCATCGACTCGTAAGCAATCCAGCCTACGCTGGAGAACCTTTCATTAAAACTGTCTGGTATATAGGGAGCATCCATATTGGCTTTGCTCTCTGCGAATTCATCAAAGGCGCTTTGAAGCTCTGGGTGTTGCTTCTTTAATTGGGGGTTGTTTTGGTATAGATGTTCTAGGAGACCGACACCACGAGCCAGCTCTATTAATTTTGCATGAGACGGGTTGTCTTGGATTTTTTTGTCGGTCATGAGCAAGGTGGTAAAGTCATTTCAAGCGTGGAAAGACGGTACATTTAATTTCTGCTGGAAGAGCGTCACCGATAAGGTGTCTCCTTCCAGGCTCAAAACACAATGCATCGGATACTAGCCAATAGCTGGCACTGGCGAAAGCCCCGTTTCTACTGGCTTCCAGCTTTTGCGGAGGAAGGTGCAGTATTTTCGTAATGCGAAGGTCGCAGGTTCGACTCCTGTTTCCGGCACCATAAAAATCAAAGGGTTAGCTTCGGCTAGCCCTTTGTCGTTTCTGGCGGTGTCTCTGCTAGGCGATTAGGCCGGCCGGTGCGATAGATACCATCCTGATCGAAGCCGTATCTATCGAGCATCAATCCTGCTGGGCGCGTAAAGCGCTCAGGGCTCTTTCGCGCGTTGGGAGTTTGCGCTTGGCATCTTCTTGTGTGGTAGCGAAGCCTTCCAGGCGCCGGCTGGCGGCATACCCTGAGTGCATTCATGCAAATGCCAGCTTTCCAACCTGCCGCAGGTCTATGTGTTGGCGGGCATTCCACAAGTCGCAAGCATCCTGCATGGCTAGCCAGCTTTCAGGTGAGCGACCAAGTGCTAGCGAGAGGCGCAGGGTCATTTCCGGCGTTACGCGGCTGGTGCCCTTGAGCACACGGCTCAGGGTCGAGGGTGCTACGCGCAGCTTTTCGGCCAGCTCACGACCGCTGATGCCATATGGCTTCAAGTAGGTTTCGGTGATGAAGTCGCCCGGGTGTGGAGGGTTGTGCATGACAGTAAACTCCTTACAAACGACTGGCGGCACTGCCATAGACCTTGCTGCGTTCTCGCTTGCCTACGGCGATCACGGTCACGACCAGGCGGCTGTCGATAACTTCATAAACCAGGCGGTAGCCGATTGAGCGTAGCTTGATCTTGTAGCAGTTGGGCATATCCCGAAGCTTGTCGGCCTCGACTCGGGGATTCTCCAAGCGCTCCTTGAGCTTCTTGGCAAACTGCAACTGGATAGTATTGCCCAGCTTGCCCCATTCCTTGAGGGCCTGGGCATTGAACTCCAGGGCGTACTTAGTCGGCTCCGCCGGCTTGTGCGATGAGGTCATCGATATCGACTCGTACAGTGGGTGCACCATGGCGTTCACGCACCACTTCGGCCAGGCGGGCATCGTCGATCATTTCCAGCATGGCTTCGTACAGCGCTGGAGGCACGGCATAGAAGGCGGGTTCGTTGCGATTGAGGATCACGACGGTTTTACCGCCGCCTTCGCGGATGGTGCCCATCGGGTCTTTCTTGAGGTCGGTCACCGATGCTGCAACATCGGCCAATATTGCATAGGTCATGGCTCTCTCTCTGCTTTCCTGGAAAGCAGGCCAGAGCATAGCTCTGTTTAAAGTGCTTTTAAAGGTGCTTTATGGCGGGCAATGAGACTAGAGATGGAGCCTCTACATCAGGTTATAGCTGACGTAAGCCAGCATGCCGAAGGCGAACAGGAAGATGGCGTAGATCGGCCACAGGCTGCCTGGCTCCAGGGGGGTGGATGCTTCGTGGCGGTCGGGCAGGGCGGCTTTCTGTGGGAGGGCGACCTTTCTAGCGAGGTTTGTGCCGCTGCGTCGGGGAGCGGTGTTGAAGTTTTCCCAGGATGCCTTGCGGCCGTTGCGGCGCAGGTTGTCTCGATGCAGCTCTGATTCTTCCATGTTCGTTACGGCCTCCTGGCCTAGTGCTATCACGGGTGTGGCACATGCTACACAAGGCTGCAGGAAAGGCCAGTGAAATGTGACGTGGTCGTGGTTTTGCGGGCTGGGTCGAGGCTGCAACCTTCTTCATATCCCTTGTCAAAAGAGCACTATGGTGCTGTTTTGTCGACTCTGCAGGCGGTCACGATCAGGGGTTGGAGGGTTCAGCGATGCTGCGTTTGATTTCGATGGTGCTGGTTTGCATCTGTGCCGCTGCGGCCTTTGCCGATGAGCCGCAGACGATCAGGGTCATTCCCAAGAGTTACGTCAGCCCGGGCGCCGGTGGCAGCGTGTCCGGTTCGGCGCATTACCAGCAGTACGACCTCTATGGTGGTCAGCGCCTGCCGCAAGGCAGCGTACGCCAGGAGAGCCGCTACGGCAGTCATTCCACTGAGACACGCGGCGGCATTCGGCAGAGCACCGAATACCCGGGTGGGCTGATCATCGAGCGGCAGCCGGGGGCGGGTGGTTATCAGCAGCAGCGCAGCCGTTAGTCCGGCTCCCCAGGGTGGATGATGGCGCGGTTGCGTCCGGCGCTCTTGGCCTCGTAGAGGCAGGTATCGGCACGTTGCATCCAGCTTTCCCAGTGTTCTCCGCTTTGCAGAACGGCGCCGCCAATGGAGACGGTGACCGGGCCCACCGGGCTGCGCAGTTCGGCGGCGACGCGCTTGAGCAGATTCTGCGCGACGCTGTGCAAGCCGCTCAGATCGGTATTGGGCAGCAGCAACAGAAACTCTTCGCCGCCGAAGCGAAACAGGCGGTCTTCGCTGCGTGAGACGCGCTGCATGATTTCGACGAAGGCGATCAGCACCTGGTCGCCTGCATGATGGCCGCAGCGGTCATTGACCTGCTTGAAGTGATCCAGATCCATGATCAGCACACCATAGCTGTGCCTGTGGCGGCGATGGCTGGCCACGGCGATCTTCAGTTCCTCGTTCATGGCGCGCCGGTTGCGTGCGCCGGTGAGTGGATCCTGTGAGGCCATCACCTGCAACTGGTCACGCTGGATACCGGTGCGGTAGGCGAAGATGAAGCTCAAGGTGCTGGCCATCATGCTGGTGACCAGGAACGACACCATCTGATAGTTGCTCTCGAACACGCTACCGGGAAACACCAGGGCATGGATGACGAGGCTCGCGAGCACCAGCAGGGTGGCGAGCAAGGCCTTGCCGGGCGGAACCATGAAGAAGTTGAAGAGGATCAGTGGGTAGATCCAGAACAGGCCGTTGACCCCCAGGTTGATGGCGATGAGGGTGGCGCCGACGGAAAATACGGCGGCCAGATAGATGCCAGGGGTGTTCGTGTCGCGCTTTACCCAGGCGTAAGTCACCGCGGCCAGGGTCGAGAGCACGATGATGGTGTCGGCGATGCCGACCAGATAGTTACCCGTCAGCAGGCGATAGACGGCATAGGGGGCAATGCCGATCACGCCGAATAAGCCCATTAGGGAGACTATCGACAGTTGGAAGTCGTTACGCAGGCGCTTGAGCACGCGAGTCTTGAGGGTCTTCATGGCATTTTTCATTGTTGTGCAGACAAGCATGCAGAGCTTTGCCGATGTCTGGCAAGGCTTTTTCTGGGCAAAGTGCCATCAGTTTCTGTTGCTGTTTCGCTCTGAAGGGGCAACAGAACCTGTACGAGCGTTCAGTGAACGCGCAACGCTATTAGAGACTTGTTGCGGCGATAACGGGCCAGCCGTTGGTCGAGTTCATCCGGCAGGTGCAGGGATGGATGAAAGCCCTGGCGTCGATAGAACCCAGTGAGATCGGGATGGCAGAACAGCCAGACCGGTTCGGGATGCGCCTGCAGGCTCTGCGCCAGGAGCCCGGCTGCAAGGCCCTGGCCGCGTTGTGCCGGTGCCACGAACAGGCCGGTGAGCCACTGCCCGTCGGCCACAGAGCGCAGGCTCAGGGCGGCGAGGATGTCGTTGCCCTGTTGTGCCACCCACAACTCGTCGCCGGCCTGGCTGCGCATGGCGGAGCGATGCTGGCGGTAGAACTTGTCCACCAGTGGGCGCAGCACGCTGGGCAGTTGGCGGTAGTCAGGCATGCAGGAGTGCGCAGGCACGACACGCAGGGCTGCTCGTCGTGCCTGTAGACGGCTTACAGGTGGCGGTGGAGTTCGGCGATATGCTCCGGGCCGATGCCGCAACAGCCGCCGAGCATGCTCGCGCCACGCTGGCGCCAGTCCTTGGCCCAGGCCAGGTAGCCCGGCGGGTCGAGATCCTCGCGCAACTCGTCCAGGCCATCGTTGGCTTTGGCGTCCTTGGGTTGTGGCGGGAAGGCGTTGGCATAGGCGCCGAGGGCGACATCGACACCGAGACGGGTGTAGGTGTCGCGGGCCACATCGATGGCCGCGCCGATCACTTCCGGCTGGCTGCAGTTGAACAGCAGGTGCTGCACGCCCAGGTTGGCCATGGCCTCGGCAGCTTCGCTCAGGGGTTCGCCGGAGCGCAGGCGCGGCACCTCATCGACACCATCGTCCTGCAGGGTGAAGGACACCCAGAACGGCTTGCCGTCTTGCGGCAGTCGCTCATGAATGGCGCGTACTTCGGCGATCGAACTCTGGGTTTCCGCCAGCCACAGGTCGACATGCGGCGCCAGGCCCTGCAGCAGCGGGGTGAGCACTTCGCTGACGCGCTGCGGCTGGAACAGATCCGGCCGATAGGAGCCGAACAGCGGCGGCAGCGAACCGGCCACCCGCACCGGCTGAGCGCTGGCATCGGCCGCTTGGCGGGCCAGGCGACCAGCCGTATCGGCCAGGCTCAGACCTTCGGCGGCGAAACGCTGTTCACCGATATGAAAGGGCACGACGGCGTAGCTGTTGCTGGTGATGACCCCTGCACCGGCCTCGATGAAGGCTGCATGAACGGCAATCACGGCCTCGGGCGCTTCGGTCAGGGCCAGGGCCGACCATTCCGGCTGGCGAAAAGGGGCGCCGCGGCGCTGCAATTCTCGTCCCATGCCGCCATCGAGAATAAGCAAAGGCTTGTCGTGCATATGACTTCCGACTATATCAATATGAATAGAATTCACTTCTGGGATGCCGCTTATAACTATTTAATACGCCATCCTTTTGCCCATCTATTGTTCAGGTATTTCCATGCGTTTGCCACCCTTGCTCGGCGCGGGCCTGCTCGCTGCCACCTTCACCACCCAGGCCATCGCCGGGGAAACTCTCGATCGCGTGCAGGCGAAGCAGGAAATGGTCAACGTGCTGATGGAGAGCTACCCGCCGTTCTCCTTCCTCAACGAGCAGAACCAGCTAGATGGCTTCGACGTGGACGTGGCCAAGGCCGTGGCCGACAAGCTGGGGGTCAAGGTGCGTTTCGAGACGCCGTCCTGGGACGTGATTGCCGCAGGCCGCTGGAACGGTCGCTATGACATCTGCATCTGCTCGATGACGCCGAGCAAGGCGCGCGCCGAGGTGTTCGATTTCCCGGTGGAGTACTACGCCTCGCCGGCGGTGATCGTTGTCAACGCCAAGGATGATCGCATCCACTCGGCCCAGGATCTCGACGGCATGAAGGTCGGCCTGACCAGCGCCTCCAGCTACGAGAGCTACCTGAACAAGAACCTGGTGATCGAGGGCGACGAAGAGCGCAAGATCGACTATCCGTTCGATTTCGTGCAGATCGCCCCTTACGACACCGACAACGTTGCCTTCCAGGATCTGGCTCTGGGCGCTGGTGTGCGCCTGGACGCGGTGCTGACCAACCTGGTGACCGCGCAGCCGCGTCTGCAGCAGGACGCCCGCTTCAAGCTGGCCGGTGCGCCGCTGTATGAAGAGCCGAACTCGGTGGCCATCGAGAAGGGCGACGCCGAATGGAACGCCAAGGTGCGCGAAGCATTCGCCGAGCTGAAGGCCGACGGCACCCTGGCGCGCCTGTCGCAGAAATGGATCGGCGCCGATATCAGTAAATGAGTGATCAGCTACCTTCCCGAGCGCTTGCCCGTAACGGCGCGAGCGCTGGTCTGTTCGGTTTCCGCACGCGCCTGTACCTGACCTGGCTGGCGCTGCTGATCCTGTTCGTCGGCTTCTTTCTCAGCTTCGATCTGAAGTTCTCCATCATCGTGGAGAAGTTTCCCTACCTGGCCGGCTTCAAGCTCGGCCCCAACGGCTTTCTGCAGGGCGCGGCGCTCACCCTGTTCCTGTGCCTGTGCTCGATGCTGGTGTCGTTGCTGCTGGGCTTCGCCGCCGCGCTGGCGCGGCTGTCGAACAGCGCGGTGCTGCTCGGCGTGGCCAGCTTCTACACCTCGTTCTTCCGGGGCACGCCGCTGCTGATTCAGATACTGCTGATCTACCTCGGCCTGCCGCAGATCGGCCTGGTGCCGGGGGCGATCAGCGCCGGCATCATCGCCCTGTCGCTGAACTATGGCGCCTACCTCAGCGAGATCTTCCGCGCCGGGATCATGGCCGTGCCCGCCGGGCAGCGCGAAGCCGCCGTGGCCATGGGCATGCGCCCTGGGCAGATCTTCTTCTACATCGTCCTGCCCCAGGCCATGCGCACCATCATCCCGCCCACGGCCAACCAGTTCATCTCCATGCTCAAGGATTCGTCGCTGATCTCGGTGATGGGCGTGTGGGAGGTGATGTTCCTGGCCCAGTCCTATGGCCGCTCCAGCTACCGCTACCTGGAAATGCTGACCACCGCCGCGCTGATCTACTGGGTGCTGTCGATCCTCCTGGAGCTGGTGCAGGCGCGCCTGGAGCGGCGTTTCTCCCGGGGTTATCAGCGCTGATCAGGCGCAGCTGAGTGGGCGGCGCTCGGCGCGGATTTCCGGCAGGTCACTGCGCCGCAGGTAAACGCGCAGCGGCTCGCCGAGGTTGACCCGATCATCGATGCGCTGCGCCTGCAGCCAGGCCAGGCGCTGGCGATCCAGACGCATCAGGCCGACGTCATAGGCCTGCCAGACGTATTCGCTGGTGGGGGTGATGGTTTCGGCCGGCACATCGAGGCCGAAGCTGTCTTCGGAAAAACGCAGCAGGTACTGGCCGGTCTTGGCGTTGAAGCCGACGAAACCCTGCAACTGGTCGGCGGCCTGGCAGATCTGGGCGGACGTGATACTCATGGCAAACCTCGCTTCCTATGGGTTTGCACGCAAAGAGAATGGTTCTGGTTATCGGCGCAGCCTAAAGGCTGGCGCTGTCGCCTGCGTTGCCGTGGATCAAAAAATGGTTCATCGCATTTTCAGGGGGAATGCCTGGGTGAAACCGGACTGGCAATACGGTGTTAGTTGTTCTTGTGTCTGTTCCGACGCCCTCCTGGGCGGGCTCTGCACGCGCCTGAACCCGAGGTAGCCCCCTGCCCCAACGGCGTACTGCTTCGCGAGTACGCCCTACGACCCCACACGGCAGCCGTAGGGCGGACTCAGGAGCGCCAGCGAACAGTCCGCCGGGCCATGCCGAGTTCGGCACCACGGCTCACGCCCAGTACTCCCACCAACGGCGTACTGTTTGCAAGCGGCCGGCGTACCGGTACCCCTTGTAAGTCGACCCTTAGGCATCGATGGGCGAAACTAAACGCCGATAAACAGCTTGAACACCGGCAACACACGAACTTGCCAGTGCGGTCTCAAGACTGCTTTTCCGCGATTCCGCGAACAGCCCTCAATGAAGGCGTTGCAAGGCTGGTAGCACCTGCTCGCGCAGCAGCGGCGCCAGGTCATCGGGCAGTGGGGCGGTGGTATCGAGCCAGCGCAGCTCCTCCAGCTCGGCAGCCGCTTGTACGGCATAGGGCAGGGCGGCGTGGTAGATATCCGCCTGCAGCCAGGTATCGGCTTCGTTGGCGGCAGGTGCCTGGAACTGGCCGAGCGGTTGCAGCGCGGTGGCGTCCAGTCGCAATTCCAGCTCTTCGAGCAGCTCGCGCTCGAGCGCCGACAGCGCATCCTCGCCAGGCTCGCGTTTGCCGCCAGGCAGCATGAAGAAGCGCGTATTGCGCTTGCGTACCAGCAGCAGGTGGCCGCGTTCGTCGAACAGGCAGGCGGCGGCGATATGCAGTGTGGTTTTCATAAGCTCGGCAATGGGCGCCCGATGGGCGCCCAACAGCATCAGCCGGCGAGGCCGACGTAGACGTTCTGCACGTCGTCGTGGCCGTCGATGGCTTCGAGGAAGGCCTCGACTTCTTCCATCTGCTCCGGCGTCAGGCTGGTCACCGGGTTCTTCGGGCGGTAGCCGAGCTTGGCCGAGTTGACGGTGAAACCCTGCTCCGGCAGCGCCTTGCACACGGCGTCGAGGTCGGTCGGGTCGGTGATGAACAGGGTGGCGCCTTCGTCATCCGGTACGAAGTCCTGAGCACCGGCTTCGATGGCGGCCAGTTCCGGGTCGGCATCGCTGTCGCTGCTGGCTTCGATCAGGCCAACGTGGTCGAAATCCCAGCTCACCGAGCCGGACGCGCCGAGCTGGCCCTTGCGGAACAGCACGCGGATCTCGGCCACGGTGCGGTTGACGTTGTCGGTCAGGCACTCGACGATCAACGGCACCTGATGCGGGGCGAAACCCTCGTACAGGGTGCGTTCGTAGTTGATCACCTCACCGGACAGCCCGGCGCCTTTCTTGATGGCGCGCTCCAGGGTGTCCTTGGGCATCGAGGCCTTCTTGGCCTGATGCACGGCCAGGCGCAGCTTGGGGTTCATGTCCGGGTCGGCGCCATTACGCGCGGCGATCATGATTTCCTTCACCAGCTTGCCGAAGATCTTGCCTCGGGCATTGGCGGCGGCTTCTTTGGGTTTGGCTTTCCACTGGGCGCCCATCTGGGGTCTCCTGGCCGATAGTGAAACGGCGTCGGCGCGCGAGAGCGGCCTGACGATCGGATAGGGTGCGGATTCTAGTGCCTTGCGCGGCTGTCGGCACCTGCAATTTCCGCAACGGGTAGCACCAGGCAGGCACCGATGGTGGCTACCGCGCCTGGCTGTGTGGTCGCTTTGCTGGCCGACTGTGTCTGTCTGCGCAGGCCTGGTGGCTGGTCTAATGCCTGTTCATTCATCACGAGGTTTCTGTCATGACCCCCAAGGATCTGTTGCTGGCACTGTTGGTGATCCTGGTCTGGGGGCTGAATTTCGTGGTCATCAAGGTGGGCCTGCATGGCATGCCGCCAATGCTGATGGGGGCGCTGCGCTTCATGCTGGCCGCCTTTCCGGCGATTCTCTTCGTGCGTCGGCCGCAGGTGCCGCTGCGCTGGATGCTGGCCTATGGCGCGACCATCTCCCTGGGCCAGTTCGCCTGCCTGTTCTATGCCATGTACGTGGGCATGCCAGCCGGCCTGGCGTCGCTGGTATTGCAGTCGCAGGCGTTCTTCACCCTGTTCTTCGCCGCGCTGTTTCTCGGCGAGCGGCTGCGCCGTAGCAATCTGTTCGGCCTGCTGGTGGCGGCCTCGGGCCTGGCCTTGATCGGCCTGGAAGGCGGGCAGGCGATGACCCTGGCCGGTTTCGCCCTGACCATCGCCGCCGCTTCGATGTGGGCGCTGGGCAACGTGGTGACGCGCAAGCTGGGCAAGGTCAATCTGGTCGGCCTGGTGGTCTGGGGCAGCCTGATTCCACCTTTGCCCTTCCTGGGGTTGTCGTTGTGGCTGGAG
Organism: Pseudomonas sp. NCHU5216; assembly: GCF_052156495.1. NCBI lineage: Bacteria > Pseudomonadati > Pseudomonadota > Gammaproteobacteria > Pseudomonadales > Pseudomonadaceae > Pseudomonas > Pseudomonas sp. NCHU5216. Next base: position 62,849 of record NZ_JBQLIX010000027.1, on the reverse strand, counting down.
GGGCCGCAGGTAATCGGCGACTCCTTGCGTCATTTCAGTCTGGATTCGGCCCTGGTGCTGGTCTACCTGGCCTTCGGAGCCACCCTGCTCGGCTACGGCCTGTGGAGCCGCCTGCTGTCGCGCTATCCGGCCAGCCAGGTGGCGCCGTTCTCGCTGTTGGTGCCGGTGGTGGGCATCAGCTCGTCGGCCATACTGCTGGGCGAGCGCCTCGGCGCTCTGCAGATGGCCGGCGCGGCGCTGGTGATGGTCGGCTTGCTGATCAACGTCTGGGGCGGGCGTCTGCTCGACGGCTGGCGCCAGAGGGTGGCGACGCTGCCGTAGGGTACGTTGCGCACCTGGCCTGATAATGCCTGGCGCTCTGGTGCGCACGGCGCACCCTACGGTGCAAATGCGATCCGTGTCGGCTCAATCTTGCAGGCGCTTTTCTGGCAGGCGCTCGAGGATCTGATCCAGACGCTGCTGGATGCGCTGATCGATCTTCTCGTGCAGGCGCATGATTTCCAGCTCGGCGCGCAGGTTCACCTCGAAGTCCAGGCTGGCGGCCAGGCGATCCTTCGCCGCCTGGCGGTTCTGGCTCATCATGATGATCGGCGCCTGCACTGCGGCCAGGGTCGAGAGCATCAGGTTGAGGAAAATGTAGGGGTAGGGGTCGAAGGCCATGCCGAAGTGCGCGAGCACGTCGGTGTTGATCAGCATCCAGCCGAGCATGGTCAGCGAGAAGCAGATGATGAATGACCAGGAGCCGCCGACCGCCGCGACCTTATCCGACAGGCGCTGGCCGAAGGTCGATTCTTCGTCCGAGACATCGGCCACGTCGCGGCTGATCGGTCGACGCTGGCGAATCTTTTCGAGGACGTTGTTCTCTTCCGGTTCGAGTTCATGCACGGCCTTGCCGAGCAGGTTGTGGGCGAGCTGTTGCAGCGGGTGCGGGGCGTCGTTCATGGCGGTCCGTTCTTCGAGCCAGGGGCAGGCTGATGCTGCACGGCTTTGTGAGGATTGTCACCCCACCGAATCGGCCCGCTGCAGGCGGTCGCGGCCGCTGCTCTTGGCCTGATACAGCGCCTGGTCAGCGGCCTGGATCAGAGCGAGGGCCTGGGTGTGGCTGTCTCCGTCTGCCAGTGTCAGGCTGGCGATACCGATGCTCACCGTCACCGTGCCGAAGGGGCTGGCCTGATGGGTCAGGTGGCGCTGCTGCAACGCCGTCATGAAGGTGCGGGCAATGGCTTCGGCACCATCCGTATCGGTGTTCGGCAGGATCAGCGCCAGCTCCTCGCCACCGTAACGCGCGGCCAGATCCCCCGGGCGATGAATGCAGGACTTGAGGATGTCGGCGACCGTGCGCAGGCAGGTATCGCCGGCTATGTGACCGTAGCGGTCGTTGTAGCGCTTGAAAAAGTCGATATCGAGCAGCACCAGCGACAGCGCCGACTGGCGGCGCAGGGCGCGGCGGATTTCCACTTCCAGGGTCTGGTCGAAACTGCGGCGGTTGGCCAGGCCGGTCAGGGCATCTTGCGAGGCCAGTACTTCGAGCCGGGCATTGGCATCGAGCAGTTCTTCCTGGGCGATGAGCAGTTTTCTCTCGGCGCGGGTACGCCGGCGAATGTCCGTGAGCAGCCGCTGGCCGATGACCCCCACGCTGACCAGCAACACCAGGATCAGCGTGGCGAACAGTTGCGCGTCATGGCGCCAGGGCGCCAGGGCTTCATCGCGACCGAGGGCGACCACCGTGATCAGGGGCAGGCGGCCGTTGCGGCGGAAGGCATACAGGCGTTCGATGCCGTCGATGCGTGAGACCTGCTCGGCGGTGCCTTCGTCGCGTTCTTGCAATACCTTCAGGATCGGCGAGTTGGACCAGTTCAGGCCGACATCCTGTGCACGGAAGGGGTGACGAAACAGCAGAGTGCCATCGCTGCTGGAGAGGCTGGCCGAGCCTTGCTCGCCCAGCTTGATGCTGCCGAACAGTTGCAGGAAGTGCTCGACGCCCAGGGAGACCACGACGACTCCGGCGAATTGGCCGTCAGTGTCGTCGAGCCTGCGGCTGACGGTGAAGACCCAGTCGCCGGTGACACGGCTCTTGACCGTGGGGCCGATGAATGTCGCGGGGGAAGGATCGTCGCGGTGATGGATGAAGTACGTCCGGTCGGTGGCACCCGGTGCATAGTCAGGGGCACTGACGGAGGAGAGCAGGCGTTTGCCCTGCGCGTCGTAAACGATGATGGCACTGGCGATGCCGAGTATCTCGCTCTGCTGGCGCATCAGCGCTTCGAGCTGGCCTCGTGAGGCAGGCATAGCGCCATCGTGTTGCAGATGCTCGATGAGGTCGAGCAGCACCAGTTCCGACTGGCGAATCACCCCTTCGCTGTAGTTGTCCAGCGCCTGCGCCAGGTTCAGGCTGGACAGGTTCAGCTCATGCAGCGCGCGCTCGCGTGAGAACCAGATCTGCCAGGCGGCGAGGGAGGCCAGCGACAGGCAGATGAACAGCAGCAGGACGGACGTGAGCCGGGTGCCTTTTCTCATGGCGGAGCTCAGCCCCCTCCGAGGCGGGATTGAATGACTCTTGAGAGGATGACGAGCGGCCGTGGCAGCTCGTCACGGGCAGGGCGTGACCGCGAACGAAACGGGAACAGCCCCTAGTATCAGTCCTGTCGGCTGGTGACTTCCAGCAGGTGATAGCCGAACTGGGTCTTGACCGGGCCTTGCACCACGCCGACCGGCGCGCTGAATACCACGGTGTCGAATTCCTTGACCATCTGGCCGGGGCCGAACGAACCCAGGTCGCCACCGTTACGGCCAGACGGGCAGGTGGAATTGTCCTTGGCCAGTTGGGCGAAATCGGCGCCGCCTTCGATGGCGCTTTTCAGTTCGTTGCACTTGTCTTCGCTGGCAACCAGGATGTGGCGGGCAGTGGCGCGAGCCATGGGCGTATCTCCTCTGGATAAAGGCGCAGAGCCTAGCGCAATCGCCCTGACAAGCAAATGACCGTTGGCGCGTCTTGGCTGCCCCTCGCTTGCCGGCGACATGGGCAAGGCCTTGCCGCTGGCTGGCAACGCGCTGCCGTCGAGGCTTGTCCAAGCCGCGTGCTGCAAGGCACGCAGCCCCTGGCCCGGAATCTGCTTCGTAGCCTGCGAATGCTTTTTGCGGAGGCCCCATGACATCCATCAACAACAGCATGCCGGCGATGCTCAGTTATTACGGCAGCCAGCTCAACAACCGCACAAGCACCGGCAGCAACGAGGCGGGCGGCCAGAGCAACCAGGATCCGCTGGATGAGCTGCGCCGTTTTGCCAAGCAGGTGGTGGCGCGTAACGAGGGTGGCTTGCTGCGCGCCATGCAGGGCGGCGCGGCGTCGGCCAGCAGCGGCATCGCACCTACCACTGAAAGCAAGGCGAGCGCACCGGCTATCATACAACTGCCGGACGTGATGGCGCTGGATCGCGACGACGCCGCCACGCTGCTGGCGCAGGTGCAGAAGATGGTGGATGCCGGCATGGACGGCAGCGTGCGTATCGCCGGGCACAACGGCGACCAGCAGACCGACTCGCTGGAAACCTATCGCCAGTGGCTGCAGGACAAGGGCGGGCTCAGCGTTTACGCCTGATGTTCGACCTCGGTCTCTGGCGGCTCGTCGCCGGCGATCACCCGGTTACGCCCGGCGCGTTTGGCCGCATAGGTACGTTTGTCCGCGGCCAGCATCAGCGCGCTGAGGATCAGCCCATCGGCACCGAAGTGCGCGAGGCCCGCGCTGAGCGTCATCTGCAGCGGCTTACCCTCGATTTTCAGCGGTGTACTGGCCAGGCGCTCGCGCAGGCTCTCGGCCACCTCCAGGGCCTCGGCCGGGGTGCTGCCGGGTAGCAGCACGGCGAATTCCTCGCCGCCCAGGCGGCACAGGAAATCACTCTGGCGCAGGCGCTGTTGCAGCACATCGGTGAAATGCTGCAAGGCGCGATCACCACACTCATGACCGAAGCGATCGTTGATCTGCTTGAAATGGTCGATGTCGAGAAACACCAGCGCCAAGGGCGTGCCATTGCGCAGCGCCTGCGCACGCTCGCGCTCGAACACCTCGGCCAGCTTCAGGCGGTTGGGCAGGCCGGTGAGGGCATCGGTGGTGGCCTTTTCCGTCAGGCGCTGCTCGTTGAGCAGTCGGCTGCGTTCATAGATATGCGCGAAGATCATCACGGTGAAACTGGCCAGGCCGAGATTGGTGACGATCTCCAGGTTATGCAGCAGGGATTCGGAGGAGAAACGCCAGGTGAAGACATACAAGCCGATGCCGACGAACAACAGCGAGCCGCACATGCCCAGGCGCAGGCCAAGCAGCATGTAGCAGATGATCGGGATGGTCTGGATCCAGGCGAAGATGGCGAAGATGGTATGCGTCTGCGCCAGCCCCACCATCATGATGCTGAAGAACGGCAACAGGTAGATGGTGGTCCACAGAGGCAGGCGCTGCGTGGTGTTGATGATGGTCAGCATGAACAGCGATACGCTGGCGTAGGCGATTTCCAGGCCGGCCAGCAGCCAGTTGTCGTGCAGCAGGTTGAACACCGAGAAGAACGAACCGCCACAGACGGTGATCCATAGCAAGGCCCTGAGAACCTTGCGGCGGTGTTCGTCGGTCTTGATGAGTCGGCCGGGCATCGGATGTTCCATTTCATCGGGTAGCATGGCCTGTGACGGAACAGGCGCGCTGAGCATCATGCACGAAGTTTGCCGCCTGCTGGGAAGGCTTGTCCTGCCTGGGCCCGGCAGATCCGTTAGAGGCCGGTATGCTGCGAGGCCGTATTGTCTGTCAATTCCACGACAGTTGCTGGGAGTTCGAGCGCTATGACGAAATGCGTTACAAGGTGTGGCCTGCTGATCGCGCTGACATTGCTCAGCGCCTGGGGCGCGCAGGCGGCCCAGCAGGAGCCGCTGATCGCGGCAATCAACGAATACCGTGGCCAGGTGCAGCGTTGCGCGGGCAAGGTGTTCGAGCCGTTGCCCGGCTTGAGCGCTGATCAGCGCCTGGAGCTGCCGGTGAATGGCAGTGGCGATTTGCAGCAGGAGCTGACGGCGACCGCTTACCCCATGGTCACCGTGCAGGCCATCAGCCTGTCCGGGCCACGTGATGCACAAGCGGCCATGCAGGCATTGCGCGAGAGCTTCTGCCAGATTCTGCTCGATCCGCAGTTCGTCGACATCGGCATCAACCAGGTGGGGCGCGACTGGCGTGTGGTGCTGGCGCGGCCGTTGCTCAGCGCCAAGCTGGCGGATGCCAAGGTGGAGGGGCAGCGCCTGCTCGAGCAGGTCAACGCGGCCCGTGGGCAGCCACGCCAGTGCGGCGAGCAGCGCTTCGCCGCCGCACCGCCCCTGGTCTGGAACGAGGCGTTGGGCGAGGCGGCATTGGGGCACAGCCGGGCCATGGCCAATGGCAATTTCTTCGATCACCTCGACCCGGATGGACGTACACCGGGTGATCGTGCCGAACTGGCCGGCTACCCGGGTGGCACGGTGGGCGAGAACATCGCCGCCGGGCAGGACTCGGCGCAGCGTGTGCTGCAGGGCTGGCTGACCAGCCCGGGCCATTGCGCCAACCTGATGAACCCGGCTTTCAGCGATTTTGGCGGCGCCTACGCCAGCGACCCGAAGAGCGATGCCGGCATCTACTGGACGGGGCTGTTCGGCGGCCAGTGAGCGCTTGCCTCAGACCGGCGTGAACACCTCTGCCAGGTGCTGCCGATAGCGCGCCACATCGCGTTCGATGTTCGGCACCTTCATCACGTCGTTGCAGATGAAGGTGGGCAGGGCGCTCATGCCGAGGAACTGGTTGGCCTTGTGGAAGGGGAAGTACACCGCGTCCACCCCCTTGCCCTCGAAGAAGTCCGCCGGATCCTCGAAGGCCTGCAGCGGGGCGTTCCAGGTCAGTGACAGCATGTACTGCTTGCCCTGGATCAGCCCGCCGCTGCCGTACTTCTGCGAGGCATCGGCGCGGGTGCGGCCATCGTTGGCATAGAGGCTGCCGTGGCCGGCGGTGAATACCTCGTCGAGGTACTGCTTCACCGTCCAGGGTGCGCCCATCCACCAGCCGGGCATCTGGTAGATCACCACATCGGCCCAGAGGAATTTCTGCACTTCTTCCGCCACGTCGTAACCGCCATCGATGAAGGTGGTCTTGAGGTCGAAGCCGGCACGGTCGAGAAAGGCCACGGCGGCCTCGTGCAGGGTGGCGTTGTACTGGCCGTTGGAATGAGCGAACGCTTTGCCGCCATCGAGCAGGAGGATCTTTTTCATCGGGGTTCTCCAGAAAAACAGGGCGGCAGGTTATCCAGACCGGCGCGCGCTAAATACCCCGAGGCGATCAAATCATTATTGACTGAAAGTCACGAAATCAAGCGTAAAACCTGCATCGAGGTGGGGCTGCATTCGCCCATGGAGCCCACATACGCCACTCTGATTCATGCCCGCACCCGGCACGAGCAGGCCCCAATCGCCCCCGATCTGGACGTCCACCCGCTTGGCTCAAGCCCATGAGCAGGGCGTTTCAGCCGGTAAGATGCGCTTTCTGTGCTTGAATTGAAGCAGGCCTTCATAAATCCCCAGGCCTGCCGATAATCTGGACGGGATTGCTTGCGGAGAGCGCGCATGTTCGGTAACCGACTGAAGAAAGAGTTGCAGGAAAAGGACGCTGAACTGTCCATTTACAAGCAGTTGTTCCAGGGTATAGAGGCGCAGAAGATCATGCTGTCGATCGACCCTCAGCAGCGGATCCTCGATTTCAACGAGAAATTCGCCCGCTTCATCGGCTATTCCCTCGAGCAACTCAAGGGACGCCCGCTGAGCGACCTCGTGCCGGCCTACGTCAAGGACTTGCCGTGCTACAAGGATCTGGGTGCAGCGATCACCTCTGGTCATTCGGTGAGTGATCGCTATCGCTTCCTGCGTAGCGATGGCTCGTTGGTCTGGGTACAGGCCTCATGGATGCCGCTGGCCGACGAGCGCGGCGTCGTGCAGCGTGTGCAGTGCATCGGCAGCGAGATCACCGAGAGCATGAACAAGGCGCGCGAGAACGAAGACTTCATCAATGCGCTGTTACGCTCGACTGCGGTGATCGAGTTCGACCTCAAGGGCCATGTACTCAAGGCCAACGAGCAGTTCCTTGGCGCCGTGGGCTACAGCCTGCAGCAGATTCAGGGCAAGCATCACCGCATGTTCTGCGAGCCGCAGGAGGTCTCTTCCGCTGAGTACGCCCAGTTCTGGGAGCGGCTCAACCGTGGCGAGTTCGTCGCCGGGCGCTTCAAGCGCGTGGACAGCCATGGTCGCGAGATCTGGTTGGAAGCCACCTACAACCCGGTGCACGATACGCAGAATCGCTTGTACAAGGTGGTCAAGTTCGCCACGGTGATCACCGACCAGGTTCATCGTGAGCAGGAGGTCAATGACGCCGCCGAGACGGCCTATGGCATCTCTCAGCAGACCGACAGCAATGCCCAGCGCGGCGCCCAGGTGGTGACTGAGACGGTGCAGACCATGCAGCGCATTTCCCAGGAAATGACCGCGGCCGGCGAGGGCATCGAGGCGCTTGGCAAGCAGTCGATCCTGATCAGCACCATGGTGCAGACCATTGGCGGTATCGCTCAGCAGACCAACCTGTTGGCGCTCAACGCCGCCATCGAGGCGGCGCGGGCGGGTGAGCAGGGCCGCGGTTTCGCCGTGGTGGCCGACGAGGTTCGCCAGCTCGCCAGCCGCACCAGCAAGGCCACCGAGGAAATCGTCGGCGTGGTGCAGGACAACCAGAAGCTGGTGGACGCCGCCGTGAGCAACATGGCCAGCAGTCGCACGCAGGCCGAGATGGGGCTGGAGCTGGCCAACCAGGCCGGAGACGTGATGCTGGAAATCCGCCAGGGCGCCAAGCAGGTGCTGAGCGCCGTGGAACGCTTCGCCAGTCAGTTGCAATGACTGTTTGACCAGGCATGAGCGGCATGGGCTGTATTGCCATGCTGCAATGCCCTGACCCGCTTGGGGTCTGCCGCGCTCCGTACACAAGGCGACAGACGCTGTTGCCCCCGCCTGATCTTTGGTCTGGATTTTTACCCGGGCGCCATGATTTTGTCAGTGGTCCGCGCCTAGTGACTGTGTGATGGCAAAAAATGGCGAAATACTGGCTATCCTTCATCCGTCGCGGCCAGGTCGTGAGCCTGTATGGCTGCATGGAGAGCGGGGAGGGGATAGACCATGGAACAGTTCCGTATCGGTATCACGATGGCTGGGGCCATCTCGGCAGGGACTTATAGCGCCGGGGTGCTGGATTTTCTGCTGCAGGCACTGGACGAGTGGCAGCAGGCCAAAGAGCGGGGCGAGGCGGTGCCCGATCATCAGGTGGTGCTGACGGTGATCTCCGGTGCTTCGGCCGGGGCCATGACCGGAGCGCTGGCCTTGCCGGCACTGGCCGAGGGCTTCCAGCCCGGCTGGCAGCATTACGACGGCATGGGCCGGGTCGATTACACCCTGCCGCGCCTGTATCAGGCCTGGGTACGCTTGCCCAGTTTCGTCGCACCGAGTGGCGGGCCGGATCTGCTGGGGCTCGCTGACTTGAAGCGTGGCGGCCCGGTGCAGTCATTGCTCGACAGCAGCGTGCTCGATGGCATCGTCGACAAGACCTTTCTCGGGATTGGCCAGGTCGCCCCACCAAGGCCCTATATCGCAGCAGGCCTGCACCTGTTCATGACCCATACCAACCTGCGTGGGGTGCCCTATGAAGTGCACTTCCAAGGGGGGGCACAGGGACAGCCGGGCTATCCGATGCGGCTGCATGCGGATCGGGTACATTACCGGCTCGAAGGTCTCGGCAGCACGCCGGTGACCAGTATCTGGGCCGATAACGAGCAGCCACAATCCTTGTCCGTGAAGGATCTGCAGGGTATGCAGGAAAAGCTTGCGCAGCCATGGCAGGACTATGCCACCGCGGCACTGGGCTCCGGCGCCTTCCCCGTGGGCTTGAGTGCTCGCAGCATCGCCGGGCAGACCTACGCGCAACACCTACAGCGCAGTTGGCCGCTGGCAAGCCTGTACAGTTCGGGTGGCTCGGCGCACTTGGAGCCGAGTTTCCCCGAACAATTGAAGAGCCCGAACAACCAGCCCATCCCCTATGTCACGGTCGATGGCGGCGTGCTGAACAACGAGCCCTTCGAGATGGCCCGTTGGAGCCTGATGGAGAAGCCACCGCTGCCTAATCCACGCGATGAGGACAACGGCAAGCGTGTGGATCGCGCGGTGATCATGATCGACCCCTTTCCCGAAGCCGATGATTACCCGCTGACCGATGCGCTGGATCTGAGCCTCATGTCGGTCATCGGCAAGATCCTGCCGGCGCTGAAGAACCAGGCGCGCTGCAAGCTGGACGAGATCGTCGCGGCCATGGAGCTTTCCTACAGCCGTTTCCTGATCGCCCCGCGTCGCTACGACAAGGATGGCAACGCGCAACGTTACGGCATTGCCTGTGGCCTGCTGGGTGGCTTCGGCGGGTTTCTCAGCGAGCGCTTTCGCGCCCACGACTACCAGCTCGGTCGGCTCAACTGTCAGCGCTTTCTGGCGCAGTACTTTGCCTTGCCCGAGGGCTATCGGATCGTGCAGCAGGGCTACCAGGGCCTGGATGAGTCACGCCAGAAGGACTTTGCCTGCAGCCCGGCCGGAATCACCTCGCGACCGCTGATTCCCTTGCTCGGGGCGGCAACGGCGGAGATCGAAGCGCTGCCCTGGCCTCGTGTGCTGCGCAGCGAGGTCGAGGAGATGGTCAGCAGGGCCATGGTGCGCGCCAATGCGCTGGTGCCGCGCCTGCTCGCGCAGCAGATGCGAGCGCCCCTGGTAAAGGGCTTGATACGTCTGCTTTGGTCGTTGCAGGGCAAAGGCAGCGTCGAGGATATGATCCGTTTCACCCTGCTCAGCGAACTGCTGAAGCGCGATCAACTGACCCATCTCAAGGGCAGCGAGCCGCACCGCTTCGATGAAGGCGAGCTCAAGTTGCTGGCGGCGCTCTATTCGCCGGCCTATGACCTGCGTACCGTCGATGGGCTGGTGGTGGAGAGCGCGCTGGACAGGCAACAGGTACTCAGGTTTCTCGATCGTCATGCCGACAAACTCTGGCGCGGGCCCACGACCAAAGGCGGGCGCCAGACCTACAGCATCGACGAGCGGCGGCCACACCTGATGCGCAGGCTGGCGTTGCTGCGCAAGTTGACGGAGATGGCCAAAGGCAAGCTGGAGATCGATCTGGCCGAGGATGAGCTCTAGATTCAGCCCTCGACGGGGACGCTCAGCACCACCGCTGCCAGGCCGATCAAACCGAGCAGGGCAAAACCGACCACCTGCAGACTGCGCCTGAGGCCGGGTGGTTGCTGAGCGGCACGCGCAGCGGCCAGCAATGACTGTGCGCCGTAGTACAGGGCGAAGGCGCGTGAGGCATGGCTGATGATCTCGAACACATCGAACAGCCAGGTCAGCAGCAGGCCGGTCAGGGTCAGCAGCACGTAGCCGTGGCGGGCGCGCAGGCGTTGGCCACTGAGTTCGTTGATCAGCCCGCCGGAGGCGCTGGTGTCGGCCACGGCGGCGCTGAACTGGGCGCTGAGGGCGGCGGCGATCAGCAAGGGCGGCAACACCAGGGCGACCACGCCCATCAGGTCGATGATCGCGGTTTCGTCCAGCGCCATCTTCTGCGGGTGGAAACTCAGCGTCAGCAACGCTGCATAAAGCAGGTAGATGGCGCTGGCGAGCCATTGCGCGTGGCGCATCGAGCGTACGCGCATCGCGGCGTCGTAGTGCTGGCCGAGGTAACGCGAGGTCTCGAAGCCCTGCACGGTGACGATCAGCCCCAGCAACAGTTGCAACGCCAGCGTGCCCTGCGTGCTGGCCGGGCTGTAGGTCAACACACTGGCCACGTCCTGCTGCGCGGTATGCACGGCGAGGCCGGCGAGCAGGCTGGCGATGATCGCCAGTTTCAGGCTCACGGAGAACTTCTCCATGCGCTCCATCACGTTGAAGCCACGCCAGTAGCCGGCGGCCAGGATCAGCAGGTAGATCACCGTGGTGATGACCTTGGGCAGCGTGCCGCCACGCACCTCGACTATGCGCGCGGCGAAGGCGCCGAACAGGTTGAGGTAATAAGCCACCGAGATGAAATAGGCGAAGGCCAGCACCCAGGATGACGCCTGCTCGCCGAGATCCTGCAGTGGTGTGCTACGGCCCTGTGGTTCGTCACCCAGGTAGCGGATGTTGAAGCGCATGGCGCTGCCGAAGGCATAGCCCAGGGCGCACAGGGCGAGCATCGCCAGCGGCCCCCAACTGCCGAAATTGACCAGCATCACCGGGCCGAGGATGAGAAAGCCACTGCCGATGATCGACGCCAATGGGGTCACGGTGGCGCGCCACATCGGTGCCGTGGCGACGCGCGGCCAGAACAGCAGGGCCGCCACCAGCAGTAGCGTCAGCACGATTATCGCGGTCAATCGTGGACTCCAGTAGGCAAGGGGACGAGGGTGCCCATTCAAGGGACATGCCGCCGCAAGGGCACGGGGGCATGCCGTGACTCAGTGCGAATAACCGCTGGGTTTGCGAATGGTCTTGAGCAGGTCGTCCGGGCTGATCTGGCCGACCACCTGGGTGGCGGCGCTACCCGGTTGCGGCAGGTCGAGAATGTGCCCCTTCATCTTGCCGATCACGTGCATCTCGCACGGCTTGCAGTCGAACTTCAGGGTCAGCACCTCGTCTCCGTGGACGAGCTGCATCGGTGCCACCTTGGTGCGTACGCCGGTGACCCCCTTGGCCTGCTTGGGGCACAGGTTGAAGGAGAAGCGCAGGCAGTGCTTGGTGATCATCACCGGCACTTCGCCTTCTTCTTCGTGGGCCTCGTAGGCCGCGTCGATCAGTTGCACGCCGTGGCGGTGGTAGAAGTCGCGGGCCTTCTGGTTGTAGACGTTGTAGAGGAACGACAGATGCGACTCCGGGTACACCGGTGCCGGGTCGTTCTCGGCCTTGCGGCGGCCGCGCGGGTGAGCGGCGACGCGCGCTTCGGTCAGCTTGTCGATGGCCTCGCGGCGCAGCGCCTTGAGCTGCGAGTTGGGCACGAAGAACGCCTGTGGTGCATGGAGGGTCACGCCCTGGGCATGGTAGATGGTGGTGCCGAGCTGGGTGAGCAGGTCGCGCAGGCCGTCCAGCGCCTGTTCCGGCTTGTTGGCGGCGCCGAAGGGGCCGGGCAGGGCCACCTCGACGCTGATGCCTTCCTCGCTGGTGGCGGTGAGCGTCAGGGCGTCTTCACGCAACACGGCCTTCCAGCTCAGGCCGATGCGACGCTCGGCGCTGGTGCGCTGCAGCGCTTGCTGCCAGTTGTGGTCGAGGTTGCGGCTCAAAGGGTGATTCGGGCGCAGGCGGAACAGGCCCTCGGGCATTTCGTTGGGCTCGACGCGGTAGCGATAGCGCTTCTCGCCGTCTTCCTCGAACTCACCCTTGAGTTCGCAGATGTTGGCGCGGAAACCCACCACCTCGCGCTTGACCAGCACGTTGAGACCGTCGCCATTGGACAGCGGCTCATGGGTGACGGCGATCAGATCGCGCTTGTTCACCTTCTCCACATGCCCGACCGGCAGGCCGGTGAAGGTGGGCGAGTCGAAGGCGCCGATGTCCACCTTGCGCTCGGTGACGAAGTAGTCGGTGCTGCCACGGTGAAAGGTCTTGTCCGGGTCGGGCACGAAGAAGTGCGCGGTGCGACCGCTGGAAGCGCGGGCCAGATCCGGGCGATCTTCGAGGATGGCGTCCAGCTCGCGGCGGTAATGGGCGGTGATGTTCTTCACGTAGGCCACATCCTTGTAGCGGCCCTCGATCTTGAACGAGCGCACGCCGGCCTCCACCAGGGCGCGCAGGTTGGCGCTCTGGTTGTTGTCTTTCATCGACAGCAGGTGTTTCTCGTAGGCGATCACGCCGCCTTTTTCATCCTTGAGGGTGTAGGGCAGGCGGCAGGCCTGCGAGCAGTCGCCACGGTTGGCGCTGCGCCCGGTCTGCGCATGGGAAATGTTGCACTGACCGGAGAAGGCCACGCACAGCGCACCGTGGATAAAGAACTCGATGGCCGCGTCGGTGGCGTCACTGATGGCGCGGATTTCCTGCAGGTTCAGCTCGCGGGCCAGTACCAGTTGGGAGAAACCGGCCTGGTCGAGAAACTTGGCCCGCGCCAGGGTGCGGATATCGGTCTGGGTGCTGGCGTGCAGCTCGATGGGCGGAATGTCCAGCTCCATCACCCCCATGTCCTGCACGATCAGCGCATCCACGCCGGCATCGTAGAGCTGGTGGATCAGCTTGCGGGCTGGCTCCAGCTCGTCGTCATGCAGGATGGTGTTGATCGTGGTGAACACCCGCGCGTGATAGCGACGGGCGAACTCCACCAGCCCGGCGATATCGCTCACCTCGTTGCAGGCGTTATGCCGCGCGCCGAAGCTGGGGCCGCCGATATAGACGGCGTCGGCGCCATGCAGAATGGCCTCGCGGGCGATCTCGACATCGCGGGCAGGGCTGAGCAGTTCCAGGTGGTTCTTGGGCAAGGACATGGCGTTTTTCTTTATCAGGCGACACGGGCAAGGGGCGCATTGTAGCGGCAGCCCGTGGTATCGGCACCCGTCCCGATGAGCGCACCTGCGCCAGATGCCGGAAATGCTTCGCCCAAACGGAGAGTAGCGAGACTTTCCCGTTGCGCGCGCTCAGCGCTTCACCCCCTCGCCAGCGCGTCGATTCCGGCTTGGGCCACCTGGCTGTCCTGGGCCGAGGTGACGCCCGACACGGCGATGGCGCCGACCACGCTGTCGCCAACCTTTATCGGCAGGCCCCCTTCGAGCAGGCCGGTCATTGGCGTGGCGAGAAAGGACAGGCGGCCCTGGCCGAGGATCAGATCCTCGTAGAACTGCGTCGGTCGCCGGGTCAGCGCTGCGGTACGGGCCTTGGCGATGGCCATTTCCACGCTCATGGGGCTGGCGTCTGCCAGGCGTTGCAGATGCAGCAGGTGGCCGCCGTCGTCGACGATGGCCACCGTGACGGGCCACTGCTGCTGCCTGGCGAAGGTACGGGCGGCCTGGGCCATGGCCTGGATAGCCTGATCGTTGAGGCAGGGGCGTTGGTTCATCCTATGGGCTCCGGTTTGAGGCTGCCGAGGCAACGGCCGAGGCTACTGTCGGGCTCGGCCAGGTCGAAGAGAATGTCGAAATGGTCGCGCCCTGCGCAGGTCTGGCTTGCCGTGACCGGCAGGTGACGGGCCAGGTGGTCGGTCATGGCGTGACTCTGCTGCACGAAGGCGTCGGTTTCATGCTCGCCCCAGGCCAGGGCCACCGGTACTTTGCAGGTGGGCTCGCGGTGCAGCGGGCTGAGATGGCCGGCGCGCTGCGCCGTGAGTTGCAGGGGCTGGTCGATGTAGGTGCCGATCAGCGGCGCCAACTCGTAGATGCCGCTGATCAGCAGGGCGCCCTGGAAGGGCGGTGGCCCTTCCCAGGGCTGGCTGAGCATCATGGCCACCAGGTGTGCCCCGGCCGAGCTGCCGGCGAGGATCAGGCGCGGTGCGTGGCTCTGAGCCTGGAGCCGCGCTCGCAGATGGCGCAGGGCGTTGGCGACCTGTTCGACGATGCGTTCCAGGCTGGCCTCGGGGGCCAGGCTATAGCCGACCGCCGCCAGGTCGTAGCCCTGGGCATGCAGGCCGGGGGCGGGGAACAGCGAGTCCTCGGCGCTCAGCTCCTGCCAGTAACCCCCATGCACGTACACCAGCGTGGCCCTGGCCGGCTGCGGCGCGCGCAGCAGGAGGATCTTCTCCCGCTGAGATGGGCCGTAGGGCTGCACCTCGACGGGGCCGCAACGGGCCACGGCGGCCTGACTTTGCTCGCGGTAGCGCTGCAGCGTTTCGGCGAACGCGGGGGCGAGGCTGCTCGGCGAATAGGCTCGCTCGCGCAGCGCCAGCGGCAGGTGCAGGCCGAAGGGGTCGCGGGTCATGCGGCACCCACCAGCGCTTGCAGGGGCTCGAGCTGTTCGAGCAAGCGGCGCTCGACCTTGCCCAGGTCGATCTGCTCGAAGCCTTCGCAACCCTGCACGGCCTCCTTGAGCAGACGGGCCTGCACGTTGCCGCGGGCGAAGGCGGTGGCGTAGGGCAGGCTACTGAAGGTGACCATGCTGTAGCGCGGCACGAAACGATCCGGGTGCCGGGTGTGCAGCCAACTGGCGAGCTGGCGCTCCAACAGGTAATCCGCCGCGCTCACCCGCTCGCGCATTTCCACGTAGTTCTCCAGGGCCATGGCCTGGATCGCGTTGGCGTTGGGCCGGCGTTCGTCGGCGTAGGCCTGCAGGGCTGCTTGCAGTGGGCGAGGTGAGCTCAGGTGACGAGCCAGGGCCAGCACGTCTTCCAGGCCGCAGTTCATGCCCTGGCCGTGGAACGGCACCATCGGGTGGGCCGCATCGCCCACCAGCACGGCGCAGCCCCGAGCGTGCCAGCGTTCCAGCCAGAGGGTGCCGAGCTGGCCGATGGGGTTGCGCTCGAAGTCCGCCTCCAGGGTCGGCAGTTCGGCGGACAGGTCGCGGTAATGGCTGTCGAACCAGCGGCGCGCACTGGGGCCATCCGCCAGTTGGGCGAAACAGTCGGTGCTGCCGTCGTCGTGGGGCAGGAACAGCGTGCTGGTGAAGCTGCCGTCGATATTGGGCAGGGCGATGCACATATGCCCGCCGCGTGGCCAGATGTGCAGGGCATCGGCCAGCAGGCGCCCGGAGGCGGGAATGTTCAGTTCCTTGTAGCCATGTGGCTGCTGTTCGCGGCGTTCGCCCAGAGGGGCTTCTTCGGCCATGGCCCGGCGCACGCCGGAGTCCGCCCCATCGGCGCCCACCAGCAGGTTGAAGGGCCAGCGCTGACCGGCGGCGATGACCTCGTGGCGCGTCCAGTCGACCTGCTGCAGCACCGTGTCGAAATGCAGTTGCACGCCGGCTGCCTGCGCCGCATCGAGCAGCAGTTGGTTGAAGCGGCCGCGCTGGATCGACCAGATGGCGTCCTGGGGGCGGCTGCTGTAGGCGTGGAACTGCTCCGGCGAGCCTGGCGCATGGACTCGCCGCCCGTGCATGGCCACCGCGCCGGCCAGCACGGCGGCATCCAGGCCGGCCTGGCGCAGTGCCTGCAGGCCGCGCTCGGCCAGAGCCAGGTTGATCGAGCGGCCCGCCGAGGTGCTGTGTCGGCGCGGGTCGGGGCGGCGTTCGAGGACGTGGGTCTGCCAGCCCTGGCGTTGCAGCAGGCAGGCCAGCAGGGGGCCGGTGAGGCCGCCGCCGACGATCAGGGCGGTGCGGTGTTCAGCCATCGGACAAGCTCCAGGGTTCAGAGGATGGTGCGCAGGTTCCACAGTTCGGGAAACAGCACGGCGTCGAGGGTCTTGCGCAGGTAGTCGGCGCCGCTGCTGCCGCCAGTGCCCTGGCGACGGCCGATGACCCGCTCGACGATGCCGATATGGCGGAAGCGCCAGTGCCTGACGCTGTCTTCCAGTGCCACCAGTTGCTCGGCCAGTTCGTACAGCTCGCGGTGCGCTTCGGGGTTGCGGTAGACCACCAACCAGGCCGCTTCCACCGAGGCGTCATAGCGGGTGGGCTCGTCGGCCGCTATCTGCAGGCGGGCTGGTTCGATGCCCAGGCCGCGCGCGGCGAGCAGGCGGATCACCTGGTCATAGAGCGAGGGCGCCAGCAGGCGGGCCTGCAGGGCGATCAGGGCGGCCGGATCCTGGGCATGGTCCTCCAGGTGGCGGGCGCACTTGTTGCCGAGGATGAATTCGATCTCGCGGAACTGCACCGACTGGTGCCCGGAAGCACTGCCCAGCGCTGGGCGCATGGCCAGGAAGTCGTTGGGGCTGAGGGTGGCGAGCACGTTCCAGGCATGGATCAGGTGCTCCATCACCCGTTGCACCCGGGTCAGCGCCTTGAAGGTGCTGGGCAGATCCTGCCGACCGAGGTGCTGGGTGGCGAGGGTGAGCTCGTGGAGCATGAGCTTCATCCACAGTTCGGCGGTCTGGTGCTGGATGATGAACAGCAACTCGTCGGGCACCTGCGAGCGCGGCACCTGGTTGTGCAGGATGTGCTGCAGGCTCAGGTAGTCGCTGTAGCGGCCGTCGCCGCTGCTGGCCAGGCTGGCCCTGGCGCCGGAATAGGGGCATCCCATGGCGGCCGCTCCTATGCCGGGTTGCGGCGCTGCTGGCCGCCGGCAACGGCAGGCAGGATGGTGATTTCGTCGCCGGGAGCGACACGGGCATCCAGGCCGCCGTTGAAGCGCACGTCCTGGTCGTTGACGTACAGGTTCATGAAACGCACCAGGGTGCGGTTCTTCAGCAGGCGTTGCTCCAGGCCTGGCCAGCGACGCTCCAGGTCGTCGATGACTTCGCTCAGGTTGCTGCCCTCGGCGATGACCTGAGCGGCGCCGGCGGTGAGGTCGCGCAGGGTGGTGGGGATGTGGATGGTGATGGACATGTCGGTTCCTCGTGGTCGGGGGCCAAACGATCAGTCGAAAGCCAGCGCCTGTTCCAGGATTCGGCCGTCCTCGATGCGGTAGCAGCGCATCGACAGGTCGAAGCGGGGATCGGTGCTGACGATAAGGTGGAACACCTCGGGAAAGGCGGCGGCGTACTCCACATCGGTGTCGCTGGGGTAGGGCCGCGACGCGGTGTGGGAGTGGTAGAGCACCAGGGGCACTTCGCCGCGGGCGTTCATTTCGCGCCAGATACGCAGTTGCTGCAGCGGCTCGAAGCTGAAGAAGTCCTCGGCCTGGGCGGCGTTGTGCATCGGGACCAGGCGCATGCTTTGCGGCTGGCCGGGGATGGCGGCGATCAGCCCGCAACATTCCAGCGGGTGTTCCGTGCGGGCCTGATGGGCGATGGCATCGCGCAGGGCGGTGGGCAGGCTGAGCATCGGACCGTTCTCAGTAGCGGGGCTGGTCGGGGGCAACGTCGCCTACCCAGGCGAGCACGCCGCCCTGCAGGTTGCGCACGTTGCGGTAGCCGGCGGCGAGCATCGCCTCGACCACCTCGCGGGAGCGGGCGCCGCCCTTGCAATAGATGACGTAGGGCTGCTCGTGGTCAGCGATAGGTCCCTGGCCGAGGCTGGCCAGGGCATGGGCCTTGGGCAGCAAATGCGCGCCTTGGATATGCACGATGTCCCACTCGCTGGGCTCACGCACGTCGATCAGCAGCGGCGGCTGATCGCTGCCGAGCAGGCCCTGGAGTTCGAGGGCGCTGATCAGCGGCACCTGCGCCGGTGGTTGCGCGGGTTGGCCGAGGCCGCAGAGCTGCGGGTAGTCCTGCAGGGCGGTGATGGGCTGGCGCTGCGGGTCGCGTTGCAGGGGCAGGTAGCGGTAACGCATGCGCAGGGCGTCGTAGACCATCAGCGTGCCCAGCAGCGATTCGCCGATGCCAGTGAGCAGTTTGATGGCTTCGGTGCCCATCACCGAGGCCACGGCGGCGCAGAGCACGCCGAGCACCCCGCCCTCCGAGCAGGACGGCGCCAGCTCCGGCGGTGGCGGTTCGGGGTAGAGGTCGCGGTAGTTCAGCCCGCCGCCGGGGGCGTCTTCCCAGAACACGCTGGCCTGGCCCTCGAAGCGGTAGATGGAGCCCCAGACATAGGGCTTGCCCGCCAGGACGCAGGCATCGTTGGCCAGGTAACGGGTGGCGAAGTTGTCGGCGCCGTCGATGATCAGGTCGTAGCCCTGGAACAAGGCCACGGCGTTGTCGTTGTCCAGGCGCAGGTCGTGCAGGTTCACTTGGACATGCGGGTTGAGTGCGGCGAGGGTGCGCCGGGCGCTCTCGGTCTTCAGCTCACCGAGGCTGTCCATGCGGTGGATTACCTGGCGCTGCAGATTGGAGGCGTCGACCCGGTCGAAGTCGACGATGCCCAGGGTGCCGACCCCGGCTGCCGCCAGGTAGAGCAGGGTGGGCGAGCCCAGGCCACCGGCGCCGATGACCAGCACGCGGGCGTTCTTCAGGCGCTGCTGGCCGGCCAGGCCGAATTCGGGTAGCAGGATGTGGCGGCTGTAACGGGCGCGCTCCTCCGCGCTGAGCGGGGCCTGCTCGCGGATCAGCGGGCCGAGGGTGCGGGGCAGGGCGGCGGGGGTGAAAGCGGTCATGTTCAGCTCCATGGCAGGTCGAGGGCCTGGCTCAGCGCTTGCCTGAGCCGGGTCATTTCGTCGGAGGTACCCAGGGTGACGCGTAGCTGCTGTTCCAGGCCGGGCCAGGGGCGGCCGACGCGGATGCCGTCTGCGGCCAGGGTGGCGATCACCTGCGCCGCCGGGCGCTGGCAGTCGATCAGCACGCAGTTGCTGTGCGACGGGCTGTAGCGCAGGCCCTGACGTTCCAGCCAGGCGCAGAAGGCCTCGCGCTCGGCAGCATTGGCGGCCTTGCGCCGGGCGCATTCTGCCTCGTCGAGCAGGCAGGCCTGGGCGGCGGCGACCGCCGGCACCGGCACGTCGTGGGCCGGCTGGGTGTGGATGCGCTCGAGCAGTGCCGGCTGGGCGATGGCGTAGCCCAGGCGCAAACCGGCCAGGCCGTGAAGCTTGGAGAAGGTGCGGGTGACGATCAGGCCCGGGTGGGCGCTGATGGCCGGGACCATCGAGGGCTCGTCGCTGAACTCCAGGTAGGCCTCGTCGATCAGCACCACCGGCGACTCGGCCTGAGCGCCGGCCCTTTGCAGCAGTTCCAGCAGGGCCGGTTGCGCCGTGATGGTGCCAGTGGGGTTGTTCGGGTTGGCGATGTAGATCAGCCCGCCGGCGCTGGCCGAAAGCATGGCCTGGAGGTCATGTGCGCCGTTCTCCAGCAGCGGCACCCGGCGCACCGGCCGCTCGTGCAGGCGTGCGGCCTGTTCCGGCACCGGGTAGCCCGGCACTGCCACCACCAGGGGCGCGTCACTGCCGGTGAAGGCCAGGGTGGCATAGTGCAGGGCGCGGTTGGAGCCGGGGTACAGCGAGACCCAATCCAGCGGTACTGCGTGCCGTTGGGCCAGGGCCTGGCGCAGCGCCTCCACCTGCTCGAACTGGTAGCGCGAGGACTGGGCGATGGCCTGGCTCGCCGCCTGCAGGGCGGCCGCCGGCACGCCGTAAGGCGACTCGTTGAGGTTGAGGCACAGGGGCGTTTGCAAGGCGCAAGCGGCCCCTGCGTCCGCCATGTGGCGGACGTTGGATGGGTTGTTCATGTCAGATCCCTGGGTTGGGGTTAGCAGGCTGTTGAAAAACTACCTGCGTTGCCTGGCCGTCGTTAAAAACAGCCTGCTTGGGGCTAACGGCCGCTTCGCACCGACTTCGGGGTGTAACCGAAGAATTTGATGAAGGCGGCACTGAAGTTGTTCGGGTGCTGGTAGCCCACCTGATAGGCCGTCTCCGAAACCCGGTAACCGGCTGCGAGCATTTCCTGCGCCCGCTGCATGCGCATCTCCAGCAGGTGGTGGGCGGGGCTGGTGCCATAGGCCTGGCGGAAACACTCCTTGAGCTTGTACTCGCTGATGCCCAGCGCGGTGCACAGGCAGGCATTGCTCAGCGGCTGGCCCAGGTTGGCGCGCATATAGGCCTCGATGCGCTCCATCGCATCCAGATCACGGCTGCTCACACGCTCGACCTGAGCGGTGGCAGGGGCCAGCAGGTTGAGCTGCTCGGCCAGCAGACTGAGGGCGTGGATGCGCTGGCGCAGGCCATCATGTTCGCCGACCCGCGGGTTCCTGAAGAAGCGCAGATGCTCGCTGGCACAACTGCCGGCGTGGGCGATCTGGCGGAAGCTTTCATTGTGGTGCAGGGCCTTGCCCAGCAGGCGCCCACAGCGCTCGGGGCCGATGTAACGGGCCAGCGTCGATTCCGACACCACCAGACGCAGTTGCTGGATGGGTTCGCTGGCCGCGTAGCGGCGTTCACCGGTGCCGGCCTGGAACACCGAGACGGTGGTGTGGTTCGCCGCGAAGGGCAGGACGTTGCCGGCCCGGTCGAGAAATTCGGACTGGCCGGAGAGCCCGAAGGTAATGACCAGGGTACGGTCGTTGCCATCGTGTTCGCAGGCCTCGCGCAGGATGCGCCCCGAGGACACTCGCGAACGCACCAGGGAAAAGCCGGCCTCACAGTCCAGGCGTTCGATCAGCGTCTGCCCCTGGGCCGATGCCGTCTGCTGACGGGTCCACTCCTTGAGCTGCTGGGCGCTGGCCAGCTTGGGTTGTGCCAAAGCGTTCATCGCAGATTGCTCCTTATTCACTCGTGTGCATGCCCCGCACGCACTCAGTCATCACCGACCGTGACTGGAACCGCCGATTCATCAGAGCACAGCCAAAGCGGCTAAAGAACCGCCTCGGCGAACCTGCATATGAAAATCGCCGGATAGCATATGTAATGCGAATTATTATCATTAGGCAAGAAAGTATGATCGCTCTCCATGACCTTCATCGAATCGTCGTGGCGCTCTGAGAGGGCCGGCGCGGCTCACCGATGACAGGCCCAGCAGTAGCCAGAAAGCAGCAGAAGGAGCAGTCGATGGCGATACGGCCCTTGAATGGCGTGAGCCTGTGGTTGGCCGAGGCCCCGCAAGGGCTGCAGGCCACCCGCGAAGCATTGGCCTTGCGCATGCGCCGGTTGGGTGTGCAGGTACGCCAACTGGAGGGTGAGCGCAGCCAGGACGGCCAACTGGTGGCCAGGCTGGAGGGCGCTGGCGGTGCCCAGGTGAGCCTGCATGTGCGCGGCTGGCCCTCGGGCTCTCAGCCGGCGAGCGAGGTGTTGGCCCAGGCCGCCTGCGGTCTGACGGGCTGGCATGCGCGCAGTGCCGGTGGGGTATTCGCCTTGGGCGTGGATTACCTGTCGGTGCTGACGGCTTCCCTGGCGTGCAGCGCTGGGGTGGCGGCCCTGTTGGGGCAGTGCCGTGGCAGTGGCAGCCAGGCCGTGCACCTCAGTCTGGGCGGTGCCGGGGTATTGGCGATGGCTCAGTACCTGGCGATGGACGATGCCGGGCAGGTGTTGCCCGTGCCGGGAGCGCACGATTGGCTGCGCCCGCCCTTCACTAGCGGCGACGGCGTGCGCTTCGAGCTGGAGGCCCTCGACCCGGAGGCCTGGCGTCGTTTCTGGGAGGGCCTGGGCGTGCCCATGGTCGACATCGCCGCTGCCTGGCCGCCGTTCATGCAACGCTACACCACAGCCACGGCGTGGCTGCCGCCCGCCTTGTTCCAGGCCTGTGCGCGCCATCGTCTGGCGGATCTGGGCTGTCTGGCCCGTGACGCCGGGGTGAGCCTCTGTGCCCTGCGTCTTGCGCCTGCACCGAGCCAGCCCGACGGCCCCTGGGCCTTCGACGAGCCGCTGCCAGCCAGCGTTCTGGCGCCTGCCGCGTCTGGCGCAGCACAGCCCCTGGCCGGGTTGGCCGGGCTGGAAGCCTGCCGCCTGATTCAGGGCCCGCTGGCAGGCCACCTGCTGCGCGAGCTGGGCATGCAGATCACGCGCATCGAGCCACCAGGCGGTGACCCGATGCGCGGCATGGCGCCGCTGGTGGGTGGCCTGTCCGTGCATTTCCAGGCGATCAACCGCGGCAAGGCCTGGCTCGAAGTGGATCTGCGCAGCGAAGCGGGGCGGGCGCGCCTGGGGCAACTACTCGGCGGCTGCGACGCCTTCCTGCACAACTGGGCGCCAGGGCGCGCGGAACGCCTGGGGCTGACGCCCGAGGTGCTGCGCCGGCATGCCCCCGGTCTGGTCTATGCCTCGGCTTCCGGTAGCGGCCGCCACCCCGCAGCGGACGACCCGCTAGGCACCGATTTCATGATTCAGGCCCACAGCGGCCTGGCCGCGTGCATCCAGCAGCACGACCGGCCGGCCGGAGCGCTGCTCACCCTGGTGGATGTGCTGGGTGGTGCGGCGCTGGCCGAGGGCGTGGTCGCCGCGCTCTACCAGCGCCACGTCCATGGCCGCAGCAGTGCTCTCGATTCGAGCATGGCAGGGGCGGCAGGCCTCTTGCTGGCGTCCGCCAACGCCCCTGCGGGCCTGGTACTCGGTTGCGCCGACGGCCAACTGCTGCTCGACGGCGGCAGCCCGCGCGAAGTCGACGGCCTCGCGCACCTGGCCAGCGCCGCCGCCCTGGCTCACCTGGCCGAGCGGGGCATCCCCGCCAGCCGTATCTCCCGCTGCGCCGCCGATGTCGGCGCTCACCCCTGGTTGGCCGGTGCCCTGAGCCGTGACGAATACGGCCTGCGCAGCGCCAGCCCCTGGATCATCAACTGAGGTCGACACCCATGCTCAACGAACCCCTGTCCACCCTGCAGTCCATCGAGGCCTACCAAGCCCCGGATTGCGTTCCCGCCAGCCTCCGTGCGCAATGGCGTGCCGAGGGCATCTACCCGGGCAAGAGCCTGTTCGAGTCCTTCCTCGACATCGCCCGGGCGCGCCCGCTGGCGGTTGCTGTGACCGAGGGCGCGGCGAGCCTGAGCTTCGCCCAGTTGCGCGCGCGCAGCCTCAGCCTGGCCCAGGCTCTGCACCAGCTAGGGGTGGGGCCGGGCGTGGTGGTGGCGGTGAACCTGCCCAATGGCTGGCGCGCCTGCGCGGTGGATCTGGCCGTGGCCGCTCTGGGCGGCATCGTGCTGCCGTACCCCATGGGGCGGCGCAAGCGCGACACCCTGGCCATGCTCGGCAAGTCCGCCGCGCGTGTGTTGATCTGCAAACGCCAGGTGGGCGAAACCGACTACGCCGCGCTGGTCGACAGCCTGCGCCCCGAGTTACCGGCGCTGGCCCATGTGCTGGTGCATGGCGAGCGTTACCCGGGCTGGGCGGATCTGGATCAGTGCTGGGAAGGGCCGGCCTGGAACAGCGAAAACCTGAGGGTGGATGCCGATGCCGGCGCCCGGCTGATTGCCTCCTCGGGTTCCGAATCCGAGCCCAAGCTGGTGCTCTATTCCCACAATGCCCTGGTCGGTGGGCAGAGCGCCTACCTCAACGGCCTGGCCAGTCAGCCCGAGACCATGCGCGCGCTGTTCGCCGTGCCGCTGGCTTCGCCGTTCGGTTCGCTGGGCACGCCCTGTACCCTGGCGTCGCTGGGCGGTGCGCTGATCTGTCTCGACCGCTTCGAGGCGGACGCCGTGCTGCGCCTGATCGACCAGCAGCGCGTCACCCACCTGTTCGCCGGGCCCAACATGGTGGACATGTTGCTGGCCAGCCCCCTGCTGCAAGCCCCAGCGGAGCAGGCACTGGATTTCACCTCGCTGCAGGCCATCGTCAGTGGCGGCTCGGCCCTCAGCGCGCAGACCCTGGCCGGCGTGCGCCGCCACTTCGGCTGCGCCCTGGTGCAGTCCTACGGCTCGGCGGACGGCGTGGCCTGCCACACGGCCCTGGACGATGCCCCCGAGGTGACCGTGCAGACCGTCGGGCGGCCCGACCCGGCGGTGGTCAGCCTGAGCATCCGTGACGAGCAGGCGCGCGAGTGCGCTGTGGGCGAGGCGGGTGAAATCTGGGCCCGTGGGCCGATGACGCCGATGTGCTACTACCGCGCCCCGGAGCTGGATCGCCAGTATCGCCATGCCGAGGGCTGGGTGCGCCTGGGCGACCGTGGCCTGGTGGACGGCGAAGGCCGACTGCGCATCGTTGGGCGCCGCGCCGACACCCTGATGCGCGGCGGGCACAAGGTCAACCTGGTGGAGGTGGCGCACCTGCTGCGCGAGCACCCGGCCATCGCCCAGTGCGTGGTGCTCAATGCCCCGCAGGCGGATGGCGCCACGCGCATGCACGCTTTCGTGGTGATGAAGGCCGGGCAGCCGCCTTTGACCCTGGCGCAGTTGCGCGGTTTTCTCGACGACGAGGTGGGCGCGCAGCCCTACCAACAGCCCGATGCCCTGTCCTGCGTGGCGGAACTGCCTCTGGCACCGTCCGGCAAGGTCGACCAGGCCGCGCTGCTGCAGAGCCTGCAGGCGCCGCGCCCGGCCATTTCGGCGCAGCCGGTGATCGACCTGCTGATGGGCGTCGAACGGGCCGGGGTGCTGCGCGCCGCCATCGAACTGCAGGTGTTCGACCACCTGGGCGAGGGCGCCAGTGCCCGCGCCCTGGCCGTACGCATCGGTGCCAGCGAGCGCGGCACGCGCATCCTGCTCGACGCCCTGGCCGGCCTCGGGCTGCTCGCACAGGAGCCGGGGCAGGCCTACTACCGTCTCGGCGAGCTGGCCGAGCGCTTTCTGCGGCGCAGTTCGCCGCACTACGTGGGCGGCTTGGCCCAGGTCTACAGCGCCGACCTGATGTGGGACGCCTTCCGCCACTTCAAGGAGGCGGTGGTGGCCGGTGGCAGCGTGCTGCCGCAGAGCCTGGAGGCCGCCAACCACCCCTACTGGGGCGAGTTCTCCCAGGGCATTGCCAACACCGCGCGGGTCACCGCCCAGCGCCTGGCGCAGCAGGTACTGCCCTGGCTTGCTCAGCGCGACGAGCCGCGCGTGTTGGACCTGGCCTGTGGCAACGGCACTTATGGCTTCACCCTGGCCGCCGAATGCCCGGCGCTGAGCCTGTGCGGGGTGGACTGGCCGGCCAGCGCCGAGTTGTTCTGGCATACCGCCGAGGCCTTCGGGGTGCGCGAGCGTACGCGCTTCATCGGGGCTGACATCTTCACCGTGGAGCCGGGCGAGCCGGTGGATCTGATCATCCTCAGCCAGGTGCTGCACCATTTCGACGAGGCCGAGTGCCGACGCCTGCTGGGCCGCCTGCAGGCCTGGTTGAAACCTGGCGGGCGGCTGCTGATCGCCGGCTTCATGCGTTCCGATGCCCCAGCGCAGCAGGAGGCCATCCCGCGCCTGTTCGCGGCGCAGATGCTCAGCCTGACCGAGGCCGGCGACTGCCATGCCTTGGCCTGGGTGCAGCGCCTGCTGCAGGAGCAGGGCTGGCAGCAGATCGAGTCCGCGCCCCTGCGCGGCCTGCCGATCCAGCGCATCTGGGCGGTACGCGGCAACGCCGGGGAGGACGCATGAAACGCGTGCTGTGGAACCTCTCGCGGCCGCTGCGCCCGGCGATTGCCCTGGCCGCTTGCGGCCAGCTCGCGCTCAGCGCGTGCAACGCTGGCCTGGCACTGTGCCTGGCCTGGGCCCTGGCCGGGCTGTTCGATGGCCGGCCACTGGCGTCCCTGTGGCCGCCGCTGGGCGCCTTCCTCGGCCTGACCTTGCTGCGCATCGCCCTCAACGGTGGTGCCGAGGTGCTGACCATGCGGGCCGCCGCGCTGGCCCGGCAACACTTGCGCGAGCCTCTGCTGCCGCAGGTGCTGCGGGTCAGCGGGCAGGCGGCCGGTGAGCGCGACAGCGCCGAACTGAGCACCACCCTGATCCATAACGTCGAGGCCCTGCAGGCCTACTACAGCCGTTATGTCCCGGCGGTGCTCGGCGCCGCGTTGGGCGGCGGCGGGCTCTTGCTGTTGATGGCCCAGTTCGATCCGCGCTCGGCCCTGGTCGCGGCGCTCGGTGCCCTGTCGCTGCCGGTGGTCGACCGCCTCTGGCTGCGCTGGCGGCGGCCCTCGGCCGGCGGCCTGTTCGCCAGCATCGGGCGCTTTTCGGCGCACCTGCTCGACAGCCTGCGCGGGGTCACCACGCTCAAGGCGTTCAACGCCCAGGATCGTCGCCGCGATGCGTTGCGCCAGCAGGCCCAGGCGTTGCGCCAGCAGGCGATGGCCGTGCTGCACGGCATTCTCATGCGCAACGGCGCCACCGGACTGCTCAGCCTCGGTGGCCTGGCCCTGGTCACGCTGCTCAGCGTCGCGCAGGCCCGCGCCGGCGAGCTGTCGGCCTTCGCCCTGTTGGCCACGGTGCTGCTGGCCCGGGAAGCCTTTCGCACGCTGGAGAAGCTGGACAAGACCTTTCATGTCGCCTGGTCGGGCAACGCCGCTGCCGCTCCAGTGGATGAGCTGCTGGCAGCGCAGCCGCCGGTGCCGGAACCGATCCGGCCCGAGCCGCTGCCGACATCCAGCGATCTGGTGTTCCAGGGCGTCACCTTCCGTTGGCCCGGCAGCGACACGCCGGCCCTGCGGGATCTCAGCTTCACCCTGGAACCCGGTCAGTGCGTGGCCGTGGTCGGGCCGTCCGGGGCGGGCAAGTCCACCCTGGCGGCGCTGCTGCTGCGCTTCATCACCCCTGAGGCAGGCTGCGTCACCCTGGGCGGTGTGGACATCGCTCAGTTGTGCTCGACCGATCTCTACCAGCGCGTCAGCGGGGTATTCCAGCACAGCGTGCTACTGCACGGCAGCCTGGAGGACAACCTGCGCATGGGCGCGCCGCACGCCAGCTCCGAGGCCCTGGCCGAAGCCTGCCGCCTGGCCTCGCTGGAGCCCTGGGTGGCCAGCCTGGAACAGGGCCTGGCGACGCCGGTGGGTGAAGGCGGCAACCGGCTTTCCGGTGGCCAGCGCCAGCGCGTGGCGATTGCTCGTGCCTGGCTCAAGGGCTCGCCGATCCTGCTGCTCGACGAGGCCACCGCCAACGTCGACGTGGCCAGCGAGGCCCATATCGGTGCGGCCATCGAGCGCCTGCGTGGGCAGCGCTCGCTGCTGGTGATCGCCCACCGCCTGGCCACCGTTCGCCATGCCGACCGCATCCTGGTGCTGGATCAGGGGCGCTTGGTGGAGAGCGGCGACCACCGCAGCCTGCTGGCGCGCAATGGTCTGTACGCACGCCTCTGGGCCCTGCAGCACGAACACGAAGCCCAGCCCCAACGCCAAGGAGCCCTCGCATGAAAGGCAACCCCCGTGCAATCCACGCCGGCGCAGGCAGCCGCTGGAGCGACCTGCTGCGGCTGTCGGCTGGCCAACCCGCGCTGCTGGCGCAAACCCTGCTCGCCACCTTGGTGGCCCAGGTTGGCCTGGTGGGCAGCCTGGCTCTCGGTGGCTGGCTGACCGGCCTGGCGCTTACCGGCGCGCCGGCCAGCCTCTGGCAACCGGTGGCGCTGGCGATGCTCGCCTGTGCGCTGGCCGGTGCCGGCGGGCGCTGGTGGCAGGCGCATGTTTCCCATGTGTTCGCCTTCCACCTGATCGAGACGCTGCAGGTCGGCAGCTACGAGGGGCTGGAGCGTGCCGCCCCGGATACCCAGGCCGGCGTGCGCCGGGGCGAGCAGGCCAACGTGGCGCTGCACGACGCCCAGGCCCTGGAACATTTCTTCGCCCACACCCTGACCGATGCCATCGGCGCGGTGCTGGTGCCCCTGGCGGCCCTGCTGGCGCTGGCCTGGATCCAGCCCTGGCTGACCCTGGCCTTGCTGCCGTTCCTCCTGGCCCTGGCCAGCGTGCCGTTCTGGTTGGGTGGCCGGGCCCTGCGTCAGGGCCAGGCAATGAGCCAGGCTCTGGCCGGGCTCAATGCCGAGGTGCTGGAAGGAATCGAGGCGCGCCGGGAGATTCTTCTGTTCAACCAGGAAGGTGCCTGGCGTGCCCGCCTGGCTCGCCTGCTCGCGCGGTTGCGCCTGGAGCAGCGCCGCTACGCCCTGCGCAGCGGCGCCGAGCAGGGTGTGATCGAGCTGATCCAGGCCTTGGCGCTGCTGAGCGCGGTGTTCGGCAGCGCCTGGCTGTTGCAGCTTGGCCTGCTGCAACTGGCCCAGGTGCCCCTGGCAGTGATGCTGGTGGGTGCGGCCCTGCTACCCATGGCCGACGTAGCCCGTGAGGCCGGCCAGCTCGGCGCGGTGCGCGCCAGTGCCGGGCGTGTGCTGGGGCTGCTGCGCCAGCCGGCGCGGGTGCAGGATAACGGTCAGAGCCAAGCCCAGGGTTCGAGCCTGGAATTTCACCAGGTGCGTTTCAGCCATGGCGATCGGCCGATCCTGCTGGGCGTCGACTTCCAGGTACGCCCCGGTGAAATGGTGGCGCTGGTGGGGGCCTCCGGCGCCGGCAAGACCACCTGCGCCAATTTGCTGATGCGCTTCTACGACGTCGAAGGCGGGGCGATCCGGGTCGGTGGTGTGGACGTGCGCGACATGCCCCTGGCCGACCTGCGCCAGAGCGTTGCCTGGGTTGGCCAGGACGCCTACCTGTTCGACGACAGCATCGAGGGCAATCTGCGTCTGGCGCGTCCCGACGCCAGCGTCGAGGAAATCGAGAACGCTGCGCGTCAGGCCCAGGCCCACGACTTCATCCAGGCCCTGCCGGAGGGCTATCAGACCCGCTGCGGGGAGGGTGGGGCACGCCTTTCCGGCGGCCAGCGGCAACGCATCGCCATCGCTCGCGCATTGCTCTCGCGGGCGCCGCTGCTGGTCATGGACGAAGCCTCCTCCAGCCTCGACGCCCACAGCGAGCACGCCTTGCAGCAGGCCCTGCTGAACCTGCGCGGGCAACGCACGCTGCTGCTCATCGCCCACCGCCCCAGCAGCATCGCCCAGGCCGACCGGGTGGTACTGCTCGAAGACGGCCAGGTGCAGGACCAGGGCACCCACACGGCACTGTTGGCACGCTGCGACGCTTACGCGCGGCTGCTGGCTCAACCCACTCAGTAACCATCGGCGCCCAGCGCCCAGCAAGGAAGATCCACCATGAAAAGAAGTAGTCGTCGTTGCCACACTCGCACCTGGCTCAGCACTGCGCTGTTGCTCTCCAGCCCGCTGCTCCAGGCCGCTCAGGTGCTGAGCTTGCCGGAGGTCAGCGTCAATGCCGAGAAGGTCGAGCGCAGCCTCGATGAGGTGCCGGCCAGCGTCAAGGTGATCGACGGGCAGACCCTGGAGGACGAGCACATCAGCGGCTTCGAGCAACTGGAGGGGCGGGTGCCGGGGCTGTCGTTCCAGCCCTTTGGCCAATCGGGCATCAACTCCCCGGTGATGCGTGGCCTGACCGCCAACTTCAATGCCCTGTCCACCTCCACCCTGATGCTGGTGGACGACGTGCCGACCCTGACCGCCCAGGGCTTCGAGAACCGCTTCGTCGATGTCGACCGCATCGAGGTGCTGCGTGGGCCGCAGTCGACCCTCTATGGGCGCAATGCCGAAGCCGGGGTGATCGCGGTGTACAGCAAGCCGATGGACGAACTGGCGCGGGCCAGCGTCTCGGCCGAAGCGGGTAGCCGCGACAAGCGCGCCACGCGCTTCGCCCTGAGTAGCCCACTGGTGGACGAGCGCCTGTTCGGCAGCCTGTCCGGCGAGTGGCAGCGCCAGGATGGCTTCATCCATAACGATACCGATGGCAAGCGGGCCGATGATCGCGAGCGCTACAACCTCAATGCCGGCCTGCGCCTGGTGCCCCAGGATGGCACCGACCTGGTGCTGCGCTACACGCGCCAGGCCTATGACGACGATGCCTCGCTGTGGGGCGCGCCCACGGCGCGGCGCGCTCATGTGGCCTCGGGTACAGATAGCTGGAACCGCTCCTGGGGCCAGACCCTGTCGCTCAACATCGGCCACGAGTTGAGCGACAGCCTGAGGCTGCGCTCCATCACCGCCTACAACGACTTCCATGACCGCATCCAGCAGGACACCGACTTCCTTGCGGCCAGTCTCTCGATGCTGGCTCGCGATCTGCGCCTGCGCACCCTGTCCCAGGAACTGCGCCTGGAAGGGCAGTGGGGCATCGCCGACTGGCTGGCCGGGGTTTACGTCGACAGCAGCGACAACGACCTGCGCAACGTCAGCCAGCGTGGCCCCTTCGTGCAGGAACTGCGCCTTGATCAAAACAGCCGCACGCTGGCCGCCTTCAGCCACTGGAACCTGCACCTGACGCCGGACTGGACTCTCTCGCTGGGCGCGCGGGTGGAGCGCTACCGGGTGGGCATAGACCCGCGCAATGACGCCAACCAGTCCAAGCAGTGGTCCTCGTTCTCGCCGAAGGTGGCGCTGCAGTACGCCTTCGCCGAGCAGAATCAGGTCTACCTCAGCGCCAGCAAGGGTGTGCGCAACGGCGGCTTCAACGTGCTCTCCGCCGCCACTCATTACGCGGCGTTCGAGCCGGAGGAGGTCTGGTCCTACGAGCTGGGCGTCAAAGGTCGCGTGCTCGACGAGCGCCTGCGCTACTCGTTGGCGGCCTACTACATGGATATCAGTGACATGCAGGTGATGCAGATGCCGCTTCCGGGCGTGCAGTACATCACCAGTGCCGCCAGCGCCACCTCCAGGGGCCTGGATCTGGATGCCGAATACCTGCTCAGCGCGCGCTGGAGCGTGCAGACCGGGGTGGCCTGGAACCACACGCGCTTCGACCGCTTCCGCGATGGCAGCGCCAACTACGACGGCCATCACAACCCCTTCGCTCCCGACCTCACCGGCTACCTGGGCCTGCGCTACGACGACCCCGAAGGCTGGTACGTGCAGGGCAACCTGACCGGTAGCGGCAAGGTATATCTGGATGCCGCCAACCAGTACGAGCGCACGGGCTATGCCCTGGTCAACCTCAGTGCAGGCGTGCGCTACGAGCAGTGGGAACTGAGCGGCTACGTGAACAACCTGGCCGATCGCGAATACGACGCCGTCGGCTACCAGAACGGTTTCGTCACCGTCTACAGCCCACCCCGTGAACTCGGGGTGCGCGTGACCTGGAAGCTCTGACATGGCTCGCTCGACCCCTTCTCACTGGCCCCTGCAATTGCTGCTCGGCTGGGTCAACTTCGCCATGACGGCGCCGGTCATTTACCTCTACCTCGGCCTGCCGCTGGTGATGCGCCAGCACGGCTGGAGCGGCACGGAAATCGGTCTGTTCCAACTGGCCGGGCTGCCCGCGGTGCTCAAGTTCGTGCTCGGCGCTCCGGTGGATCGCTGGGCGCGGGGCGCCGTGGGCTACCGGCGCTGGAGCCTGGCGCTGATGGCCGGCTACGCTGCGAGTCTGCTCGGTCTGGCCTGCCTGGGCATCGAACAGGGCGGTTTTGCCCCACTGTTCGCCCTGGCCATGCTGGCGAGCCTGCTTGGCACCTGGGCTGACGCACCCGTCAACGCCCTGGCGATTCGTTGCCTGCCAGCGGACGAACGCCTGCGGGCCGGCTCCATCCGCTCTGCAGCCAGTTCCCTGGGTGCCGTGGTGGGTGGTGGTGTGATGCTGATGTTGCATACGCGTGCCGGTTGGGCTTTGCCGTTCTGGGTGCTCAGCGCTGGTCTGCTGCTGGCCGCTCTGGGCCTGTGCCTGATCCCCCGGGCGATCCTCGCCGCAGCGGATACCGCCCAGGCCAGCCGGGTCGGCGTCGGCCAGTGGCTGGCCTATTTCGGCAGCGCCGAGCGGCGCCGCTGGGTGGTGATGCTGATGCTCTATTTCCCCTTCATCGGCGCAGCCTGGGTCTACCTCAAGCCCCTGCTGCTCGATCAGGGGCTGCCACCGGAGCAGGTGGCGCTGATTGCCGGTGTGCTCGGCGGCGTGCTGGGGGCCGTTGGTAGCGCACTCGGTGGCTACCTGGCCCGACGCAAGGGGCTGCAGCATGCCCTGCCGGCTTGTGCGCTAGTCGGGGTCGCGGCGCTCGGCGCTCTGGCCGGCGCGGTGATCAGCCAGGCCGGCGTGGCCTGGCTGGTGGCCTGTACCCTGTTGCTCGCCCTGGTCATGGGCGCAGCGGCTGGCCTGCTGTTCGGCATGATGATGAACCACACCCGCGCCGGGCTGAGCGCCGTGGACTACGGCCTGCAATCGAGCCTGTTCGTGCTCACCCGCACCCTGGTGCCGATGCTCGCCGGCATCCTGCTCGACCGCCTGGGCTACCCGGGCATGCTGGTGGGGCTGATCCTCTGCATGCTCGGGGTCTGGGCCTGGAGTCGGCGTTTCGTCGCACTGCAATCACTGACTGATGCAGATCCAGACAGTGGCGCCGCCGAGCCTGAACGGCGCGCTGGCCCAGGTTGCGAGGTTGCCGCGCCCGGCGCGTCACGGCCATGAGGTTGGTCTTGCTGGCTGGCGGTGCTGCTCAGTCCGCCACTCGGCTGGCCTGGCGATAGAAGGCCGAGGGCGGCACGCCGAACTGGCGGCGGAAGGCCGCGGCGAAGGCGCTCTGGCTGTCGTAGCCATGCTGCAGCGCCACCTGCAGCACCGGCAGCCCTTGCGCCAGGGCCTCCAGCGAAAGCAGCAGGCGCGCTTGCTGGCGCCAGCGGCCGAAGGTGATGCCGGTGCTGCGCTGGAAATGGCGGTGAAAGGTCTTGCTGCTCATCGCCAGTTGCGCCGCCCAGTGTTCGGCTGGCTCGTTTTGCGCCGGGTTGTCTGCCAGGCTCCGGCACACTCGGGCGATGCGCGCGTCGTCCGGCCAGGGCAGGTGCAGCGGCAGCACCGGCAGACTGCTCAGCTCATCCAGCAGAAAGCGCATCAGGCGGCCGTCGCGGCTATCGGCGCAGTATTGCGCAGGCACCAGGGTGGCGGCCTGGATCAGCTCGCGCAGCAGCGGGCTGACGTCGATCACGCAGTTGTCGATGGGCAGGCCTGGCGCCGCATCGGGGTTGACGAACAGGCTGCGCACGCGGGTGACCCCGCGCATCTGCAGGCTGTGCTCGCAGCCGGCCTGCAGCCACACGCCACGGGTCGGCGGAGTGACCCAGCGCCCGGCCGGAGTATCGACTACCAGCACGCCCTCGATGGCGTAGATCAGTTGCGCGCGTGGGTGGCTGTGCGGCGGTACCCGATGGCCGCTGGGGTAGTCGATGGCCACGCCGGTGACCGGCATGGCCATCGATTCGTAGGGCAGTTCGGTGTGATCGACCATGGCGGATTTGGCGAGGGCAGATTCTGTAGAGGACAGGCGGCCACCCTAGCGCCGCCTCGGCAGATTGTCCATTTCACGACAATGAACGGCCATTTGGCGTGAGGTGGTCGAGGTGGTAGGCATTAGTCTGAGCGCTCACTTCACGGAGGCGCCACCATGACCTCGCTTGCTGACCTACGCGCACTACGCCTGAGCCCAGGCCGGGATCCGACCCGGTGCGTGACTGTCACGCGCCGCTGATCTCCCCCGATCCCGGCCTCGAACAGCCTGTCATGCAGGCAGGGGAGATCGCGCCGTTCTCCGTATCCCCATCGAGGCTTTGTCATGTTGCGCAATCCGCACACCAAGTACCGCGCGTTTCCCCCCGTCGCCCTGGCTGACCGCCGTTGGCCGCAGCAGCGCTTGCAGCAGGCGCCGATCTGGCTCTCCACCGACCTGCGCGACGGCAACCAGGCGTTGTTCGAGCCAATGAACCGCGAGCGCAAGTTGCGTTTGTTCGACGAGCTGGTGCGCCTGGGCTTCAAGGAAATCGAGGTGGGTTTTCCCGCCGCTTCACGCACCGACTTCGAGATCATCCGTCAGTTGATCGACGAGGGCGGTATTCCCGACGACGTTACCCCCATGGTGATGAGCCAACTGCGTGAAGACCTGATCGAGCAGACCGTGCAGGCCGTGGCCGGCGCGCGGCGAGTGATCGTGCATCTGTACAACGCTATCGCGCCGCTGTGGCGTGAGGTGGTGTTCAAGCTCTCGGTGGATGAGGTCGAAGCACTGGTGGTGCGCCATATCCAGCTGTTCAAGACGCTGACGGCGGCCTATCCCGAGACCGAATGGGTGTTGCAGTATTCGCCGGAAACCTTCTGCATGGCCGAGCTGGAGGTGTCGCTGCGCATCTGCAACGCCGCCATCAAGGCCTGGGACGCCGGCCCCTCGCGGCCCATCATCATCAACCTGCCGACCACCGTCGAGGTCAGCACCGCCAACGTCTTCGCCGACCAGATCGAGTGGATGCACCGGCGCCTGGCGCGGCGCGAGCACGTGGTGCTGTCGGTGCACCCGCACAATGATCGCGGCACCGGCGTGGCCTGTGCCGAGCAGGCGCTGTTGGCCGGCGCGCAACGGGTCGAGGGTTGCCTGTTCGGCAATGGCGAACGCAGTGGCAACCTCGATCTGGTGACCCTGGCGCTTAACCTCTACACCCAGGGCATCGACCCCGGCCTGGATTTCTCCGATATCGCCGGCGTGGCACGGGTGGCCGAGGCCTGCACCGGCTTGCCGATCCACCCGCGTCACCCCTATGTCGGTGATCTGGTGTTCACCGCGTTTTCCGGCTCGCACCAGGACGCCATCGCCAAGGGCTTCGCCGCGCAGGATCCGCAGGGCTTCTGGCAGGTGCCGTACCTGCCGATCGACCCGCAGGATCTGGGCCGCACCTATGACAGCATCGTGCGGGTCAACAGCCAGTCCGGCAAAGGCGGCATCGCCTACCTGCTGCAGCGCGATCATGGCGTGCAGATGCCGCGCCGCCAGCAGGTGGAATTCAGCGCCATCGTGCAGAAACAGGCCGACAGCAGCGAAACCGAGCTGTCCAGCACCGAGCTGTGGCAACTCTACCAGTGCACTTACCTGGCCCCGGCGCGATCGGGCGGCGCACTGGCCTACATTGGTCACCGCCTGCAGGACTCTGGGGAGCGCCAGGTGATCGAGCTGGATGTCGAGGTGGTCGGCCAACGGCTGAGCCTGCGTGGCGAAGGCAATGGCCCGCTGGCCGCTGCGGTAGCCGCGCTGGATTTGCCGCTGCGTATCGACGACTACCAGGAGCACAGCCTGGGGGGCGGCGCCGATGCCTGCGCGCTGGCGCTGGTAGAAGTCAGTTGGCCGGGGCAGCCGGGTTCGCGTTTCGGCGCGGGTCGTGACGGCAACCTGCTGCGCGCCTCGTTACAGGCGCTGCTGGCGGCGGTGTCGCGCTTCGCGCCTGCCCTGCAGTCGCTGCAGAGCCGCCGGGGCTGACTGCCAGTCGCTCAGCTCAGGCTGTTTGTCGCTGGCCATCTGTGGGAAAGTAGCGCCCTTTTTCAGGGGGACATGGCGATGGACAACAGAGGCTTGGAGAAGCTCGATCAATGGCTGCTCAAGTACGGCAACGATCACTCGATCCTGTCCGCCAGTGAGCTGGACGGCTTCTTCGCGGCCATCGTTTCCGCCCCGCGCCAGGTCGCGCCGGCCGTCTGGTACTCGGCCATCTGGGCCGACCAGCCGCCGCAGTGGCCCAGCGACAAGGAGGGCGAGCGCTTCATGAAGCTGGCCGTCGAGCTGATGAGCGAGGCGGCCTACATGCTTGCCGAGGAGCCCGACGAATACGAAGCGATCTTCCTCGCCGACGACAACGGCAAGGGCGAGAAGCTGATCGTCTCCGAATGGTGCGCGGGCTACCTGCGCGGCGCCGCGGTGGCCGGCTGGCTGGATGCGGTACTGCCGGACCCGGTTGCCGTGGCCTTGAATCTGATCATCCTGCACGGCGACGAAAGCGGCCGCGAGGCGCTCAAGGCCATGTCCGATGCCGAATACGACGCCTGCACGGCGATGATCGAGCCGGCCGCCGTCGAGCTGTACCAGTACTGGCAGCAGAACCTGGATCCGCTGCTGCCGGTACGCCGCGAACAGGCCAAGGTCGGGCGCAACGACCCCTGCACCTGCGGCAGTGGCAAGAAATACAAGCAGTGCTGCATGTGAGTTCAGCGAGCCTGCTCATATCAGGCGCGCATTCACCGATGACGGACAAGCTGAGCAGGACACTGTTTTTTCCTGGATTGATGACATGGGGAATGAGTGGCCCCGTACCGGAAGGAATGGCTGCTGCACTCAGCTTCTGTCACCGCCAAGTTTGTCGTGAGCCATCAGAGTCAGCGCTAGGGATACGAAAGAGAGAGACCAGGTGATCAGAACAACCCTGAAGAAGTTGATTTGATAAACCTCGTATGGCGAACCTGTGATTCCAACGGCCATTGTCAATATATAGAATTTGGCCGCTAGTAAAACAGCCATAATGGCAGCGGAGATGGTGGAAGGTAACAGTACGACTTTGAGGTTTCCGAAAGCTTCCCAGTCATAGACTTTGCGACGGCCTGTAATCAAGGAAGACATCAAACCTCCAATACAGCTAGTGAGGATGATACCTAGTACGTCGGATACACCAAAAAACGTGATGGCAACCAAGGCGATCACGAAAAAAGTCAATATGAATAGAAGGTTTTGTTTTTTCATGCATACGCTCCATGTAGGGGGTGGATTGAAAATCCATTGGTAGTAATGTCTGGGTTCTAGTGGCTGAGTTATTTGTAAGGGGCTCAATCTCCCTGTCTCTTCTTGAGCTTATAAAACTGCTGCAATGAGACATGCAGGGCAGGCCTGGCGAGGTAGCACTCAATCGCCTTCAACTGCCGAAGCAGTAATGTGTGCTGATGCAAAAGCCTCTGCCTTTTTCCTGAATAAAGACTAGATAAGTTAATCAATAAATTTAATTCCTGACAAAGTTAGAATTAGTTTCTGGAAGTCATCCTTGGGGATAGATAAAGGAGTATCACTTTCTGATGCGCCAACTAGAACCTTATTCTTATGAACTAAACAAAATTTTAGAGAGGTAATTTTTTTATCATCACTGGACTTCAATCCCATCGCGAATCCATTCCAATTTTCTCCAGCCATATCTTGGAAGATATAGTTGTGAAAATTAGTTGCATAGGGGCTTGGGTGCCAAGCGTCATCCATATATTTTGCCGGGCAATGTGTCTCATTGCTTTCTCTTATTAGATCTAGCCCTGGGGGTGATTCTTCTGTTTTTTTGTCAATGAACTCTTCAGGAAACTCAGCTGTGTCAGCGCACATACTCCCAAACCAGTATGTGTCAGGAGCGCCATCAAGCTTGAATTGCCAGTTATATCCTGATGTCGTTTCTGCCTGCCAGAGGTGGGCAGGGGGCTTTGCATTGGCATTCGAGTCATTCTCGTAAATTATGATATCAGGGTCATTGAATACTATGTGTTGGTTGCGCTCTAGGTTGATAGTGAATTTACATTCAAATAAATTTACCTGAATGTTTTTTGGGCCGCTGGCGCTTAAAGACTCTCCAGAACCATTGCCTATTATTTCACCGCCAGCAAAAGCTAATGTGGTGGTTGAAGTAAAAAAAGCAATTTGAAATATATTTTTTGACAAGATATTGAGTTTCATTATTCAGGCGCTCGGCGATATACAAAGTCTTGCGGCGTAGGGTGAACCGTACCATCTGCGTGTGTGAAGTATAGCCAGTCCATTAGAATTACTTGTGCATTAGCAAAAGCCATAAATCTTGCTTGGACTCCCCATATTGAAGAATAATTTGTCGAGGGAGATCCGATGTTAACTGTTGCGGCGACTCTTCCGAATGCAGGGTTTTCGTAGTAGTGTTTTGTTCCATGGTTTGTGTTCACAGCTCTGATGTTGCTTGCAGGCGTATTAAAATAGCTATCAGCTTGTTTAGCAGCGCCAGACCAAGACCAGTAAGCCCCAGCACTATTAGCTGCATCGAATGATTCCTTTACTGAGTTTCTTCTGTTAATTATCTCTTGGGGTATAGCTGTCGATGCGTCACTCAGAGAGTTTGTTGGATCATACATTGATCGCTGCCCATTGTTTATGGGGCGATTGTTTTTTGCTGTTTCTGTATGATCTCTTAGTGTGTTTTTTACTTGCTGAGTTACAGGAATTCCGCGGAAGCCCCAGTATTCTATGTAGTTTGCTGCATGAGTCAGTTGCAGAAAACCTCTTCCATCCCACGGCTTATACCAGTACGGACTGTTTTCGTGAAATTTCTGATACCACTGAGTTTCTTGCGTTGCATTACCAAAGAAACAACTCTGGCGAACTGGTGTCGTGATCAGATATTTCTGCATTGCTTTATTTAGATCATTTCTTCGCGTTTTGGCACTTTCACTAGAGGGGTGCAGCAATGTATAGGCGCTGCCTAGGCTAACATCTTCCCACTGCCAAATATTAGCTCTCCTTAAAGAGTTCGTTGGGAGTAGTTGAATCAACTCGTTCCGGCTCAGCCAGCCACACTTTCTAAAGTGCCTAACAAACTCTCTTGGCGGAAAATGCCAATGCTTGGCTTCAATTCCTTCTAACGCTGCAACTTCCCAAAACGCCAACTCTTGATGATGGTTGCGTAAACGATTGTAACTTTCTTCGGGCACCGGGCCACCTGGCGCTACCTTTTTAAGCCAGTCATAACGAGTGTCGAAATCATTCTTGACCCATTCACTCGGAAACTTGCAGATAAGGCGCTTGAGTTGTTTTTGCGCAACCGCGTCTCGCAAGGCAGCTTCGTTCTGTACACGCTCACGTTCATAGCGCTCCGACAGCTTTAGCTTTTCTTCTTCCGACATTCCTGCATAAGTAGGTGATAATGCGATGCTCACTGCATCGACCTGATCAGAGACCACCTTGCCATCATCCAGGCGCAGCAAACGGCGGATGAATGGTGACTGGCAATGACTATCGGAGTCGGTGTCATCGTCGATCAGTTGCCAGCCTTGCCAATGTGGGAAGTCCGCATCGCTGAACTTTGCGACTGTCGTTGCGTTGAGGTTTACCCAACCTGTTTCTGGCTCTCCTGTGCGACTGGGTAGTGCTATCTGGCGCCAATGTGCGGCCTCTGCGGGTTGCAAGATGTCCGGCCCCAATACTCGCCCGAAGCGGAGCAGCTCATACCCGGCACTGGGGCGCTGTGGATAAAGACTGGTTGCAGTTCTGTAAAGGTTGTATTCGTAATCGGTCTCTTCCTGGTGGCTGCCGATTTCTTCTCCCGAAACGAGGAAGGAGGTCAGTGTGCATTGACCACGCTCGTAGCGCATACGCACGAAAATGCCTTCCTGTAGTTGTGAGGCGACGGCCCACTCATAGCCTTGAATCAGCGGCGTGGACTCTGTTCTTCCTTCAGCAGACCCGCCCTCCACCACAGGAGCTGCTCCGGTAGGCATGGCAGGACAACGATAGGCAACGGGGGCGCTGTTTTCGCTTTGTAGCCGATTAGTGGGGGCCGCTTCGTAGACAAGCACTTCGGGGGGAATGAAGAAATACATGTCTCCCCAACAGCTATCGGTTCGGCCATTGCCGGACTGATGATCGAGCAGGCGCTCGTTACGCCCTACGAGCTTCGCGATCTGGCTCTGATCGGCAATGATTTCAAAATGAATGCGGTGATTCTGGCCATAGATTCGCCCGGCTTTTCCCAGCTCATCCTTGCGGTAAACCTTGGCTCCTTTGGTCGGACTCGCGAGAGTGATTTGCGCGAGGTGCATGTAGATGGAGTAGAAGACTACAGAGGCGCCGGCTCCCTCACCGATCTCCGTCTCGTGCTTGAGCACGATACAGCCGTTGTCGGTCCATTGATCGCGGTAGCGCAGCCCATGATCCGCTGGAGCAGAAGCCTCGTCCGTTGGCTGGCGGACGTAAACCAGGGTGCCGTCTGCTATTGCTCTGACGGGAAGATGCGTGGTTCCTTCCTGTGGGGCGGTCAAGTGGATACCGCCATGCCAATTCAAATCGAAGCTCAACGGGAAGCCTCCGTCACCGGGGATTCCACCCTGCATGGCACGGTTGACGTAGGCTTCGTCGCTCTCGCCGTCTATAGAGGCTGGGAGAAATGGAGGGCTAATCAACATAACGCTTACCTAAGTCCTTTGGTGTTCGTCTCGACTCAGAGCGAGAACGGATAGTCCTTGACTAGTTTTTTGGGCTCTACAGACTCATTCGCCAACGCCTGCTCCAACAAACTCCCCGCCTTGTCGCTATCCGCCGCGCCTGGCAGTACGGGCGGTTTGATCTTGATGCCCGAGCCCTTGCCCGGCGAGCCACCGGCATTGAGCCTGGCCAGCGGGCCGCTGATGGTGATGCCGCCGGGGTCGAGTTTGATAAAGCTGCCACCGGCTTTGATGGTCAGTTCGATGCCTGCCTCGATGACCATTTTCTGCCCGGCCTTCAGATGGATCTCACGGCCTGCCTTGGTCAGTTGCGCGGTGCCCAGCTTGATGTGCTGGTCGGTGCCCACGGTCAGGTGATCCTGCGGTTTGACTTCCACCTTGCGCTCGGCGGTGACGGTGAGGTGTTCCTCGGCCAGCAGTTCGGTGTAGCTGTTTTTCTCCACGGTGTCGTGGCGTTCATTGCCGACGCGGATCTTCTGGTCGTGCTCGATGTTTTCGTCCCAGTCGCGCTGGGCGTGCAGGTAGATCTGCTCGGCGCCCTTGCGATCCTCGATGCGCAGTTCGTTGTAGCCACCACCGCCGGGGCTGCTGAGGGTCTTGAACACGCTGCGGGTCTTGTTCGCCGGCAGGTCGTAGGGCACCACGTGTTCGGCGTGATACAGGCAGCCGGTGACCAGCGGTTGGTCGGGATCACCTTCGAGGAAGGTGACCAGCACTTCCATACCAATGCGCGGAATGGTGATGGCGCCGTAGCGATCACCCGCCCAGCTGGAGCTGACGCGCAGCCAGCAGCTTGTCTTGTCGTCGGCCTGGCCTTCACGATCCCAGAAGAATTGCACCTTCACCCGGCCATACTGGTCGCAGTGGATTTCCTCGCCGGCAGGGCCGGTGACCACGGCGGTCTGGCTGCCCAGTACCTTGGGTTTGGGGTGTTTCAGCGGCGGGCGGAAGGGCACGTCCCAGGGGGTGGCGAGGAAGCGGTTGCGGTAGCCTTGGTGAAAGTCGGTGTCGCTCTTGTCCCCCTCGGCTTTGGCATCCTGCGTCGCTCTACCTCCTACATCCCTGTAGTCGTCTCCCCAGCCCTCTCCCCAAAGGGGCGAGGGAGCCGTTCGGCGCAGGGCTGAATCACTGGTGATGGACTCTTCCAACACCTGCGGTTGCTTGCCTTCGTGGATCACTTCGGTGAGCAACCACAGAGCGTTCCATTCGCGTTGTGGGTGTTCGGAGATTTCCAGCAGGTGACCGCTGACCAGGCGCGGTTGGTCGCTCTTGCCTTGCAGTTGCTGGTAGTCGCTGCGGTGGCGTTCCAGGGCACGTTTGGCCAGGTGCTTGCCGCGGGTGCGATCAGTGTAGCGGCCAGGGTAGTCGTAGTCTTCCAGGGCGGGCAAGTGGTCGAGCTCGCCGGCTTTTTCGCCCTGGTAGGTGGCCTCCAGCAACAGGCGCGGTTGCTCGAAGTCGTAGTCGCGGCGGGTGGTGCGGCGGGTGCGGGTTTCCAGGCGCAGGGCCAGGCGCTTGAGCACCGGGTCGTCGGCGGTCATGCCGCTGTCCTGGATGTAGGGCGTGGGCCGGCCGAGCTTGGCGAAGGCGCTCTGGTCGTCGCCGAACACCAGCACATGGCCGCTTTCGCTGTGGCGGAAGTGGTAGTGGATGCCTTCCTCTTCGCACAGGCGCTGGACGAAGTGCAGGTCGCTCTCGTCGTATTGCACGCAGTAGTCGCGTTCGGGGTAGACGGTGGGGCCGAGCTGGAATTCGTAGCGGCCCTGGACGATGCCGTGTTCTTCGAGCACCTGGGCGACGATCTGCGGCACGCTCAGATGCTGGAAGATGCGCTGGTTGATGCGGTATTCGAGCAGCTTGAGCTGCGGCACGAGGCTCAGGCGGTAGCGGGTCAGGCGTTTGCCGGATTCGCCCTGCTCGGCGCGGTGGATGATGCCGTGGATACCGTCGCCGTTGGGGCTGAAGGCGAGGTAGGCGCGCTGCTGCAGCAGGGCCTTGAGGTCGAGGTCGGGGCGCTCGCTGATCAGTTCCACGTCGAAGCGGTAGAGCTGGCTGACGGCCTCTCGCCCGCTGAATTCGAGCACCTGCAGGTCGTGCTCGACACCCTCGATGTTCAGGCTGAAATGGGTTTCGTTGGCCGGGTTGAACATGCCGTCATCCTTCCTCCGTGAAGTGAGTGCCATGCAGACTGCACGCAGCGAGGCGGCGATTCAATGCTGGCGGGGCGATAGCATGATGTGGGTCACGCTAGCGGTCGTTTCGATCAAGTGCGCAATAGCTCACTGCCATGCGCTGTCAGCAACTCCGGCCGGCTGCCGAATACCTGCATCACATCGTCCATCGACAACCACCAGTCGTGGTGCCACTTGAGGGCGCGCAGGCGTTTGTCGGCCATGTCCAATTGGCGGTAGCTGGGCAGGTTGGCGCTGCTGAACAGGTAGGGCAGCAGGCTCTGGCAGAGCCAGGCGAACAGGCGCCTGCTACGTGCGTTGGAGCCGTTGAGGCTCAGGCGCAGCAGGTTTTCCAGGTCGATCATGGCCTGGGGCGTTTCCTCGTTGCCGAACAGGATGCCCTCCGGGCGGCAGTGCAGCAGCAGGGCGGCATCCTCGTCGCTCAGTTCCAGGGCCTGGCAGACGGGCTGCGCGGCGAACCAGAAGCGACCATCGGCCGCGCGCTGCACGGTGAAGCGGATGTCTTCGAAAACCGGGTGGATCGGACTGGTCATGGCGCCCTCCCTAGTGCGTGGTACAACAGCCTGTCAAAGGGCGATGAAACCATGAATTTCATTTAAAATACAACTGACTGTTCAATCAAGCATGGAAGCGGAATTTAACGTCCGCGTCCATGACCGAGAAAATCGAATTCGCCCAACGCCTGCGCAGTGCCATGCTTGCAGCCGGCTATCCTGATCGCCCAGCCGTGCTCGAACGTGAGTTCAACTCACGCTACTGGGGGCGCTCCGTGACCTTTCAGGCGGTGTCGCGCTGGTTGCGCGGCGAGGCCATTCCCTCTCAGGAGAAGTTGCAGGTGCTGGCCGAGTGGCTGCGCATCGAGCCGCAGGTGCTGCGCTTCGGTGAACAGGCCGCGCTGGCCGTGCGCGAGCAGCGCGGCCGCTGGGAGGATCCCAAGCACTATCAGGAGCGTGAGGTCATCGAGGCCTTTCTGGCGCTGCCGCCCGTGCAGCGCAAGGTGGCGCGCGAGGTGGTCATGGCCCTGGCCGTTGCGGCCAAGGCCGATAGCGGGAAGAAGCCTGGCGGCAAGGGCTGAGCGTTCTGCAAACCTGTGTAGGCGCGAATGAAGGCTAGGCGCCTCCTTTCGCTCCTACAGCAGCAAAAAACCTTCAGCTCAGCAATTCGGCGAAGGCCTTGTCCGCTTCCAGTACGGCGGGCAGGGCGGCGAACAGGGCGGC
This sequence comes from Pseudomonas sp. NCHU5216, assembly GCF_052156495.1. NCBI lineage: Bacteria > Pseudomonadati > Pseudomonadota > Gammaproteobacteria > Pseudomonadales > Pseudomonadaceae > Pseudomonas > Pseudomonas sp. NCHU5216. The sequence continues at coordinate 19,112 of NZ_JBQLIX010000027.1, read as the reverse complement.
GAGATCGACTTCCTCGAACAGCGGGCCTTCCAGACTCTGCTGGGCCTTTTCGCTGAGACCCTCCGCCTCCAGCGCTTCGCCGACTGCCACGGCCTGGGCCACCAGGCGCGCGTAACGGCCATCGTCCGGTGCGGCGTTGGGGCGGGCCTGATAGGCGATGGCGTTCTGGATCAGTTTGGGCAGTTGCCAGCGGCGCGCCAGCTCGGCGCCTACTTCGGGGTAGCCGAAGCCCAGTTGCAGGGTTTCCTCGGCGGCGTGGGCGGCCGCTTCGCGCTGTGGTTGGCTGTTGAGCTTGCGGGCGAAGTCCGGCGCGCCGGCCTGGATCAGCAATTCACCGATGTTGTGCATCATGCCGCAGGTGAAGGCGGCGTCGGCATCGAGCTTGAGCTGCTTGGCCAGGGTGCGGGCGATGCTCGCCACGCGGAAGCTGTGGATCCAGAAGCTCTTGAGGTCGAAGCCGGTGTCCACCTTGAAGGCGCCGGTGACCGCCGAGGCCATCACCAGGGTGCGCAGGGTGTTGAAGCCCAGACGCATGGCCGCATCCTCGACGCTGGTGGCTTCGCGGGCACCGCGAAAGCGCGCCGAGTTGGCCAGGCGCAGCACCTTGGCGGCGATCACCGGGTCGCGCTCGATGTTGCGTGCCACGCTTTCCAGGTTGGAGGTGGGGTTGTCGAATTGCTGGATCAGCTCCTGTGCCACCTTGGGAATGCTGGGCAGGCTGTGCAGTTCGGCAAACAGGCTTTCGATATTCATGAATGACTCCGCTCGGACGCGCTGTGGACAATGCTTTGAGCATAGTCAGGCCCCACGCGCATGCCAGTCTCGAGGCGTCGTTCAGAGGCAGAGAAGGTTGTCGATCAGACGGGGAGGTGGCAGTCCGCTGCCGTCCAGCGGGGGCCGGGGCGATGGCCTCGGCACCCGCCAGGGGGTCAGGCGAAGACGAAGTACTTGCGCACCGTTTCCACCACTTCCCAGGTGCCTTTCATGCCCGGTTCGACCACGAAGATATCGCCGGCCTTGAGGTGGATCGGCTCCATGCCGTCCGGGGTGATGATGCAGTAGCCTTCCTGGAAGTGGCAGTACTCCCACTTCACGTACTCGACGCGCCACTTGCCGGGGGTGCAGATCCAGGTGCCCATGATCTTGCTGCCGTCATCGGAGGTGTAGGCGTTGAGGTTGACGGTGTGCGGGTCACCTTCGATGCGCTCCCATTTGCAGGCGTCGACGACAGGCATCGGCTGGGTGTCGCGCAGGACGGTGATCGGTTTGTTGGCCATGTCTGGCTCCCGGTGCGAATGAAAAAGGGCCTTCACCATAGGCTGCGTGGGCACGGGGAAATTGTCTGGGCTCGACCTCTGGCTAGCCGTTTGCGCTGTGCTGCCGCCTGGTCAGCTGGCTCCGCCGCGTGGTTTGAGCTCGGCAGGCAGGTGTTGCTGCAGGTAGTCCATGAACAGGCGCACCTTGGGCGTCAGCTCGTAGCGGTCGCGCACGCACAGGTAGTAATCCAATGGGGCGCTGGTTGCCCGGCCATGGGTGGGGGTGGACGAGGAGAACAGCTCCACCAGTTCGCCGCGGGCCAGGTAGGGATCGGCGACGAAGGACGCCAGCCGGGTGATGCCGCCACCGGCCGCGGCGCATTGGGCGAGGGCGTCGATGTCGTTGCTGCTCATGCTGACGCGAACCTGGGGCTCGAAGTGCACGCCTTCGCGGACGAAGCCCCAGCGCAGGAAGCGCCCATCGTAGGGGATGCGAAACAACAGGCAGTCGTGATCGCGCAGCTCCTCCGGCTCGCTGGGGCGCCCGGCGCGCTGCAGATAGGCCGGGGCCGCGCAGAAGCGGGTCTGCGCGGTGGCGATGCGCCGGGCTACCAGGCCGTCCTGTAGCTGCTGCTGAATGTGAATGCTGAGATTCACGCCCTCCTGGATATGGTCGACGCTGCCATCGGTGGTCAGCAGTTCGCAGCGAATGCGTGGGTGTCGCGCCATGAAACCCGGAATCAGCGGAGCCAGCACGTGACGGCCGAAGGCGGCGCTGGCGGCGATGCGCAGCAGACCGCGCGGTTCGTCCTGCAGGTCGGCGACGGCGGCGCGGGCCAGTTCCAGCTCCTGCAATGCGCCCTGCACGCGCTCGAAGTACGACGCGCCGGCATCGGTGAGCGCCAGGCGGCGCGTGGTACGGGTCAGCAGGCGCACGCCCAGGCTCTGCTCCAGGCGGGCGATGTTCTGGCTCGCGGCTGCCGCGCTGATGCCCAGCAGGCGTGCACCCGCGGCGATGCTGCCGCTCTCCACGGCCTTCACGAAGCTTTCCAGACCGCGCAGGGTGTCCGTGCTTTTACTTTCCAATGGGATGGCCATTCGTAAGTTGAACTTGATATTCAACTTACCTGGCGGCCTCTACCGCCGCAATCGCCTTCGTCGCTAGAGTGCCAACACCCTCAACCAACCGGGAGTTTCAACATGTCAGATCTCGACCTCACACCAGCCGCCACGCGTAGCTGGAAGTTGCCCGCCCGCGCCATGCCGGTGGCCTTCGCCTTTTTCATGTCGGGCATCATGGCCATGCTCATGTCGCTGGTGATCACCGCTGCCAACCGTGGCCTGGGCCAGGGTTATCTGCAGGCGGTGCTCAGTGCCTATAGCCTGGCGATGCCGGTGGCCTTCGTCTGCGTGATGCTGGTGCGGCCCATCGTGATCAGGCTGGTGAGCCTGACTGTGCGGGCGCCCTGAGAGCCTGCTGGGATGCGGCATTTTTACGCCCAAAGAACGAGAGCGTTGGCGCCATTTTGCTACTAGTCTGAAAGCCATGATAAGGCCAACGAGAGAGGCGCCCATGGGTCTCTTCCAGCGTGAAAAGTTCACCCAAGCCCCGCAGGGGGCTGCCGTTCCCATCGGCTGCCGAGCGGCCGAACTTGCCGCCGCGCTGGCAGCGGTGCGGATACGCCCCAGCTTCATCACCGGCTATGTGTCCCCGCATCTGGATATCGAACGCATCGCACGGCAGATCACTGAACGCTTTCCTGGTGTGCCCCTGAGCCTGACCAGCAGTGCCGGCGAGCTGTGCGGTGGCGGAGGCCGTCTGTATTGCGACACCGGCGAGCAATGGGATCGGGTGGTGCTGGCCTTGTTCGACAGTCGGGTGGTGGCCAGTGCCGAGGTGGTCAGCGTGCCGCTGGAAAGCCAGGACATCCGCGCGGGCGGGGCGCACATGCCGCTGCGCGAGCGCATCGCCAAACTGACCCGTTCTCTGCAGGCGCTGCAGGTGAAGACGCCGATCGATGCCCGCGACACCCTAGCCTACGTGCTGTTCGACGGCCTGTCGGCCTCCGAGTCGTTCTTCATGGAGGCGCTGTACGAATCCGGGCGCTTCCCCTGTCTGTTCGTCGGTGGCTCGGCCGGGGGCAAGGGTGACTTCCGTCAGACCTTCCTGCACGACGGTCAGCGCCGCTACGAAAACCATGCTCTGGTGGTCTTTCTCAAGAGCGCGCCCAACGTGCGCTTCGGTGTGTTCAAGAGCCAGAACTTCGAGCCCACGTCCATCAGCCTGAGCGTGCTGACTGCCTCATTGGAGGCGCGCAGCATCCGCCAGGTGGTCGATGCGCGCGGCAATATCCTCAGCATGGTCGCCGCCCTGTGCGCCGAGTTGCACTGTCAGCCACAGGAGTTGGAGAGCAAACTGGCCAATTATTCCTTTGCCATTCGCGTCGGCGGCGAGCTGTTCGTGCGCTCTATCGCACGCATCGATCTGCAGCAGGAGGTGGTGCACCTGTTCTGCGACGTGGCGCCGGGCGAGGAGCTGGTATTGGTCAAACGCACGCCATTGGTGGAGAGCACGCGGCGCGACTTCGAGCAGTTCCTGCGCGGCAAGGGCGGTACACCGCTGATCGGCCTGCTCAACGACTGCATCCTGCGCCGGCTGAACAACACGGCGGAGCTGGGGAGCATGGAAGGGGTGTTCGGTCGGGTGCCGGTCATCGGCTTTTCCACCTTCGGTGAAATCCTTGGCCTGAACCTCAACCAGACGCTGACGGCGATCTTTTTCTTCCAGGTGCCGCCGGGGACCGCGTTCAGCGACGACTACATCGATCGTTTCCCCATCCATTACGGCGAGTTCAAGGCCTTCTTCCTGCGCCGGCAGGTGAAGAAGCTGGCTGGGCTCAGCCAGGTGGTGGTCAGTCAGATCGATGCCTTCAAACGCCATGACTACGGCATTTGCATCGACAGCGAGGGGCTCGACGAGCACATTCGCCCGGTATTCGAGGGGCTCGCCGATCTGGGCCGGGTGCTGCAGGCGGCCGAGGCCCGGCAGCGCGAGATCGGTGAGCAGTTGCATCTGCATGCCCATGAGCTGCACCAGAGCATGGATGCGCTGACCGACAACATCGCGCGCCAGGGCGAGGTCACCGGGCAGGCCGAGGGCGTGGTGCGCAGCCTGAGCGAGCAGGGCGCCTCGGTGGTGCGCAGCGCGGACGAACTGGCGAGCTCCAGCCTGCGTATCCAGTCCATCGTCCAGGTCATCCAGCAGATCGCCGGGCAGACCAACCTGCTGGCGCTCAATGCCGCCATCGAGGCAGCACGCGCCGGAGAGATGGGCCGTGGCTTCGCCGTGGTGGCCGACGAGGTGCGCAACCTGGCGCAGATCACCCACAAGAACGCCGCCGAGATCGGCACCGACGTCGATCAGCTATCCCAGGCCATCAGCGCGGTGTCCGGGCATATTCAGCAGCAGGTGAGCGAGGTGTCGGCGCTGGGCGGGATGATCGATTCGCTGCGTGATTCCGCGCAACTGACCGAGCAGACCTCGCTGCGTACGCGCGAGCTGGCCGATACCCTGACGGGGCTGACCGGCACTGTCGGGTGAGGCTGTCGTCCACGCCCGTAGGAGCCCGTTTCCCGGTTCCTACGGGAGCGAATTCATTCGCGATCAGGGCCGGGCACTGGGCTAAACCCAATTGCGAATAAAAGGATCATCGCATTTTCAGGGGGAATGCCTGGTTGACACCGGACTGGCAATTTTGTGTGCTGGTAGGTGTTCTGGACGCCGCTTCGGTATATTCAGAAACTTCTTGTTTCGCCCCCTCGGGCGACTCACTTTTCTTTGAAATGCGCAAAGAAAAGTAAGCAAAAGAAACGCACCCCCGCCATCCGGGTCTCGCTGCGCTCGACTTCCCTCACTCCGGCACCGCTCCGGGGTCGGCGTATATGGGCCATCCCTGGCCCATTACGCCTCTCGTGGCATCCATGCCACTCGCCCCCTGCGCAATGTCTACGTTCGGCCTCCTGAAGGGGGGCATTTGCGCGCCTGAACGTACAGTTGTTCCGAGCATGCGCGGCGTGTTCTGGTAGCGATGAAGTCGCGATTGGGTCGTCGAGTTAAACCAATACTTTCATCCGTGTAGTTTCAGCTTGCCGGCTTGCAGCCGGCATTCAGGTCAGCCCTAAGGCTGACCCATGTTCAAGCACTCCGTGCTACTTCTGGGTTACCTCGGGTTCAGGCGCGTGCAGAGCCCGCCCAGGAGGGCGAACGGAATCGTCGTGGAAGAGGTCGAGCGACATGGATGTCGCGAGAGCCGCGATGGGCCATGGATGGCCCACCGCGGCGGGCCTCTGGAGCGGCGATGGAGTGAGCGAACCCTGGCGCAGCCAGGGCCGGATGACCGGGCGGAGGGTTTTGGTTACTTTTGCCCGCAAAAGTGACTCGCCCGGGAGGGCGAAACCAAAAACATCAACAAAAACGCGGCAATCCGGAACAAGAGCCTGAACAAGCAACAAGCACTCACACAAACTTGCCAGTCCGGCGTCAATACTGACTTTCCCGAGATTCCGCGAAGAGCCGAATTTATTCGCGATCAGGGGCGGGCACTGGGCCAAACCCCATCGCGAATAAAAGCGAGGCGCCCCCCTTCGTTCCTGCAGGGTTTGGGCGCATGGCCCGCAGGCGCCGTTGTTCTGCAGCATTGCCTCACAGCTTGGTGGCGAAGCTCTCCACGGCGGCCACTACGCGGCGTGCGCCATCCTGGATTTCCTCGATCACCTGGCCGGCCTGCTTGGACAGCTCCAGGCCCAGTTCGGCCTGGCTCTTGCCTCGACCGATGATCTCCACGGCACGCTCGGCCAACTGCTGGTTCTGCCCGACCACCGAAGTGATCTCCACGGTGGCCGAGCTGGTGCGCGAGGCCAGTTGGCGTACTTCGTCGGCCACGACGGCGAAACCACGGCCTTGATCGCCGGCACGTGCCGCCTCGATGGCGGCATTGAGCGCCAGCAGGTTGGTCTGATCAGCGATGCTGCTGATGTTCTTGACGATGGAGCCGATGAGCTGCGACTGCTTGTCCAGCGCCTCGATGCCCTGTGCCGCCTCCTGCATGCGCCCGGCCAGTTCGGCCATGGCGTCGAGCATTTGCTGCACCACCGAGGCTCCGTTGCGGGCGCTGGCATCGGTGCCCTTGGAGGTATCGAAGGCGATGCCGGCGGCCTGCGCCACGGCCTCTTCGCGCTGCACCTGATCGGTGACCACCGTGGCGAATTTGACCACCTTGTACAGGCGGTCATGGGCATCGGTGATGGGGTTGTAGGAGGCCTCCAGCCAGACGTCGCGGCCATGGCTGTCGATACGCTTGAAGCGGTCGACGACGAACTCGCCACGGCGCAGCTTTTCCCAGAACTGTTGATAGGCCGGCGAGTTGACCTCGCTGGTATCGCAGAACATGCGGTGATGCTTGCCCTTGATCTGCTCCAGGCTGTAGCCCATGGCGTCGAGGAAGCGCTGGTTAGCGGTGAGCACCTCGCCGTCGAGGTTGAACTCGATCACGGCGGTGGAGCGCTGCAGTGCCTTGATCAGGTTCTCGTGCTCACGCGAGGTTTCGATGGTGCGGGTCAGGTCGCTGGCATAGAGGGAGAAGAAGCGGATGCCGCCAGCACTGTTGCGCACCGGCTGCAGGATCGAGCGAAGCCAGGCTTCGCGGCCGTTACCCCGTAGCAGGCGGATGACGCCGGCCAGGTGCTCGCCGCGCTCCAGTGCCCGACGCACGCGGTGATGGAAGTCGAGATTGCGTACATGCTCGGGGATCAACTCCAGTAAGGAGTGGCCCTGCAAGCGTTCGGCCGTGTAGTGCATGTCCTTGAGAAAGTTGGCATTGGCATGCATGACTCGACCTTGTGGGTCGAGAATGAGGCCAAGCATTTCGCCATCCAGGCTGGCGCGTACCTGCTCTACCGAGGACAGATCCTCGCGTAGCGCCTGTATCTCTTGCTGCAAGCGGGTGTTGAACATGAGGGTGATCTCGCTGAAATGTCCCTAGCCATTGTTTCGGCCATCCGAGATCTGAGTTTAGTACTGACGTACATTATTGCTCGGGTTTGCATGGGCTGCCGTGCAATTCGCCCTGAGAGGCATGCACGCGCGGGCTTCCGGCTCGCAAAGTCACCCTGCCTGAGGCGACGTTCAGGCCGGCAGTGCGGATCGCGGGCGCAAGGTCAGGCCAGCATGCACCACCAGGGTGGCGATCACCAGCGCGCCGCCGTAGAGCGCTGAGTGAGTCGGCGTTTCCTGCAGGAAGTACCAGACCCACAACGTACCCAGCACGCTTTCCAGCAGGTAGAACAGCGCCACCTCGGCCGAGGGCAGGTAGCGTGTGGCGTTGTTGATCAACAGCGTGGCCAGCGGCATCTGTACCAGCCCCATGATCGCCAGCACCCAGTAGCTCGAAGCCTCCAGGCCGAACGGCTGAGCTTTCGGCCAGGCGATCAGTGCGGCGGCCAGGCCACCGAGGGCGATCAGCGGCATGCGCTCCAGGGTCGGGTGGCGGCGCAGCAGCGTGAGGTTGGCGCCCACCGCTGCCGAGGACAGCAGGGCATAGCCATTGCCGGCCAGATCGCCTGCCTGGAAGGCGCCGGCGAACACCACCAGAATGCCCAGCGCGGCCACGCCAATCGCCATCCAGGTATGCAAGGCCACCGGCTCGCCGAGGAAGAAGCGGGTGAACAGCGCCGCGAACAATGGCGCGGTGCAGAGGATGATCACCACGTTGGCGACTTGGGTATGCAGGATCGCCAGCACGAAGAAGATCGAGATCAACGCCAGCAACAGGGCCGAGGTGGCGCTGAGCAACGGCTGTGCGCGGATGCTGGCGCGGCTTCTGGCCGACAGTGAGAACACCCCCAGCGCCAGACACATCAGCAGGCCGCGCCAGAACAGAATGTTCCAGCCATCGGTATGCGCCAGACGCACCAGCAGGCCATCGAAGCTGAGTACCACGATACCGCTGGTGACGAGCCATAAGCCGCGTGCTGAATCTTTCATCCCTGTGTCCTCGGGGGCCTGTTGTCCTGGCCTGGGGCGAGCAGAGCGCCGCCAGATGTCAGGCCGATGATGGCCGCGCTGCTAACCGAGAACCTGCCCAGAAACGCCCCGAGCACTGCGGTTAGCGACCTGCTGCCCTGGCGAGGTGTCGCGACCATCCGAAGCGTGGCCATGGCACCTGCCAAGCATCCGTGCCAAGATTTGTCGGTAGACAAGCGAGAGGTCATGCCATGGATCTGCAGAAGATCGAAGATGAAGCCCTGCACCTTTCCCGTGAGGAGCGCGCGCAACTGATTCGGCGTCTGGTCTTGAGCCTTGAAGCCCCCTCGGAAGAAGAGCTACGAGCAGACTGGTTGCTTGAAGCACGACAGCGCGTGGAAGAGCTCGACAGTGGCTCGGTGCAGGCGGTGCCAGGTGATGCCGTGATGAACAAGGCCAAAGCCTTGATTCGATGAAATATTCTTTCCACCCGGCAGCGGAGGCCGAGTTTCTGGAGTCGGTCGGTTATTACGAATCGAAGATTCCTGGCTTGGGTGGGGCTCTCGTTGCGGAGTTCGAGGCTATGGCCAAACTGATTGGCGAATCCCCCAGAGCCTGGCGCGTTGCACTCGAGCCGGACATTCGCAGTGCTCCGCTACGCCGTTTTCCCCTATCCATCCTCTACCGGGAAACGACTGAAGGCTTTCAGGTACTGGCCCTCGCTCATCACCGTCGCCGCCCGCAATTCTGGCTGGGTAGGCGCTGATAGTGGCCACACTCTGCGTGTGCACACCGCCTCTAGGCTGCGGGCGGCCAGCAGTTTGGATGCTGGAGCATCCGGGGAGGCGTTACCCCCCGGAGCGTGGGAGAGAGTAATGGTGGATGGCCAATTGCCACTTTCCCTGGCTTTGCATAGAGTGTCGGCGCTGCCATGAGTGCGGCACTTTTCAATTCAACAAGGATGAGCAGTTATGAAGTTGAAGATGATAGGCATGGCGATGGTACTGGCGCTTGCGGGTTGTGCCAGTTTCCCAGGTGAGGAGGTGGCGGCGACCAAGCTGCCTTCGATGGCGAACTATCAGCAGCGCCCTGGTGTATTCGTGGATTTCAACTTCTACCGTGGCGAGGCCGGCAGCGCCAAGGCGGTCGAAGTCCCGCAGGCGCGGGACATGCTCAAGCCGCGCCTCGAAGCCGTGTTGCGTGATTCGGGCCTGTTCAGCCGCTATACCCTCGATCAGTTCCAGAAGCAGCCTGGTGATTACACCCTCAAGCTGGATGTCTACAACGACGGCTCGGATGGGGCCGCAGCGGTCAGTGGCTTCATCACTGGCCTGACCCTGGGCATCATCCCGGGCAGTGGCAAGGACGAGTACACCATGACCTTGCAGGTCATCGACGAACAGGGCCAGACCCTCAAGGTGGGCGAGAACCATGACTCGGTGCGTACCTGGATGGGCCTGGTGTTCATTCCCATGATGGGCCACACCACGGCCGATGCCGTCAGCGACAGCTTCAGCCGTCAGCTCAATGCCCTGCTCAAGCAACTGCTGGATAAGCAGGTGCTCAAGTACGCTCAGGGCCGCTCGCTGCTGATGCGCGGCTGAAACCCAGCGGCGCGCCCCAGGCGCGCCGTCCTTCGCATCACTCCTTCAAGGCCGCGATGAAGGCCGGGTCCTGATACAACTCGGCCAGCAGCTTGCGCACCAGCGGGTTGTAGGCGTTGGCGGCGGATGGAATGGCGATGGCTCCGATGAAGCTGCTATCCCAGACGCTGGTCACCGTCTTGCTGGCGCTATACAGCGAGGTATTGCCCTCGCGTAGCTCGAAGTCGGCACGGATCGAACCATTTCCACTACCCATGCCGGCGGTCATGCTGTTTTCCCGCAGGCGAACGTCCAGATGACGCTTGGCGGCAGGATCCAGCAGCCCGGCCAGGCGCAGTTCACTCTCCAGCGCCTGTTGCACATGCTTGCTCAACGAGCCTTCGGGGCTGCGTAGAGGGTTGGCGCGAACCGCAATCGAATCCTGCCCTTTGTCCGCTATCACGCTTGGCGTATCCAACCGGCTCAAGGGCGCATGCTGCTTGAGCAATTGCACGTTGTCGTAACTGGGTTCGTAACGCGGCATGGTTACGCCGCAACCCTGTAGCACGGCAGCCACGCTGGCCAATAGAACGATGCGCTTGAGCATGTGAATCCCTTCTTGGTGGTGGTGAGGTTGCCGATGATAGCGCAACGCCATGCGCGAGTGGCTTCGAGGGGCTCACAGGCAGCCTGAGAAGGATCGATGATGCAGGTTTCGTCAGAGCCGAGCGGTGAACCAGCCCGGTTCAGTGCAACGAGCGGGAAGGCAGGCGCTCGTCCACCAGCTGTTGGGCTTGCAAAGCGAGCATGTCGAGGTGCGCGTCGCGCTGCTTTTCCGCCTGCTGCATGGCGCGCTGGCCGTGCTGCTTGAGCAGATAGGTGTGAATCTGCCTGACCTCCGTGGAGGCGAACACCGGCGCCAGGTCGGCGATTGCCACCATGCCGCTGGAGCGATAGTCACGACTGTTCATCAGCACCTGCGCGCCTTGGGCGGCCAGCACCTGCAGGCCCAGGGCCTCGAACAGTGGCACCTTGCTCGCCACGCAGGCCAGCTCCAGATGAGGGCGCCGCTCCTGCACGCGCTGCAGTAACGCCCGGCCAATGCCCTTGCCGCGATGCTCGGCCTGCACGGCAAGGTAGGCGAGGGTGCAGGCGGCGCTATCGTCGGGGCTTGGCAGGTAAAGGGCAAAACCCAGCACGCGGGACGGATCTTCATCGTCCAGCGCCAGCAGCAACTGTGCGGGGCCTTCAGCCTCGCCGTTCATGTTTTGCAGGTGCAGATGCACCTCATAGCCGATCACGTACTGGTAGAGCTGATACAGCGGGTTGCTCGGTAGCAGCGGCACCGCGCTGAGGTCAGCGAAGTAATCCACCACCATCTGCAACACCTGGTTTTTCAGAGACTCGGGCGGCGGGTTGCTGAGGTGGGTTAGGGTGAACATCGGGCGGCGGCTCCGCTGGGCAAGGGCGTGAGCTGGGTATTGTAACCTGTGCGCTGCATGGGGCCTGCTCCTGCGCAATGGCCTGTGCAGCGCGCCGGCGCGATCCGCTCGATCATTCGCTCAGATAACGAGCCGTTACCTGATCGATGAAACCCTCCTGACGCATCTGATCCAGCGTACTTTGCAGCTTCTGCACGATTTCATCCGGTGTTTCCTTGTTCAGCGCCAGGTAGAGCTGAGTGCTGCTGATGGAAAGGGCCACCTCCAGTTTGCCGACCCCGTCCTGCCTGGACTCATAGTCACCAGCCGGATTGGTGGTGGCCCACAGATCGAACTCACCGGCTTGAAGCTTGGCGGGGGCGTTGTTCAGGGTGGTCTTGAGGCTGAAGTTCCGCTCTTCCAGGTACTGGCTGACGCTAGTGCCTGCGACTGCGCCAATGCTGTATTGGCGAGCATCGTCGAGGCTGTTCAGCTCGATCGGGTTGCCTGGCATCTTCAATAGCACCAACTGAATCTCGCTCAATGGCCCAACCCACTTGAAGCGCGACTCGCGTTCGGCGTTACGGCTGAGCGAATACACGGCAAAGTCGGGTTGCTGTTCGGCCATCTCCTGCAAGCGGCCCCATGGGAACCGCAGCGTCATCTGATAGGGAATCTCGGCGCGCTTGAACAGCTCGACCACCACCTCCTTGTCGATCCCCACTATCCCGTCTTCCCGCTCGAAGTTCTTGCCATTGGCCGACATGCTGAAGGGCGGGTAATTCTGGGTCAGAATCTGAATGACATCGGACGCCTGAGCAGTGCCAGTAAGCAGCGGCAGCAGGGAAAGCATGACTCGGCAGATTATGTTGTTGGACATGGGCAACTCCTTGTGACCTTTGTTTTTCATGACGCGAACGCTCTGGTTGGTCTTCGCCCGAATGGCTTCGTTGGTATCTCACTCACACCACGCCTGGCTCGATGCGGCCACTGCCCCGGGGGCAATGGCCATCAGCGAGCTCAGTTGTCATTCGTAGGAAGCGGGGTGGTTCCGGTCGGGGGCAGGCATTGTCCAGCAAGCGCGCCTGGGTTGCAGCAGCCAGATGGATAGCCTGTGGCCTGCGTCATACCTTTCCGCCTGCCCGCGGCATCGGCAACGTATTCAGGTCTCGCTGCAGCGACTCGACGAAACAGCATGCCGTGACGTTCAAATGAAACTGTAGCTCATGGCGCTGAAACCCTCGGGTAATATGGCCCTGCAGCGAACTCGGATTCAGAAGGGCTTTATGGCATCGCCGAAACGAAAATACTCAGGCATCGAGCGCGAGCTGATCCGCACCCTCACGGCTGCCTGCGAAACGGCCAAAAGTGAGATCGTCGGCTTCCAGTGGTTGACCCATGAGGTGGACTACCAGCAATTCCCGCAGAGCCTTGTGGTGACCTGGATGTTCGACAGCGAGGCGAACAGAGCGCGGGCGCTCGCCAGCTCGGACAAGGCGCGAATGCTGGCGCTGACGCAGGTTGCTTTCGATGAAGTGGGCATCAGCCTTGCCGATATCGCCGCCCATGTTGTGTTCTCGGTCGAGCAGCCGACAAGGGGCAGGCGTGGCCAAGGAGATTGAGAATCCCTGTGTCACGAATACCTGTTCCACCTTGATCAAACACTGCTTGCCAAGTGCGCCATGCATCTCATGCCGTCATTTTTTGTGACATGCATTCCGGACATGCCTGCTCCAAGTGCAACACACTCTGGCCTAGGATCGGCAACGGAGCGCAGCAGCCGCCACAGGATAGTGCAAGGGAGTCAGGATGAGTGTTCCCACGTTCAAATCTTCTATTCGGCTCTATGGCTTGTTCAGGAATGGCTCAGGTGAGCAGACCGGCCAGATTGCGTGTGTACACAGCCTCAAGGGCTGCGATGCCGTTTGGGCTTTCGTTTCGCGTCTGGATGCCGAGATCGTTATCCGCTCTTGTGGCATAGAGGGATATCAGGCTCGCCTGCTATCCGAATGCTTCGATCCCAATGCCTATCTTCGTGATCACCAGGGCTGGTTGAACCTGCACATTTGCTGTGGGTTCGCGGCGCATAGCCGGCGTCTGCTAGAGGCGGAGCAGCGCTTGATTCCCATGGGCTGGTTGGCTCAGGCGCATATCGGCGAATGGACTTCAGCGCATTATCTGGCTTGGGGGCAGCAACTGCCTCAGCAACTGCAGGTCTGTTACGACCGAGTAGGGCTACGCGATTACAACGCCCTGCTCAACAAGTGGGACGATGTCTGTGCTGCCGAGATGCGTTGGCATACATATGAAGCCCTACATGCCATGCCGCCACCTCTTTCTTCCCAGCAAACGCCTTCTCAGTTCGCGTTGTTCGATGCAGTTGAGTGTCGTTGGTGTTTTGCCAACTCGAACATGGATGTGCACGAGTCGCACACCAGGATTCAACTTCAAGGAGCATTGTCATGAGTGGAAAACCCGCCGCTCGAGTGAGCGACCCGACAGCCTGCCCATTGCCAGGGCATGGCACCAATCCAATCGTCAGCGGCTCGCCGGATGTGATTTTTGACGGCCTGAGCGCTGCCCGGCAAACCGATAGCACGGCCTGTGGTAGTGCTTTGGCCGGCAATGTCGTTTCGAACGTACTGATCAACGGCTTGCCGGCTACCACCATTGGAACCGTAGGAAGTCATGGGAACGTGGTGGTCGGTGGTTCCGGTACCGTCATTATTGGGATGTCAGGCGGTGGTGCGGCCTTCGTCCCGCCTGTCATCAAGGCGCCGGCCCTTTGTTTGCCGTGCCTGTTGCTGGCCGCCAAGCGCAACGCGACCTTCGTGCCCCTGGAAAATCTGGGGGCTGCCAAATGAATACGGTCGTTCAGGCGCGTGGGCAAGCGCAGCGACTTTATCAAGCGATGCGGCAACGTCGAATCAACAATCCGCAGCTCAGGCACTACGCCTTGGTCGATGGGTCGAGTTACCTGACCTTGGGGAAGCGTTTCTCCAACGCAGGTGATGCGCTGCAATGGCAGTGGCTGCTGGAAGGCACGGAGCTCGATGGCATCAAGCACGCTGGCCCGGCTCTGGTGGCATTCACAGAAGACAAGGCGAGAAGCGACGAACTGCTGGAGTGGTTGATAAGTCGGGACGTTACCTCACCGCTGGTGTCCTGGCTTTGGAGTGAAAAACCTTTCGAGTCTCTTGCCGAGCATCTGCGCAGCAACCTGTTCACACGTCTGCCTGATGGCAGAAGAGCCTTGTTTCGCTACTACAACCCGACCGTGCGCCGGGCTCTGCAAGGCGTACTCAGCGAAGCGCAGCATGCGGAACTGATGCGCCCTGTCGCTTATTGGCAAGTCTGGCAGCCATTGGAAAACGATTATCTGACCTTTGCGTCCGCCCAAGCCATGGAGGTTGGCGATGCTTGAGTTCACAGCGGAGCAACTCGAACGCCTGGAGAGGGTGCGCGAGGACGAGGTCATTGAAAAACTACTGCTCGAAGTCCGTGAGCATGATCCTGCCTGGCTCAAAGAAGTGGGCGAATGGCCTGCTTATCGTTATCTCAAAGAGCAGCGTGAAGAGGCTTGGGCTTTTGGAATCAAAGATCCCGAGATGGTCGAGCTTTTCATGCGCTACAGCCTGATGACGCCTGGTTTTCAGAAGGATCCACAATTCATCAAGTGGATGCAGCGACCTGTCGCGGACAGCCCCGATCAGCGTTTCCGTGACTACGACAGCATCATGCAGTATCTGCGCGTATTGAAGGAATGGCCCGGTGCCAAGTGAGAACAGGGAGTGATCGACCATGAGTAACCCATTCAAACCGTCAGGTGGAACTGGCTCGGCTGATCAACTGGCGTTTCGCGGCCCTCTGCCTCGGGGAGGTTTTCGCTTGCCGATAGAGGGGATGAGGGTGCCCCCTACGAGATTACCGATGCCGCCGGCCAGGCCCGCACCTGTCGCTCCGCCCGCTCCCCGGCCCATGCCCGCCCCCTCAGCACAGCCCAGGCCGTTGCCTCAGCCGTTACCACAACCGCAGGTGCAGCCACAGACCCAGCAACAGACCGATGCACCACCTATGACGCGCGAGCAAACGCGGGAAGGCGAAGATAGCTGCAAGGCCGAGGACAAGGACTGCGTCGAATGCCCCCCTGAGCAAGGTGTCATGGCCATTGCCAATGCGGGTAAGGGGCACAGCATGTCCGAGCTGTCGGCGCAGTATCAGCAGTGGGTGACCAACTTTCCGTACCCCCATGAATGGTGGTGGAGCGGAACCTGGTGGGATGGATTCGATAAGAGCCGCTGCACCTTGCTGGAGGCGAAGGCGAATTATGCATTTATGTTCATGCCTATTTTGAATACACCAAAGATCTGGTTTAGAAAATCTGTCAATAAGGATTTGATTCTCAAGGCCTATGCTCATGCGGCTAAGGCTGTGCCTACACCGCCCGTAACTGTTGAGTGGCATTTCTTGCAAAAAATAGTCTATGAGTACTGTTCCTCTGCGTATCAAAAGGCTGGTTATCCCAACCTATTTGCTTACTGGAATCCAATGCCAGGAACTCCTGAAAAAGAGGAGTATGACGAGATGAGGCAGCAAGAACAGCGCGAATTTGATGAATATTATCGAGATAATCCTAGCCTGCGGGCCTAATGGAGAGAAGCATGAGTGATTACTACAGCTCAGAAGAGTTTAGGGAAAAGGCCAAGGCATTCAGGAAATTTACATTTCGAATGCGGTTCAATAAGGCCCGAATTGCATCGGTTGCTCGCGACGAGCAGGTTGAACGTAGCGTTTCCTTTCTCAAGGCGATAGGCGGTTTGAGCCCGATTTTGAAAGACTGGTATCTCTGTGGCGACTCGCCCGAGTCAGCGAAGCGCTTCAATGTTGTCGATAGCCCCGAATACCTGAGCAAGGAAGTAATGGACTGGGTGAACGATCAGGATGGAGACATGAGCCGTGCAACACAATACAGCCTATGGAATGGCGAGGAAGATATCTTTAAGGGAGGCCTATCTCTTAGTTACTTCGCACATGATATCGAGATGATGCCTGCCTATATGGAGTTTGAAGATGCAGGCGCTTTGGTAATGGCTCTGCCTGACGTCAAGGACGTGCTGGTGGGAATGATGAGAGCTGCAGTGGAATTTTGGCCTGAGATTGAATGGGGGGTTGTGGCGCCTGAAGACTATTACCTGAAGTATAGGGTTTTCACTGAGAGGTTGACAGCTGGCTGGATCGGTTATTGTCCGTATCCGCTAAAGAATGCGGATTTTTCAAATGCTGAGGAAGTTGTCGACATTCCAGGGCGTGGCAGTATCATCGTCAGTAGCTCGGAGGTGATGAATGAGAAAAATAGAGAGCACTATGAGCGTGTGGGAGATATAGATGCAAAATTGGTGGAGCTTGGGTATTTACCAATGTTTCGGCATTAATATATGACGCGAGGGCGATATTTTGACGAGTTGGCTGTGAGAAAGTGAATGAGTCGGTTGATTTTTGTACTTTTCTTCGCAGTATTATCTGCGTTGGCCGGTTGTGCGAAAGCGGAGCTACGCTGCGGAGATTTTCTTGCGCAGCTCAGCGATAAACCTGATTTCGTTGAGTTTCAAGGGTGTACTCAAGATGTCGATGCGCAAGGGAAACCTTTTGTCGCCCGCTATCGCGTGAAAGGCTCTGATGCACGTGAGGCCGAGCAGTACATGAGCCGTAGCTTCGGTCTGCCAACGCTTCAATTCATCTGCTGCGGTTGGGACTCAACGCCTTATTTTTATCGCGATAAAGCGACAGGGCAGGGTTACATGCTAGGCATGGGGTCTGAGGAAACGCCTATAAATAAACGTGACGCTTGGCCAGAGATAAAATATTTCTACATCAATGTTTCTCTGGCGACTGAAGATCCATGATCGTTTCGTGAGTGAGTTGTTAAATCCGGTAGATGGCAATGTTTCAGCCACCGTAGGTGGGGGACGGTTTACTGACTGCATCAGGCGGCAGGATGTTCAGGTTATTTCTGATTGGGCTGGTACTTCTGAGTAGTGGTTGTGCCAAGGGACATGGCAAGCCGATTGCCATCCTGAATTATGAGTCGATTGGTGCTCGAACCGACGCTGGATTCTATGATCTGCGGTTCAGCTCGAATGTCGATTTGCTCAGTCTGTTTGGGCCAGGAGAGGGGCCCGTGGGCGGGATGATGTACTGCGCCCCGGGTGATGATGTGGATTTTTCGGTGGGCCATTTCATGAAGACGTTGGCCTCTGGCTTCGTCGAGCACGATGCCCAGCATGAAGGCGGTGATGGCTTTGCATTCGTGGCTGCCTTGTCTTTCAGCGAGACCCTCGATGAAGGCACGACAACGCGAGCGTTGAGTGACGAAGCAATTCGGTCGCTGGTTGCAGACAAGCGCTCCATACCTTGCCAGTACGTGGCGACCATCTATGGCGCCAAGGCCTATCACTCTGAAACCTTTCAGGTACCCACCACCGATATCTTGCGTGAGCTGGATCAATGATGTTGGCAGTGCGTAAGCAGGCAAGATGGCAAAGCAAGTTCTTGTGGCTGGCCGTGTTGCCGTTCTTTCTGGGCTGCGCCAAGGATCATCAAATCCCACCTGCCGAACTGGGTTATCTCGGCTTTTCTAGGCAAAGTGCCTATGGCTATCAGGTCAGTTTTACTGCTGATGCCGACCTTCTGAATATTTTCAAACCCGAAGACTCTCCGGTGGGTGGGCTGTTGCTTTGTGCGCTCACTAGCGATGAGGCGCCTGTCAGATACGACGATGGGCGCTATGTGTCCAGCGGGTTGATTTCCTCTCTTGCGGCAGGGCCGGCTGTTTCCCCCTTCGTCTTTCACTCCTCGATCATGTTCGTTGAGAACCTCAATGAGGGGCGTAGCGAGCGCGTTTTGCAGGCGCAGGAGCTGCGTGAGCTGCTGGGCGCCAGGCAGTCAGTGCCCTGTGTCTATCGGGCTACTGCCTATGGCTTCAAAGCCTATCGCTCGGGCGTTTTACGGATACCCAGCGCCGATATCCTGCGCGAGCTGGATAAGTAGCACGTCAGGTGAATGACCCTGTGGCCATCCACCCTCTGAGTGGCGCTGGTTACGTTGGCCGATAAGGCATCCAGGTATCACCTTGCCAATGCAGCAATGACAGCCCCTGGCGATTCTCGCGCCTCGGTCGGCGCTCGCCGGGCTGTGCGATATCGCGCAGCATCGGCACCACGTCGGCGGTGATCCAGCGGCGGATGCAGCGGTTTTCCGGGTGGTAGTAGTGGATCAGCGCGGCATAGACGCCGGATTCGCTGATCAGCCTTGTCGTCTCCGGTTGGCCGTGGGTGTTGAGCACCACGGCATCGAGTAGCTGGTCGGCGTCGAGCGTGCGTATAGCGCGTTCGTCCAGATGCGGCTGGCCGATCAGCCGGCCAAGATCCATTGCGCAGAACCAGCATTGCCGTTCGATCAGCAGCGCGCGTAGTTGGCGGCGGTGGCGGGTGAAGGTTTGCGGGATCAGGATTTCGCCGGCAAGGGCGGTTATAGCGGAGGATGCGGATTGGGTAGGCATATCCATTACCTCAATGGAATACACCGCTGCTTTCGGGAGCAGTTTTGCCGCTGCGTGAAGCGTTTCTTAGGCGCTGTGGTTCAGGGTAGATGTGTGATTGTGGGTGGTCAATGGCGTATGGGGCGTAGGTTGGATGACGCTTTTCATCCGCCATCAGCGGTCGTCCGGGGTGTTTGCTTAATTTCACATTTATATCCGCCTAAGGAAAGTCTGAAGAAGACTTCCCGTTTCTGGTGAAATAGGCCAATCCCGTTGCCCGAGTTTCTCAATGAA
>NZ_JBQLIX010000026.1:0-74313 GCF_052156495.1 Pseudomonas sp. NCHU5216 | reverse complement strand
AGTGACTCGCCCGGGAGGGCGAAACCAAAAACATCAACAAAAACGCGGCAAGCCGGAACAAGCACCCGAACAAGCAACAAGCACCCACACAAACCTGCCAGTCCGGTATCAACCAGGCATTCCCCATGAATAGGCTCGGTAGCCAGCTTTAGCCGCGCGACGGCCTGATGTTCACAGCAGATAGCGAATGTCCTGGCCCTTGCGCGGCAGTTCAGGCCCTGATCGGACGGCGGCACATGCAGACCTCACCCCATGCCCAGCCGCCGTTTCAGGCACTGCAGCACGTCGTCCACCCAGGTAAAGATCACCGGCACCACCAGCAGGCTCAGCACGGTCGAGGCCAGCAGGCCACCCATCACGATCACCGCCATCGGCTGACGGAATGCCGGGTCTTCGCCGAAGCCCAGGGCGGTGGGCAGCATGCCGCCGCCCATGGCCAGGGTGGTCATGATGATCGGCCGCGCACGCTTGTGGCAGGCATCGACCAGCGCGTCGTAACGGCTCATGCCCAGTTCACGGCGCGCGACGATGGCGTACTCCACCAGCAGGATGGAGTTCTTGGTCACGATGCCCATCAGCATCAGGAAACCGATCACCGACGGCAGCGAGAAGCTCATGCCGCACAGGATCAGCGCCAGCAGCGCGCCGCCCAGCGACAGCGGCAACGCCGAAAGAATGGTGGCCGGCTGCATGAAGTCATGGAACAGCAGCACCAGCACGGCATACACGCACAGCACGCCGATGGCCATCGCCAGGCCGAAGCTGGCGAACAGCTCGGTCATCAGTTGCAGCTCGCCCTGCTCGACGATCTTCACCTGCTCAGGCAGATGCTGCATGGCCGGCAACTGCCGCGCCTCGGCCATCACGTCGCCGAGGTTACGACCATTGAGTTCGATCGACAGGGTGATGTTGCGCAAACGATCCAGACGGGTGATCTGCGCCGGGCCACTGCCCATGCTCAGCTCGCCCAGCGAGGCGAGCGCCACCTGGCCGTCATGGCCGGCGACCCGCAACTGGCCGATCAGGCCCAGGTCGTGACGCACCGCCGGATCCATGCGCACCCGCACATCCACCTGGCGCTGTGAAAGGTTGATCTTGCCCAACTGCGAGCTGTACTGCCCGTAGGTGGCCATGCGCAGGGTATCGGCAATGGCCTGGCTGGTGATGCCGAGGGCGGCAGCACGCGCCGAATCCGGGTGCATCTGGATCTCCGGGCGTTGCAGGGCACTGCTGGAGGACACCGTGCCGATGCCAGGAATCTGCCGCAATTGCGGCTCCAGCGCCTGTGCGGTGCGCTCCAGCAGGTCGCCGTCGTCACTGGCCAGGACGAGGCTGAGCTTTTCGCCGCTGCTGTCACCACCGACGTCGACGCGCACCCCCGGCAGGCTGCGCAGGGCCTGGCGCATCTTCGCCTCCACTGCGCTCTGCCTGAGCGAACGCTGGTCGCGGGGCACCAGCTCGACGGTCAGCACCGCATCGCCGGCGCCGATGATGCCTGCCGCGCCTGCAGCGGAGCTTTTTGCCGAACCGACCACCGCAAACACATGCGCCACCTCGGGGATCGCCCGCAGGCGCTGATCCGCCTGCCGGGTGATCTGCGCAGTCTGCTCCAGCGTGGTACCCGGCGGCATCTCCAGCATCACCTTGCTGGTGCCACTGTCCTGCGCGGGCAGAAAGCTGGTGGACAGCCAGGGGATCAACCCCAGGGTGCCAATGAAGAACAGGGTCACGGCCAGAAAGGTGGCGCGGCGCCGTGTCAGCGTCAGGTGAATCCAGCCCAGGTAGCGCTGCATCAGCGGGCTGTCGCGCTCGGGCTCATGGCGAGCCTTGAGGAAATAGGCGGCCATCATCGGCGTCAGCACCCGCGCCACCAGCAGCGAAAACAGCAGCGCCACCGAAGCGGTCACGCCAAATTGGCGGAACAGCTTGCCCACCACGCCGCCCATGAAGGCGGTGGGCAGGAACACCGCCACCAGGGTGAAGGTCGTGGCCAGTACCGCCAGGCCGATTTCCCCGGCGGCCTCGCTGGCGGCGCGGGCCGGCGGCGTGCCACCGCGCAGGTGGCGGGCAATGTTTTCGATCTCGACGATGGCATCGTCCACCAGCACCCCGATCACCAGCGCCAGGGCCAGCAGCGAGATGGTATTGAGCGTGAAGCCCGCCAGGTACATCACCCCGAAGGTCGGCAGGATCGACAGCGGCAACGCCGTGGCGACGATCAGCGTGGCGCGCCAGTCGCGTAGGAACAGCCCGACCACCAGCACCGCCAGCAGCATGCCCTCATACAGAAGGTGCATCGAGTCGTGGTAGTTGGCCAGAATCGGCCGCACCGTATCGCTGACCTCGGTGATCTTCACCTGCGGGTGCTGGGCCTGGAAGCTGGCCATCGCCTCGCGTGCGCCCTGCGCCACCTCCACGTCGGAAAAGCCCAGCGAACGGGTCAACTGCACACCGATCACCGGCTTGCCGTCATGAAAGGCCAGGCTGCTGCGCTCGGCGTGGCCGTCGCGGACAGTGCCTAGCAGGCTCAGCGGTAACATCCGCCCGTCCGCGCTGGGAATCGCCAACCTGCCCAGTGCCGCCGGATCGTCGATTGCGCCCAGGGTGCGTACCGCCTGCTGACCGCTGCCCAGGTTGCCCTGGCCACCCGAGTTGTCCTTTTGCACGGCCCTGAGCTGGGCGTCGACCTCGGCCACGCTGACGCCCAGCCCGGCCATCAGTGCGGGGTCGAGGTCCACCTGAATCTCGCGATCGACACCGCCACTGCGGGCGATCTGGGCGATGCCGGGAACGCTCAGGAGCTTTTTCGCCAGGTCATTATCGACGAACCATGACAACGCCTCCTCGTCCATCCCTGGCGCCTCGACCACGTAGCTGAGCAATGGCGCAGCGCTGGTGGTCAGGCGCGACACCGACGGCGTGTCGAGGTTGGCCGGCAGCTCCGGCATGGCGCTGTCGACGGCGTTGCGCACCTCCATCAGCGCTTCGTCGCCGTCCTTGTCGATTTCGAAGCTGACGCTGATGGTCACCGCGCCATCGGTGATCACCGTATTCACGTGCTTGAGCAGGCGCAGCGAGGTCAAGCGATCCTCCAGCTTGCGCGCCACCTCGGTTTCCAGCTGTTCGGGGGCGGCACCTTCCAGGGAAGCGGTGATGTTCACCACCGGCAGATCCATGTCCGGGAAGTCCTGGATGGGCAGGCGCTCGAAGCCCAGCCAGCCGAACAGCGTCAGCACGATGAACAGCAGCACACCCGGTACCGGGTAGCGAATCGACCAGGCTGAAAGGTTCATGGTGTGTCGCCTGCGCCAGGTACCACGCTGACCTTGGCGCCGTCGGCCAGGAATGCACCGCCGCTGCGCACCACCGGGGTGTCCGCATCCAGGCCGCTGAGCACTTCGACGGCCTGCTGCTGGCGCCGGCCCAGGGTCACCAACCGCTGCCTGACGTGCTGGTCGGCAGCGACGGTGAACACATACGAACGCCCGTCGCGCAGCACCACCGCCGAATCCGGCAGGGTCAGCGCATCACGGGTCGGCAGCTCGATCTGGCCACTGGCATACATGCCGGCCTGGGCTGGGCTGCCGACCGGCAGCGCGACATAGACCAGCGCACGGCTGGTCTTGGCATCGAGCGCGGGTGACACCAAACGCACCTGGCCGGTGACTTGCCGACCATCGGGCAACTGCACCCGGGCAACCTGCCCTACCTGAACCTGCGGCAATTGCCGGGCGTCCAGCTCGGCCTGCCACTCGATGCGGTTGCCGCGGATCATGCGAAACAGTTCGTCGCCAGCGGCCAGCACCTTGCCGAGCATCGCCGTACGTGACGAAATGACCCCGTCGTCGACGGCCAGGATCCGGGTCTGGCCGAGATTGATGCGGGTCGCCCGCAAGTCGGCTTCGGCGCTGGCCAGTTCGGCCTTGGCCACCGCCACCTGGATGCGGTACTGCTCGCGCTGCTGGTCGGACAGCGAGCCGCCCTGCCCCACGACGTTCGCGCGGCGGTCGTTGGAGCGGGCCTGTTCCAGGTTGGCGCGAGCCTGAGCCACGGCGGCCAGATGTTTCTGTTCCTGGGCCTGGACGGTTTCCGCCGCCAGGGTCGCCAGAACCTGGCCTTTCTTCACCTGGCTGCCGACATCGGCGTTCAGGCTGGCAATACGCAAGCCACTGGTTTCGGCGTCGATCACCGCCTCCTGCCAGGCCGCCAGCGCGCCGCTGGCCTGTAATACACCAGGCCACTGCTGCAGCCGAGGTTTGACCACCTCCACGCTCAGGCTGCTGACCGCTTCGCTCGGTGCGGCGTTTTCCGGCGGCGGTGTGCAACGGCTCAGCAGCAGCGCCATCCCGCCGATGCCGGCAGCAGCCAGCAAGGTGTTACGCATCCAGGGCTTCATCCGCCACCTCCCGGCAACGAAGACGGCTGGCGGGCCAGCGGAGCATCGGGCTGCCAACCGCCGCCCAGGGCTTTGTAGAGATCGATCCAGTCACGCACCTGGTTCTGCTGCAGGGTGATGAGCTGGATATCGGCTTGCAGCGCCTGGCGACGCGCCGTCTCGCGATCCAGCAGGCTGGCATTGCCAGCCTGCCAGTTGCGGTCGATGGCCTCGAAGGAGGCCTGGTAACCCGCGCTGGCCCGCTCGGCCGAGGCTTCGCGGCGGCGGCTGGCGTCCAGCCTTACCAATGCCTGTTCCACTTCCATTACCCCAGTGCGCAGGGTTTGCCGATAGGCCGCCACCGCCGCGGCATAGGCCGCCTCGGCGCCGCGCTGGGTGGCCAGGCGGCGGCCGCCGTCAAGCAGCGGTAGCGAGATGCTCGGCCCCAGGGTCCAACTGCGGTTGACCTGGCCAATCTGCGCGCCGGCAGTGAACGTGCCCAGCAGGCTCAGGCTGGGCAGGCGGTCGGCCTTGGCCACGCCGATTTCGGCATTGGCGGCGGCCATTTCCCGCTCGCGTGAAGCAATGTCGGGACGTTGCCGGATCAGGTCCGCCGGGATCTGCGTGACCTGGAGCTGCGCGGGCTGCGGCAGGCGGGCCGGCACCGAGCCGAGCACGCTGAGCACACGCGGTTCATCGCCGCCGGTCAGGGCGACCAGACTCTTGACCAGCAACTGGCACTGCGCCTGCTGCTCGATCAACGCCGACTGGCTGCTGGCGGCACTGGCGTCGGCCAATGCGGCGTCGGCGCTGGAAATCAACCCGGCCTGCAGGGAGTGCCGGGTGGCCTCGGCAGTGGCCTGCTGCGAGCGTAGCTGCTCCGCGTAGCGCTGGCTGAGCAACTGGCAGCCGCGGTATTGCACGTAGTCATTGGCCACCTGCGCGGCCAGCGACACGCGTGCGTCGTGCCAGTCGTCGACCCGCGCCTCCAGGCGTGCCTGGCCGGCCTCGTTGTTGCGCCGCAGCTTGCCGAACAGGTCCAGCTCCCAACTGGCATCGAGGGTCTTGGCATAGCCTGAGCCACCGACCTTCTGCTGGCCCTGGCGCCGACCGCCACGGCCGACCTGGTATTGACCGTTGACCTGGGGCCAGGCATCGGCCTCACGGCTGCCCAGGGTGGCCCGCGCCTGGGCGATATTGGCCCAGGCCTGATCCATGCTCGGGCTGTCGGCCTCGGCCAGGCGCAACAGCTGGGTCAGCGCCGGATCGTTGAACTGCTGCCACCACTGCTGCAGCCCGCTGACCGTGCCGCCATGCGGCAACGGCGCGTGCCATTGCGGGTCGAGCGGAACCTGCGGACGCTGGTAGTCCGGGCCCAGCATGCAGCCGTTCAAGGCAAGCGCAGTGCAGGCCCAGGCCAGTAACGGCAGGCGTTTGAGAGGGTCGAGGCGATACGTGAATGAGGGCATGGAAGAAATTAGACCTGCCGCCCCGAAACGCGTCTGTCACCAGAAACCGGGACAACCTCGGCAGCGCTCGCCAGCTTTTCTGTCCCGGCTTCAGGTGTCAGACACCTGTGCTCAACAATGATCAACTGGCAAACCTGCGATTCCCAAGACGCACCCATCCGTTGGCCAGCAGTCGAAGCCACCTGATGCCATTGCTGCCATAACGCTGCTGCCCCCACTGCGCGGCGTGACCGTCCGGAGTTCAGCCCATGTCCCAAACCCAAGATGTTGCCCTGCGCTTATGTGAAACCGTCAGTCGCTATCGGCACCTGGCCGAGCAGTTGCCAGCGCCGATATGCCTGAGTTTCCTGGCCCGTGAAGGTGAACCGGCCCCCAAGGAAGCCAGCCACAGCGTGCGTGCCACCGAGCGCGCGCTGAACTCCGTACTGCTGCGGGTGGGTGTGCGCCCGGTGTACTACGTGCATGGCCTGGCGCAGGCGTTGAGCGAAGACGAATGCCTGCTCAGCACCCAGCTGTGCCAGGCACTGGATTACACCTACACGCATTTCGATGAAGCGGAGAATTGCAAGACCCTGGCGCGGGTGGTCAAGGCGTTCGATTTCGACAACGCCAGCGCCGCGCGCGAGCCTGTTCCTGGGGCGGTATAAAGCGCCCGGCCATCCGCTCCGAACAGTGCCGACACCGTCCGGGGCGGTTGACAGAGCCTGGTTCAGGCAACCATGTGCTGTTCGCGATAGAACTCCATGTACAGCACCGTGCGATGGCCTCGCGAGGCGTTCACGGCGAAATGATCCAGCGAGCCGTCGAAGATCGCCAGGTTGCCGTTGGTGCTCTGGTTGAAGCTGCCGTTCACGTTCAGATAGGCGTAGTTCTGCTCCAGCGGTGCATCGACGGTCAGTTGCATGTGCAGCAGCCCCTCTTCCCAGGTGCCGGTGTGCGCATGGGTGCCGAGGAACACATTAGGCTCCATGCGCAGCAGCGCGCACAGTTTGATGCCAGGCACCTGGGCCAGCAGGTCGAGGGTACGCGGCATCGCTGCGCGGGCGTGGGGAATGGGCGTGTCGTAGGCCACCAGACCGTACTGGGTCCATTCGGGCATGGGCTGCATGTTGTCGCCCCAGCCCCACAGCCAGCCGTATTCGCCGCCGGCCTGCATGTGCTGGTCGACCTCGTCAACGATTTCGGTGATGGACTTGCCGACCCGGTTGATGGTCAGCGTCGGGGCGTCGAGGGCGAGGAATTCCTGGCGTATCACTTCCCAGTTGTTGGCCAGGCGCTGCAGGTGTGGAAAGCGGCTGGTGTCATAAAACGAGGGGCGCATCGGGGGTCTCCTTCTCAGTGAGCATGCTCAGCGTTCGAGCTGGTCAAGGGTGACTGCCCGGCCTCGGGCTGTCTGTCATGTGAAACCGGTACAGTCCGGCCGAGCCGACGCATGGCACCCGACGCCAGCAGGAGCAGCACCAACAGCCCCAGCAGCGCGCCCAGGCTTGCCAGCAGCAGGCCCACGCCGCGCCCTGCTCCCGTGCCCAGCCAGGGGCCCAGCGCGGCCGCATAGGCCCCGCCGGGCTGCATGGCCGGTTGCAGCCAATGGTCGACGGCGAAGCCGGCCAGCAGTGTCAATACGCTGGTCGTGGTGATGGTCAGCATGCTGATCAGGGCGAACACGCTGGCACGGCTGGCGGCGCCCAGGTTGCGCATCCACAGAGCGTTCACGCAGGCATCGGCGATACCGGCCATGCAGATGGCGATGAACACCAGCGGGTAATAGGCCCACGGCTGGGCGACCCAGCCCAGGCCGATGACACAGGCGGCCAGCACCGCGTCGGCCAGGGTGGCGCTGACCAGCAGGTTGCGCGGCTCACCCAGCAGGATCAGCACACCGGCCGCGGCCAGGCCGCCCAGCGCCGCCCAGGTGTAGGCCATGCCCAGCACCTGGCTGCCGAGGGTCGAAAGCAGCAAGGGCGTCATCATCAAGGTGGCTACCGCCAGCACGGCGCCGCGCGCCATGGTGTAGACCAGCAAACCCAGCAAGGTTCGGCGACTGGCCAGAAACCTCAGCGCCAGACGCACATGCCCCTGAGCGCTGTCGGTCGTCGTTTCCGCTCGGCCCTTGTCGACCACGACCCGGCGCAAACCGGAGAACGCCTTGACCACCAGCAGCGAGCCGGCGCAGTAGGCGATCAGGTCGACCATCAGGATGGTCACCAGCCCCGACTGCGCCATGATCGCCCCGGCCAACAGGGGGGCTACCAGAGCCGAGGTGTTCTTGCTCAGGCTGCTCAGGCCCGAGGCTTTGGTGAACTTGCCGGGTTTCACCAGCAGGCTGACTGCCGCCTGGTAGGCCGGCTTGCGAAAGGCGCTGACCACCGACGCCAGGGCGTTGAAGATATACAGGTGCAGGGGCTGCAGACGATCGGCCCACAACAGCGTCATCAGGCCCAGCAACAGCGTGGCGAGGGTCAGGTCGCAGCACAGGATGATCGCCCGATGACTGAAGCGGTCGGCCAACCCGCCGGCCAGCGGCAGGAACAGCACCGCCGGCAGGGTCGCGGCCAGCACCGCGTTGGCGAAGGCCACGGTGGAACCGGTGTGGTTGTAGATCCAGACGCCCAGGGCGAATTCCATCAGCGCGGTGCCCACCACTGCCAGCGATTCGCCGCTCCACAGCCAGTAGAAGCCCCGCCCCAGGTCGAAGCGCCCGCTCATGCCGCCATCCGTCTGCAGCCGGCAGCCAGGCGCCAGGCCAGGGAGTAGCCCACCGCAGCGGCCACCAGCGGCGCATAACGCGAGAACAGATAGGTGCGCAGTACCCGGCGGGCGATCGGCGAACGGATGTCGCCGCTGACGTGCAAGGGGGTACGGAAGGTCGCCGCCACCGTGGCGCCGTAGGCTTCGTCCAGCGACTGCACGGCATGCCACCAGTACACCGGGATATACAACGCATCGCCCGGCTCCACCACGGTGCGCAGCGGTTGCAGGGCCTGGGTACCGGGAAAGCGCTCGGTGTCGATGTCGTACAGCCGCCCGGTGTCTTCGATCACCGGACGCAAGGCGCGCCAGGCCGCTTCGTCAGGCGGCAGGATCAGCACCTCCTTGGCGCCCACCACCTGGGCCATGAAGGTCTCGTCGGTGACGTGGAAATGCCAGTCGGTGTACGAGTCGCGATACAGAAAGCTGCGGTGCGCCGGGTAGGCCAGCGACTTGCCCAGGGTCGGCATGAACGGCAGCCCGCCCACATCCTGCTGCATCGGTTCGATGGCCGAGCCTTCGCTGAAGCGGCAACTGTCTGCGACCCATGGCCCGCTGCCGACCGTCAGGCCGTCGAGAAACTCATGAAAGGGCATGTCGCGGTACACGCTGTTGGCGTAGGCCGTGAGTTCCGCCTTGACCTCTGGCCGGGCCCAGCCGATCACCTCGGGCACCACCTGCGAGCGCACCACCACCGGTTTGTTGTGCGAATGCCGGGCCAGGTAGTCCAGCGCCTGCCAGCGCTCGAACGCCGGCCAGTGGCGCACCGCATTGCGCACCAGGCACGGACGGTTGCGGTTCACGAAGTGATGGGTGAAGTCGGCGCGGCTGATGCTCAGCGCGTCGACTTCGTCCACCGCGCCGCAGTGGGCGTAGTTGGGAAAGCGCGACAGGCTCCAGAACTTGTTCGCCGGCTGCGCGAGCGATTGGGGCAGTGACATGTTCGCCTCGTGATGGCTCTGAACGAGGCCCTAGGTATAACAGCCCGCCCCGGCTTCTCCCCGGCATGTATGGCGGTTGTCCCAGCTTTCCGTGACAGCCATGGCCAGGCGGATGCTCTAGCTTTTTCAGCCACTGAAGAAGGGGGTTGCCCCCGTCAACCTCCCCGCCTTTGAGCCTACGCAGGTGCTTTGAGATGACCGATACCCCGCGCACGCACGACACCACTTTTCATCCGCTGG
This sequence comes from Pseudomonas sp. NCHU5216, assembly GCF_052156495.1. Lineage (NCBI taxonomy): Bacteria > Pseudomonadati > Pseudomonadota > Gammaproteobacteria > Pseudomonadales > Pseudomonadaceae > Pseudomonas > Pseudomonas sp. NCHU5216. The sequence goes on along the minus strand of NZ_JBQLIX010000026.1, from coordinate 64,540 downwards.
CCTCCGTGCAGCAAGGCATCTGGCTCGATCAGATCGCCCACCCCGGCTTGCCTTACTACAACATCGGCATGTCGCTGGAGATCCGCGGCAAGATCGATGTCGCGCTGTTCGAGAAAGCCCTGGAAATGGTCGCCAACCGCCACGACACGCTGCGCCTGAGCTTCAGCCAGGAAGGCGGTCTGGGCCGTCAGTGCGTACTGCCCGAGGTCAAGGTCAAGCTCAAGGTGGTGGAGTTCAGCGAGGCCGATGACGACGCCGGCGTGGCCATGGCCTACCTGCGTGAAGCGTTTCGCCAGCCCTTCGAGAGCCTCACCGGGCAGTTGTGGGAAGCCCAGCTGGTGCGCTGCGGGCCGAATCGCCATTACTGGCTGGCGCGCTATCACCACCTGGTCATCGACGGTATCGGCGTGGCACTGCTCGGCCACGCAGTGGGCACTGCCTACAACGCCCTGCTGGCCGGCAGCGAAGAGGTTCCCGATGGGCATTCCTACCTGGATTTCGTCGCCGACGACCAGGCCTACCTGCAATCGAGCCGCTACGAGCGCGACCGGCAATTCTGGCAGGACACCTTCGCCGAGCTGCCGCCGGCCTTGCTGCAACGCCGCGCCGATTACCGCGCCAGTACCCAGGCCGGGCAACTCGCACCGAGCGAACAGGTGCAGTGCATGCTGCCGCGCGCACTGTACAACGCCCTGGGGCAGTTCGCCGGCGAGCACAAGCTGTCGCTGGCCCACGTGCTGATCAGCGTGGTGGCGATCTACTTCAGTCGCACCGAGGGCGTCGATGATCTGGTGATCGGCATGCCGGTGCACAACCGCACCACCGCCAAGGCCAAGGCCACCTCCGGGATGTTCTCCTCGGTCAGCCCCATCCGCCTGGCGGTGCAGCCAGAGGCCTCGCTGCTGGAACTGATGCAGGCGGCCAACGCCCAGTTGCGTCGCTGCTACCGCCACCAGCGCTTCCCCATCGCCGACCTGAACCGCCTGCTGGGCCTGGCCCGGCTGGGCCGACGCCAACTGTTCGAGGTTTCGCTGTCGTTCGAAAGCCTCGACGGCGACGACCAGTTCGGCGGCACGGCGTCGCGGGTCATCACCATGGACAACGGCTACGAACAGACGCCCATGGCCATCTTCGTCCGTGACTACCACCCCTTCGAAGACGTGCACCTGGACTTCAACTTCAACACCGCTTACTTCAGCAGCGAACAGGCCCGGCACTTCCAGCAGCGCATCGTGGCGATGCTCGAAGCCGTGCTGGAGCACGCCGAAACCCCCGTGGCGCGCTTCCCGTTGATGAGTGCGGCCGAGCAGCGTCGTGTGCTGGAAGACTTCAACCCCGCGCCGCAGCCGTACCCTGAGCACCTGCTGGTTCATGGCCTGTTCGAAGCGCAGGTCGTGCAGCAACCGCAGGCCTGTGCACTGCGCGGCGACAGCGGCCCGTTGCTCAGTTACGACGCGCTCAACCGCCAGGCCAACCGGCTGGCGCATCGCCTGATCGAGCTGGGCGCCGGCCCCGATGCGCGGGTCGCGGTATGCCTGGAGCGCGGCCCGCAACTGGTGATCGCCCTGTTGGCCACGCTCAAGGCCGGCGCGGCCTACGTGCCCATCGACCCGGCCCTGCCGGCCCAACGCCAGGCCTACATGCTCGATGACAGCGCACCCATGGCGTTGCTCAGCACCCAAGCCCTGGCCGAGGGGCTGCCCGCCAGCAGCGCTCCGCTGCTGCTGATCGACACGCTGGATCTGACCAGCCAGCCTGACAGCAACCCCAGCGTGGCCGGCCTGACCCCGCAGCACCTCGCCTATGTGCTGTACACCTCCGGCTCCACCGGCCTGCCCAAAGGGGTGATGAACGAGCACGCCGGGGTGGTCAACCGCCTGCTCTGGGCGCGTGATTACCACGGCGTGGAGGCCAGCGACCGGATCCTGCAGAAAACCCCGTTCGGCTTCGACGTCTCGGTGTGGGAATTCTTCCTGCCCTTGCTGGCCGGTGCCGAGCTGGTGCTGGCGCGTCCCGGCGGCCACCAGCAGCCCGAATACCTGGCCGAACTGCTGCACCAGGCCGGCGTGACCATGCTGCACTTCGTGCCCTCGATGCTCGAGGTATTCCTGAAGCAGCCTGGCGCCCTGCACTTCCCGACCTTGCGCCGCGTGCTGTGCAGTGGCGAGGCCTTGCCCCGCGCCCTGCAGCAGCGTTTCGAGAGCCGTCTGGCCGGCGTGGAGCTGCATAACCTGTATGGCCCCACCGAAGCGGCCATCGACGTCACCGCCTGGCAGTGCCGTGCGGACGACGCGGGCGACAGCGTGCCCATCGGTCGCCCGATCAGCAATATTCAGATGCTCGTGCTCGATGCGTTGCACCAGCCCCTGCCGATTGGCGTGGCCGGTGAACTGCACATTGGCGGTATCGGTGTGGCGCGGGGTTACTTCAACCGCCCTGAGCTGACCGCCGAGCGTTTCGTGCAGACGCCGCTGGGCCGCCTGTACAAGACCGGCGACCTGGGCCGCTGGCGCGCCGACGGGGCTCTGGAGTACCTGGGCCGCAACGACTTCCAGGTGAAGATCCGCGGCTTCCGGATCGAGCTGGGCGAGATCGAAAGCGCCCTGCTGGCCTGCGACGGCGTGCGCGAAGCGGTGGTGATCGCCCGTAACGACACAGGCGACAGTGACGCCACCCGCCTGGTGGCCTACCTGTGCGGCACCCCACCGGACGCCGCGCAGTTGCGTGCCGCGTTGCTCGACCGCCTGCCGGAGTACATGGTGCCCAGCGCGTTCGTGGTGCTGGAGCAGTTGCCGCTGAACAGCAACGGCAAGCTCGACCGCCGTGCCCTGCCCGCCCCTGGTGCCGACGCCCTGGCCAGCCAGGCCTACAGTGCGCCAGAAGGCGAGACCGAACAGGCCATCGCGCAGATCTGGCAAAGCCTGCTGGGCGTCGAACGAGTCGGCCGTGACGACGGCTTCCTGGCCCTGGGTGGCCATTCGCTGCTCACCGTGCAATTGCAGGCCCGCCTGCTGCAGGAGCTGGGCGTGCAGCTCGACCTGCAGACCCTGTTCGCCCAGCGCTCGCTGCGTGAGCTGGCCGAGTGTGTGGCTCAGCAGGAGGCCAAGGCCTCGGCTTGCGACAGCCAGGCCATTGCGCCCATCTCCCGCGAACAGCCCGTGCCGCTGTCGCTGGCGCAGCAGCGCCTGTGGTTCCTCGACCAGCTCGACCCGGCGGCCAGCCAGGCCTACCACATGCCTGCCACCCTGCACCTGCGTGGCGAGTTGAACGTGGACGCGCTCAAGCAGGCGCTGAACCGCATCGTCGCCCGCCACGAAAGCCTGCGCGCCCGCTTCCCGCAGGCCGGCAGCGTGCAGTTCGCCCCAGCCGACTGCGGCTTCAGCCTGGTCGAGCACGACCTGCGCGGCCAGCCGGCAGAGGCCGTCGAGCAGCAGCGGGCCGAGGAAGCGCGCACGCCGTTCGACCTCGGCCAGGGCCCGCTGGTACGTGGTCGCCTGCTGCGCACTGCCGATGACGAGCACCTGCTGCTGGTCACCCAGCACCACATCGTCTCCGATGGCTGGTCGGTGGCGGTGATGATCGGCGAGTTCAATCGCCTGTATGCCGCGTTCTGCCAGGGCCAGCCGGATCCACTGCCGCCGCTGGCACTGCAATATGCCGACTACGCCGCCTGGCAACAGCAGCAGTTGCAGGGCGAGCGCCTGCAACGCCAACTGGCGTTCTGGCAGCAGCACCTGAACGGCGCCCCGGCGCTGCTGGAACTGCCCGCCGACCGCCCACGCCCCGCTGAACAGAGCTACCGTGGCGCCGCCCTGCCCCTGCAATTACCCGCAGAACTCAGCGAGCGCCTGCGCCAGTTCAGCCAGCGACAGGGCCTGACCCCCTTCATGACCCTGCTGGGTGCCTGGTCGATCCTCCTCTCGCGCCTGAGCAATCAGACGCAAGTGGTAGTCGGCACCCCCGTCGCCAACCGCACCCGCCAGGAAACCGAGGCGTTGATCGGCTTCTTCGTCAACACCCTGGCCTTGCACCTCGACCTGTCCGCTCACAACCGCGTCGACGAGCTGCTGGCGCATATCAAGGCCACCACTTTGCAGGCCTACGAGCACCAGGCGGTGCCGTTCGAGCAAGTGGTCGAAGCCCTGCAACCGGAGCGCAGCCTGGGCCACAGCCCGCTGTTCCAGGCCATGCTGGTGCTGGGCAATACGCCGCAAGACCAGGCCATCGCCCTGCCGGGCGTCGAGCTGACCGCGCTGACGCCCGAGGCCAGCACCACCCAGTTCGACCTGACCCTGGCGCTGAACGACGACGGCCAGACCTTCAGCGGCCAGTTCGAGTACGCCACCGATCTGTTCGACGAAAGCACCATCGCCCGCTGGCGCGAGCACCTGCTGCGCCTGCTCGACGCCATGCTGGCCAGCGCCGAGCAGCCGCTGGCGACCCTGCCCCTGCTGAGCGACGCCCAGCGCCACCAGCTCCTCAACCACCTCAATCCACCCGCCACCGCCTTCGACGAAAGCCAATGCGCACAGCAGGCCTTCGAGGCGCAAGTGCAGGCACGCCCGCAGGCCATCGCCCTGGAGGCCGAGGGCCAGGCACTCAGCTATGCCGAGCTCAATGCCCGCGCCAACCGCGTGGCGCACCGCCTGATTGCCCTGGGGGTTCGCCCGGATGACCGCGTGGCGCTGCTCACCGAACGCAGCCCGGCGATGATCGTCGGCGTGCTGGGCATACTCAAGGCCGGTGGCGCCTACGTACCGCTGGATCCCAACTACCCCGGCGAGCGCCTGCAACACATGCTCGACGACAGCGCACCGAAGGTATTGCTGACCCAGGCGGCACTGGCCCAGCGCCTGCCGACGCCAGCACTGGCCCAACTGACCCTGGAAAGCTGTGACCAGGGCGACAGCCATGACCCGCAGGTCGAAGGGCTGAGCAGCCGCCACCTGGCCTACGTCATCTACACCTCCGGCTCCACCGGCAAGCCCAAGGGCGTGATGATCGAACACCGCTCGTTGTGCAACCAGATCGCCGCGCTGCAGGAGCGCTATGGCCTGAACCCTCAGGATCGGGTGCTGCAATTCGCCAGCCTGGCCTTCGACATGTCCGTGGAAGAGATCTTCGGTGCGCTGTTCAGCGGCGCCACCCTGGTGTTGCGCAGCGATGCCTGGATCGCCGGCAGCGCGGCCTTCGCCAGCCTGTGCGAACAGCATGCGATCAGCGTGGCCAACCTGCCCACGGTGTTCTGGCAGCAACTGGCCCGCGACAGCCACGTGCCCATGCCGAACTGCCTCCGCCAACTGATGATCGGCGGCGAGGCGGTGAGCAAACAGGCCGTGGCGCAGTGGTTCCAGCGCAGCGGCCATCGCCCGCAATTGTTCAATGCCTATGGCCCGACCGAAGCCACGGTGAATGCCTCGGTGCGCCTGATCCGCAGCGCCGGCGACGATTTCCGCAGCATCGGCGAGCCGCTGCGCAACACCCAACTGCATGTGCTGGATGCCGCCGGGCAACTGGTGCCGCTGGGTGCGGTCGGGGAAATCCATATCGGTGGCGTGGGCGTGGCCCGCGGTTATCTGAACCGTGCTGAACTCAGCGCCGAACGCTTCATTGCGGACCCGTTCAGCACCGCTGCCGATGCGCGCCTGTACAAGACCGGCGACCAGGGCCGCTGGTGCGCCGACGGCACCCTGCATTACCTGGGGCGCAATGACGACCAGGTGAAGATCCGCGGCTTCCGTGTCGAACTGGGCGAAATCGAGAGCGTGCTCGCCAGCTACCCCGGCGTGCGCGAGGCGGTGGTCGTGGCCAGGCCCGCCGAGACCGGCGGCCAGCGACTGATTGCCTACCTGTGCGGCGAACCGGTGGCCATCGAACAACTGCGCGAACACCTGCTGGCGTCGCTGCCCGAATACATGCTGCCCAGCGCCTGGGTGCGCCTGGAAACCCTGCCGTTGACCCCCAACGGCAAGCTGGATCGCAAGGCCCTGCCCGCCCCCGGCCAGGACGCCTTTGCCAGCCGCGCCTACGAGGCGCCGCGCGGCGCCCTCGAGCAACGCCTGGCCCAACTGTGGCAGGACCTGCTGGGCGTCGAACAGGTCGGCCGCCACGACCGTTTCTTCGAGTTGGGCGGCCACTCGCTGCTGGCGGTGAGCCTGATCGACCGGCTGCGCGAACAGGGCCTGCACACCAGCGTACGCACCGTGTTCAGCACCCCGACCCTGTGGGAAATGGCGCAGAGCATCAACCGTGCACCGCAAACCGCCTTCAGCGCCCCGGCCAACGGCATTGCCGCCGGTTGCACCGAGCTGACCCCGGACATGCTGCCACTGGTGCAGATCAGCCAGGAACACCTGGACAGGCTGCTGGCCGACGTGCCCGGTGGCGCCGCCAACGTGCAGGACATCTACCCGCTGGCACCCTTGCAGCAAGGCATGCTGTTCCACCATCTGCTGGGGCACCAGGGTGATGCCTACCTGGTGCGCTCGATGATCGAATTCGACAGCCGCGCGCATCTGCAGGCCTTCACCGCCGCGCTGCAACAGGTCATCGACCGCCACGATGTGCTGCGTACCGCAGTGCACTGGGCCGGCCAGGCTCAGCCGCTGCAAGTCGTGCAGCGTCAGGCCAGCCTGCCGGTCACCCCCTTGGCCGACCTGGGCGGTCTGAGCGCTCGCCAGGCCCTGGAACAGGCCAGCGACCCACGCAGCCTGCGCCTGAACCTCACCCAGGCGCCGCTGATGCACGCCTGGAGCGCCGAAGAACCCGACAGCGGGCGTTGCTGGCTGGCACTGCTTGACCACCACCTGATCAGCGACCACGTTTCGCTGGCCATTGTCCTGGAAGAAGTCCAGGCGCTGATGCAGGGCCAGACCAGCGCCCTGCCGGCGCCGGTGCCGTACCGTGAGTTCATCGCCCACCTGCAAAGCCTGCCGGCTGACAGCCACACCGAGTATTTCCAGCGCCGCCTGGCCGATATCGACACACCCACCGCGCCATTCGGCCAGCTCGATGTACAGGGCGATGCGGCCAGCGTGCACGAGGCGCACCGGCGCCTGCCGAACGCACTGGCCGAGCGCCTGCGCAACTGCGCGCGCCAGGCCCAGGTGACTCCGGCGGTACTCTTCCATGTCGCCTGGGCCCAGGTACTGGCGCGCTGCACCGGGCAGTCGGATGTGGTGTTCGGTACCGTGCTGGCCGGCCGCTCGCAGGGTTCGCTGGGGGCCGGTCGTGCCCTGGGCGTGTTCATCAATACCCTGCCGCTGCGGGTGGCCTTGCAAGGCCGCAGCAGCCAGGCGCTGCTCGCAGACACCGCTGCCGACCTGGCCGAACTGCTGCGCCATGAACAGGCCCCGTTGACCCAGGCACAGCGCTGCAGTGTGGTCGCCGCCCCGCTGCCGCTGTTCACCACCCTGCTCAACTATCGCCACCAGACCGAAGGTGGCTCGCTGGCCAACGATGGCGCGGTTCTGGCCTGGGACGGCGTGCAGGTACACAGCAACGAAGCACGCACCAACTACCCGATCGAAGTCGCGGTGGGTGACGAGGGCCTGGGCTTCTCCATCAGTGCCCAGGCCGTGGCGGGCATTGATCCGGCGCGGGTCGCCCAGTATCTGGAGCAGGCCGTGTCCTCCCTGGTCGATGCCCTGCAGCACGACCCGGCACGCCCGGCCCAGACCCTGGAGGTGTTGCCCGACACCGAGCGCGAGCAACTGCTGCACGGCTTCAACCACAGCGCCGAGGATTTCGGCGCGGTGCGCCCGCTGCACCAGCAGTTCGAGCAACAGGCCGAGCAGCAGCCCGACGCCACGGCGCTGGTTCATGAGCAGCAACAGCTCAGCTACCGCCAGCTCAACCGCCGCGCCAACCACCTGGCTCGTCAGTTGCTGGCCCTCGGTGTGCAGCCCGACGACCGCGTGGCGCTGTGCGCCGAGCGCAGCCTGGAGATGATCGTCGGCGTGCTCGCCGTGCTCAAGGCCGGTGCCGCCTATGTGCCACTGGACCCGGCCAACCCCACCGAGCGCATGGCCTTCCTGCTCGCCGACAGCCAGCCTTGTGCGCTGCTGGCCCAGGCCGCCCTGACGCTGCCGCCAGTCAGCGTGCCGCGCCTGGCGCTGGACACCGCCGAATCCCTGGCCGCTATCGACGACTCCGGCTACGACAGCAACCCGCAGGTGCCCGCACTCACCCCTGAACACCTGGCCTACGTCATCTACACCTCCGGCTCCACCGGCCAGGCCAAGGGCGTGATGGTCGAGCACCGCTCGCTGTTCAACTTCAGCCAGGTGCTGGCGCGTACCACCCACAGCCATTGCAGCGCGCAAGCGCGGGTGGCGCTGAACGCCGGCTTCTACTTCGACATGTCGCTCAAGGGCATCTGCCAGCTCGGTGCTGGCCACTGCCTGGTGATCGTGCCGCAGCACCTGCGCGCCAGTGGCCAGGAGCTGCTGGACTTCCTCGAAGCCGAGCAGATCCAGGCGTTCGACTCCACCCCTTCGCAACTCGACGGCCTGCTCGCCGCCGGGCTGCTCGAGCGTGAACGCTACAAACCGCGCAGCGTGCTGCTGGGTGGCGAGCCGATCAACGCCGCGACCTGGGCACGCCTGCGTGCCTGCCCGAGCATCCACTTCTACAATATGTACGGGCCGACCGAAGGCACCGTGGACGCCAGCCAGGGCCGGATCGCCGACCTCGGCGAACAGCCGAGCATCGGCCGCCCGCTGGCCAACGTGCAGCTCTACGTGCTCGATGCTCTGGGCCAACCAGCACCGATTGGCGTGGCCGGTGAGCTGCACATCGGCGGTGCCGGTGTGGCACGCGGTTACCTCAACCGCCCGGAACTGACCGCCGAGCGTTTCGTGCAGACGCCGCTGGGCCGCCTGTACAAGACCGGCGACCTGGGCCGCTGGCGCGCCGACGGCACCCTGGAGTACCTGGGCCGCAACGACTTCCAGGTGAAGATCCGCGGCTTCCGCATCGAGCTGGGTGAGATCGAAAGCGCCCTGCTGGCCTGCGACGGCGTGCGCGAAGCGGCGGTGCTCGCCCGCGATGGCAAGCAACTGGTCGCCTACCTGTGCGGCACGCCTGCCGATGCTTCAACCCTGCGCGCTGCGTTGCTCGAACGCCTGCCGGAGTACATGGTGCCCAGCGCATTCGTGGTGCTGGAGCAGTTACCGCTGACCGCCAACGGCAAGCTCGACCGCCGCGCCCTGCCTGCCCCGAGCGCCGACGCCCTGGCCAGCCAGGCCTACCGTGCGCCAGAAGGCGCAACCGAACAGGCCATCGCGCAAATCTGGCAAGCCCTGCTGGGGGTCGAACAGGTGGGCCGCGACGACAACTTCCTGGCCCTGGGTGGCCATTCGCTGCTGACCGTGCAATTGCAGGCCCGCCTGCTGCAGGAGCTGGGCGTGCAGCTCGACCTGCAAACCTTGTTCGCCCAGCATTCGCTGCGTGAGCTGGCCACCTATGTGGAGCAGGCCAAGCCGACCGAACTCCAGGCCATCGAGCTGGTTTCTCGGCATAAACCCGTGCCGCTGTCGCTGGCGCAACAGCGCCTGTGGTTCCTCGACCAGCTCGACCCGGCGGCCAGCCAGGCCTACCAGATGCCTGCCGCCCTGCACCTGCGTGGCGAGCTGAACGTGGACGCGCTCAAGCAGGCGCTGGATCGTATCGTCGCCCGCCACGAAAGCCTGCGCGCACGCTTTCCGCAGGCCGGCAGCGTGCAGTTCGCCCCGGCCAACTGCGGCTTCAGCCTGGTCGAGCACGACCTGCGCGGCCAGCCGGCAGAGGCCGTCGAGCAGCAGCGAGCCGAGGAAGCACGCACGCCGTTCGACCTCGGCAATGGACCACTGGTACGTGGCCGTCTGCTGCGCACCGCCGATGACGAGCACCTGCTGCTGGTCACCCAGCACCACATCGTCTCCGACGGCTGGTCAGTCGCGGTGATGATCGGCGAATTCAACCGCCTCTACGCTGCCTTCTGCCAGGGCCAGCCGGATCCACTGCCGCCGCTGGCACTGCAATATGCCGACTACGCCGCCTGGCAACAGCAGCAGCTGCAGGGTGAACGTCTGCAACGCCAACTGGCGTTCTGGCAGCAGCACCTGAACGGTGCCCCGGCGCTGCTGGAGCTGCCCGCCGACCGCCCACGCCCCGCCGAGCAGAGCTACCGTGGTGCGGCCCTGGCCGTGCAGTTGCCGAGCGAGCTGAGCCAGCGCCTGCGCCAGTTCAGCCAGCAACAGGGCCTGACCCCCTTCATGACCCTGCTGGGTGCCTGGTCGATCCTGCTCTCGCGCCTGAGCAACCAGGCGCAAGTGGTGGTCGGCACCCCCGTCGCCAACCGCACCCGCCAGGAAACCGAGGCGCTGATCGGCTTCTTCGTCAACACCCTGGCCCTGCGCCTGGATCTGTCCGCCCACAACCGCGTCGACGAGCTGTTGGCGCATATCAAGGCCACCACCCTGCAGGCCTACGAGCACCAGGCGGTGCCGTTCGAGCAAGTGGTCGAAGCCCTGCAACCGGAGCGCAGCCTGGGCCACAGCCCGCTGTTCCAGGCCATGCTGGTGCTGGGCAATACGCCGCAGGATCAGGCCATCACCCTACCGGGCGTCGAGCTGACCGCGCTGACGCCCGAGGCCAGCACCACCCAGTTCGACCTGACCCTGGCACTGAACGACGACGGCCAGACCTTCAGCGGCCAGTTCGAGTACGCCAGCGACCTGTTCGACGCGAGCACCATCGCCCGCTGGCGTGAGCACCTGCTGTGCCTGCTCGACGCCATGCTGGCGAGCGCCGAGCAGCCCGTGACGGCGCTGCCGCTGCTGACGCCGGCCCAAGCTGCGCAACAGCAAAAGGCCTTCAGCGGCCCGCAGGTGGCCCTGGACGAGCGCGCCGAACGCCTGCCGCAGCGGGTGTTCCAGGCCCAGGCGGCACGCACCCCAGACGCCCTGGCGGTGGTCAGCGCCAGCGAGCGCTGGAGCTATGCGCAACTCAATGCCCGCGCCAACCAGGTCGCCCATTGGCTGATCGGCCAGGGCGTGGGCGCGGATGACACCGTCGGCCTGTGCGCCAGCCGCAGCCCGCAGATGGTTGCGGGCCTGCTGGGCATTCTCAAGGCCGGTGCCGCCTACGTGCCACTGGATGCCAACTACCCCGCCGAGCGGCTGGCCTACATGCTCGCCGACAGCGCCCCCCGCGCGCTGGTCTGCGAGGCTGGCCTGAGCCTGCCGGGCGCCGACGGTCTGCCGACCCTGGTGCTCGGCAGCGCCGACCAGCAACGGGCCGCCAGCCAGGATCCGCAGGCGCCTGCGCCGAGCTTCGAGCAACTGGCCTACGTGATCTACACCTCCGGCTCCACCGGCAAGCCCAAGGGCGTGATGGTCGAACATCGCGGCCTGCGCAATCTGCTCGACTGGTACCTGCAGGACCTGGCCCTGGACGCCAATGACGCGGTGCTGCTGGCTTCTTCCTACAACTTCGACCTGACCCAGAAGAACATCCTCGCGCCACTGATGGTCGGTGCCGCCCTGCACCTGGCCACCGAGCCGTTCGACCCAGTGGCCATTGTGGCGCACATCCATAGCGCCGCTATCAGCCACCTGAACCTTTCGCCCAGCGCCTTCCGTGCGCTGGTCGAAGCCGACCCCGAGCAACGCATGGCCGGCCTCAGGCGCGTGGTTCTGGGCGGTGAGCCGATCCAGTTGAGCGTGCTGGAAAAGCTCGCCCAGCCGCGGCCACAGTTCATCAACAGCTATGGCCCCACCGAGTGCAGCGATGTGGTGGCCTGGCATCGCCTCGACAGCGATCTGGAACACTACCGTGAGCAGCTCATCCCGATTGGCCTGCCGATCCGCAACCTGCACCTGCATGTACTCGACGCGCACGGCCAGGTGCAGCCGATTGGCGTGGCGGGAGAAATCCACATCGGCGGCGCCGGTGTGGCGCGCGGTTACCTCAACCGCCCCGACCTGACCGCCGAGCGTTTCATCGATACGCCACAGGGTCGCTTGTACAAGACCGGTGACCTGGGCCGCTGGGCGGCCGATGGCACCCTGCACTACCTCGGCCGCAACGATGAACAACTGAAGATTCGCGGCCTGCGCGTCGAGCCGGGCGAGATCGAAGCGGCACTCACCAGCCTGCCTGGCGTACGTGAAGCCGCGCTGGTGGCCCGCGACAGCGACCAGGGCAAACAGCTTGTGGCGTACCTCTGTGGTGAGCCGGGCGAGCCTGCGCAACTGCGCGAAGCGCTGGCCAGCCAGTTGCCGGCGCACATGCTGCCGGCGGCCTTCGTGACCCTGCCAACCCTGCCGCTGACGCCCAATGGCAAGCTCGACCGCCGCGCGCTACCCGAGCCCGACGCCAAGGCCTGGGCCAGCAGTGCCTACGAGGCCCCGCAAGGGCCGCTGGAACAGGCGCTGGCCGGCCACTGGCAGGCCCTGCTGGGCGTGCCGCAGGTGGGTCGCCACGACAACTTCTTCGCCCTCGGCGGGCATTCGATGATGGCCGTGAGCCTGATCGAACGGCTGCGCGGGCAAGGTCTGAACGCCGACGTACGCACACTGTTCAGCGCCCCGACCCTCAAAGCTCTGGCTCAGGCGCTGAGCGACAGCCACGGCCAGCACTTCCGTGCCCCGGCCAACGCCATCCCGGCCGGCTGCACCGCCCTCACCCCGCACATGCTGCCGCTGGTGGACCTCAGCCAGGCGCAGCTCGACCAGTTGAGCACGGCGGTAGCGGGTGGCGCGGCGAACATCCAGGACATCTACCCGCTGGCGCCGCTGCAGCAAGGCATCCTGTTCCACCACATGCTCGGCCAGCAGAGCGATGCCTACCTGGTGCGTTCGCTGCTGGAATTCGCTGACCGCGCCGCACTGGACGCCTTCCTGGCGGCCCTGCAGCAGGTCATCGACCGCCATGACATCCTGCGCACCGGCGTGCACTGGGAAGGTCTGCCGCAGGCCGTGCAGGTGGTGCAGCGCCAGGCCAGGTTGCCGGTGCAACTGCTGGAGCTGCAGGCCGAAGGCGATGCACTGGAACAACTCAAGGCGCACACCGAGCCGGCGCGCACTCGCCTGGATCTGCGCCAGGGCCCGCTGATGCGCGCCTGCATCGCCCAGCAGCCGGGCAGCGAGCGCTGGCTGCTGGCCCTGCTCAACCACCACATGGCCAGTGACCACGTCACCCTGGAAACCGTGCTGGAAGAGATCCACACCTTGCTGCACCGGGCCGATGCGCCGCTGCCACCCGCGCAGCCGTTCCGTGACTTCATCGCCCAGGCCCTGGCCACCCCAGCCGAGGTTCACGAAGCCTATTTCACCGCGCGCCTGAGCGATATCGACACACCGACGGCGCCGTTCGACGAGTTCGACGTGCAGGGTGATGGCAGCCTGCTGGAAGAGGCCGAGCTGGCGCTGAACGACGTGCTGAACCAGCGCCTACGCAGCCAGGCCCAGGCGCTGGGCGTGACCCCGGCGGCGCTGTTCCACGTGGCCTGGGCGCAGGTTCTGGCACGTTGCACCGGCCTCGACGACGTGGTGTTCGGCACCGTGGTCAGCGGCCGCCTGCAAGGTTCGGCGGGCGCCGAGCATGCCCTGGGGGTGTTCATCAACACCTTGCCGGTGCGCGTGTCGGTGGCCGGCCAGGCTGCCCGGGCACAAGTATTGGCGACGCATCAGGATCTGATCGAACTGCTGGCCCACGAACAGGCGCCGTTGGCCCTGGCCCAGCGTTGCAGTGGCGTGGCCAGTGGCGTGCCGCTGTTCACCAGCCTGCTCAACTACCGCCATCAGCGTGATGACCGCCAACTGCAATGGCCTGGCCTGCGCATCCTCGGCAGTGCCGAGCGCAGCAACTACCCGCTGGCACTGTCGGTCAACGACCATGGCCACGCCCTGAGCCTGACCGTGCAGTGCCTGCCGGCCATGTCGGCGACGCGTATCGGGCAGATGATGTTGCGGGCTCTGCAGACCCTCAGCCAGGCGCTGGCCAGCCAGCCTGAGCAGCCGCTGGGCGAGCTCGATGTGCTACCGGTCCAGGCCCGTGAGCAGGCGCTGACCTGCAGCAATGTCGAGGCGCAGGCCTTCCCCGGCGACCCATGCATCCAGCACCTGTTCGAAGCGCAGGTGCGGCAGACGCCACAGGCCATTGCCGTGCAGGCGGGAACGCACTGCCTGAGCTACCTGCAGCTCGACGCTCAGGCCGACCAACTGGCCCGTCAGTTGATCGCCGAAGGCGTGCTGCCCGGTGAGCTGGTGGCGCTCTGTGTAGCACGTGGCGCGGCGATGATCGTCGGCCTGCTGGGCATTCTCAAGGCAGGGGCGGCCTATGTGCCGCTGGATCCGGCCTACCCTTCGACACGCCTGAGCGCCATCGTCGAAGACGCGCGACCACGCCATGTGCTGGCCGATGCCACAGGCCGCGAAGCCCTGGGCAGCCTGCCCGCAGGCAGCCGCTACCTGATGCTCGAACAGGCCCTGAGCAGCGCCCCGCAAACGGGGCCCGCCGCGCCTGAGAACGGCGCGCTGAGTTCCGCCAGCCTGGCTTACGTGATCTACACCTCGGGCTCCACCGGCACACCGAAGGGCGTGATGATCGAGCACCGCCAACTGGTGGCCTCCACCCGGGCGCGCCTGCAGGTGTATGGCACCTCGGCCGAGCGGCGCTTCCTGCTGCTCTCTTCGGTAGCCTTCGACAGCTCGGTGGCCGGTATCTTCGGCAGCCTGTGCAGCGGCGACACCCTGTGCATCGCCTCGACCGAGCAGGCCCGTGACCCGCTGGCCCTGGCCGAGCTGATCGAAGCCCAGTCGATCACCACCCTGCTGTGCGTTCCGTCACTGGCGCGGCCGTTGCTGGCCAGCCTGTCGCCTGCCAGCAGCCTGCGCGAAATGATCGTCGCCGGCGAGGCCTGCCCGGCCGACCTGGCCCAGGCCTGTGCGGCACGGGAACCAGCCCTGACGCTGTACAACGAATACGGCCCGACCGAAGCCACCGTGTGGGCCAGCGTGCACCGCTGCGGCGCCGATGAACAGGGTACGGTTCCGATTGGTCGTGGCATTCCCAATGCACGCCTGTACGTGCTCGATCCGCAGGGGCGCCCGGTGCCCCAGGGCGTGGCCGGTGAACTCTACGTGGGCGGCGCGGGCGTGGCCCGTGGCTACCTGGATCAGCCGGCGCTGAGCGCCGAACGCTTCCTGGACGACCCGTTCTCGGAGGGTGCGCAGGCGCGCATGTACCGCACCGGTGACCGGGTGCGCCAGCGTGCGGATGGCGCGCTGGAATTCCTCGGGCGCCTGGATCAGCAGATCAAGCTGCGCGGCCTGCGCATCGAGCCGGGCGAGATCGAGGCACGGATGCTCAGCTTGGCGGGCGTGCGTGAGGCGCTGGTGATCGCCCGGGAAGACACCCCCGGCGTGCCGCGCCTGGTGGCCTACCTGAGCATCACCGGGGAGCTGCCTGATGCACCGGCGACCCTGCGCGAGTATCTGGGTGAACACCTGCCGGCCTACATGGTGCCAGCCGCCTTCGTGGTGCTGGAGCGCCTGCCGCTGAGCCCCAACGGCAAGGTGGACCGCAACGCCCTGCCGGCGCCTCGCAGCGACGACTTTTCCAGCCGCGTGTTCGAGGCAGCGCAAGGTGAAACCGAAACCGAACTGGCGCGCATCTGGGCCGAGTTGCTGGGCCTGGAACGCGTCGGCCGCCACGACCACTTCTTCGAGCTGGGCGGGCATTCGCTGCTGGCCGTGCAGGTGACCCTGCAGGCTCGACAAACCTTCGGTGTCGAGGTGCCGCTGCGCGAGATGTTCGAGCACCCCACGCTCGCCGCCCTGGCCGACCTGATCAACACCCTGCAACTGGCGCAGTTCAGCGCTGAACAACTGCTCGAGCTGGAGGGCCAGATGGCCTCGCTCAGCGAAAGTGAACTGCTTGCCCTCGTTTCCAAGGATGCCTGACCGTGACCGACACTACGCAAAGCCTCGACGCCCTCAAACGCGCAGCCCTGCTGCGCATGCTCAAGCAACGCGGCGCCCAGCCCGAACAGGTCAAGGCCCAGGCCAGCATCCCGCAGGCCGACCGCACGGCGCCCCTGCCCTTGTCGTTCGCCCAGCAGCGCTTGTGGTTCCTCGACCAGCTCGACCCTACGGCCAGCGTCGCCTATCACATGCCGGCGGCCCTGGCGCTGCGTGGCGAGCTTGACCGTGACGCCCTGAAAGCCGCCCTGGATCAGCTGGTGGCGCGCCATGAAAGCCTGCGCACCACCTTTGCCCGCGACGGCGAGCAGACCGAGCAGGTGGTTGCGCCGGCCGACAGCGGCTTCAGCCTCAGCGAACACGACCTGCGTCACCTGCCCGCTGCCGAAGCGCGTGCCGAGGCCGAGCGTCTGGCCGAGGAAGAAGCCCGCGCCCCGCTGGTGTTGAGCGAAGGCCCGCTGGTGCGCGGGCGCCTGCTACGCCTGGCCGACCACGAGCACCGCCTGCTGCTGACTCAGCACCACATCATCTCCGATGGCTGGTCGACCGGCGTGCTGGTCAAGGAACTGGCAGCGCTGTACCAGGCACTGAGCAGTGGCCAGGCGCCCGCCCTGCCCGATCTGCCGCTGCAATACGCCGACTACGCGGCCTGGCAGCGCGCGCAGCTCAGCGGCGAGGCGTTGGCCGAACAGGTGAATTTCTGGCGTGATCGTCTGGCTGGTGCCCCGGCGCTGCTGAGCCTGCCGACCGACCGGCCACGCCCGGCGGTGCAGAGCTTTCGCGGTGACACCCATGTGTTCGACCTGCCGCCGACGCTGGCCGGGGCCATCCAGCAGCAGGCCCAGGCCCGCGCCGCCACGCCGTTCATGCTGCTGATGGCGGCCTGGGCGGTATTGCTGGCCAGGGTCAGTGGCCAGCAAGACGTGGTGATCGGCACCGTCGCCGCCAACCGCGACCGCCCCGAATGGCAGGGCGTGATCGGTTTCTTCGTCAACACTCTGGCCATCCGCGTGCGCCTGGAAGCCGATCCGACCCTCGCCGAGGTGCTGGAGCAGGTCAAGGCGCTGATGCTCGAAGCTGCCGACTACCAGGGTGCGCCCTTCGACCAGGTGGTCGAGGCGCTCAACCCGCCGCGCAGCGCCAGCCACAGCCCGGTCTTCCAGAGCATGCTGTACACCAATGCCGGCGGCGCCGGGGCCTCGCTGCAACTGCCAGGGCTGGAGCTGGAATTCCTGCCCTCGCACAAGGCCAGCACCCAGCACGACCTTTCGCTGCACATCGACGAAGGCCACGGGCGCCTGTCGTGCAGCCTGTCCTACGCCACCGCGCTGTTCGAGGCGGCCAGCATCGAACGCCTGGGGCAACGCTTCGAGAACCTGCTGGAACACTTCACCCAGGCTCCGGATACCCGCCTGAGCCGCCTGGAACTGGACCGCGAGACGCCGCTGCCGGCCATCGAAGCGCTGCCCGAGCATCCGGCGCAGATGCCACTGTCGTTCCACCAGGAACGCCTGTGGTTCATCGACACCTTCGAGGCCGGCTACCTGTACCCGGCCAACCCGGTGTACCACAACATTCCGCTGCTGCTGGCCCTGGACGGCGAAGTCGACCAGGCAGCGCTACGCCAGGCCCTGAATGGCCTGCTGGAGCGCCACGCGCTGCTGCGCTGCCGCATACACGGCGATGGCGCGCGTGGCTGGCAGACTTTCGCCGGGGCAAGCCAGTTGCCACTGACGCTGATCCAGGCCGACGCGCACGCGCTGTTTGAACAGGCCCTGGCGGAAACCCGCAAGCCGCTGCCGCTGGGCGATTCCAGCCTGGTGCGCGCCTGCCTGGTGCAGGCCGACGAACGCCAGGCCGTGCTGGCGCTGACGGTGCACCACCTGCTGGCCGACCGCACCAGCATGAGCGTGCTGCGCCGCGACCTGCTGGCGCTGTACGCGGCAGCCTGTGCCGGGCGCGAAGCCGACCTGCCGGCGCTTGACCATTCGTTTGCCGACTTTGCCGTCTGGCAGCGCCAACTGCCGGCGGCGGTCACGGAAAACCTGCGCGCCTGGTGGGCCTACCAGCTACGCGGCAAGCTGCAGGCGCTGGAACTACCGCTGATCCGGCCGCGGGCGGCGGTGCATGTGTTTGCCGAAGCCACGCATGATTTCCGTGTCGAGCCGGCGCTGGTACTCCGCCTGCAGGGCCTCGCCGAGCAGACTGGCTACAGCACCCAGAGCCTGGCGCTGAGCGCTTTCAGCGCACTGCTGCGCCGCTACGCCGGGCATGACGAGCTGGTGCTGGGCACCAGCGCCGCGTGCCGCAGCGAGGCGCTAGCCGGAGTGGTCGGGCCCATCGACAACCTGCTGGTGATCCGCAGCCAGTGCCCGGCCGGCACCACGCCGCAGGCGCTTTGCGCCAGCACCGCCGAGACCCTGGCCCAAGCCCTGGCGCACCGCCAGTTGCAATTCGACCAACTGGTGCTGGCGCTGAACCCGGCCAAGGACATGAGCCGCACCGCGCTGTTCGATGTGCTGTTCAACTACAAGCAGGCCGAGCCGAGCGAAGTGGTCGCCGGGGTGTCCTTCACGCCATTGGAAACCAACCTGGGCTACGGCAAGAACGATCTGCACCTGCTGATCGACGACCATGGCCTGCACTGGAACGGCCACCTGGTGTACAACGCCGAATTCTTCGAGCCGGCGTTCACCGAGCAACTGATGCAGCACTACGTGCGCCTGCTCGAAGCCCTGGTGGACGCGGCGCAGACGCCCGTGGACGACCTGCCGCTGCTCAGCGCCGAGCAGCGCCAGCAGCAGGTGCTGGCGTTCAACGACAGCGAAGCGGCCTGGCCCGAGCAGATGACGATTCACCAACTGTTCGAGGAACAGGTGCGTCAGTGCCCCGAGCGCATTGCCGTGAACCTCGGCAACCAGCGCCTCAGCTATGCGCAGCTCAACGCCCAGGCCAACCAGCTGGCGCACCGCCTGCGTGCCGCCGGGGTCACCCCGCAGGCGCCGGTGGCCATCGCCCTGCAGCGTTCGCTGGGCATGGTGGTGGCGACCCTGGCAGTGCTCAAGGCCGGTGGCGCCTATGTGCCGGTCGACCCCAACGCCCCCGCAGAGCGCATTGCCTTCGTCCTGCAGGACAGCGGCGTACGCCACGCCATCGTCGACCCGGCGCTGGCCGAGACGGCCGCCCGGCTGGGCATCCAAGTGCTTGCCCTGCAGGACGACAGCGCCAGTCCTGCCGGCAGCGAAAATCTGCCCAACCTCAGCGCGCCGGATCACCTGGCCTATGTCATCTACACCTCGGGCTCCACCGGCCAGCCCAAGGGTGCGCTGCTGGAACACCGCAACGTGGTGCGCCTGCTGCACAACAGCCGCGCACCGTTCGACTTCGGCGCGAGCGACGTGTGGTCGCTGTTCCATTCGCATGCCTTCGATTTCTCCGTGTGGGAGATGTTCGGCGCCCTGCTGCACGGTGGCCGCCTGGCCCTGGTGCCGGAAGCCCTGCGCCGTGACCCTCAGGGGCTGCTGGACTTCCTGCAGGCCGAGCAGGTCAGCGTGCTCAACCAGACCCCTTCGGCCTTCGATGCGCTGAGCAGTGTGGCCGTGGATCACCCCGCCAGCCTGGAACACCTGCGTTATGTCATCTTCGGCGGCGAAAGCCTGGAGCCGGCACGCCTGGCGGGCTTCCACCAGCGCTTCGGCCATGTGGCGCTGGTGAACATGTACGGCATCACTGAAACCTGCGTGCACGTGACCTTCAAGGCTCTGCAGCAGGCCGACATCGACGCCGGCATCTCCAACGTCGGGCGACCGATCCCGACCACCGAGGTGTACGTGCTCGACCACCGGCAGCGCCTGCTGCCGGTGGGCGTGGCCGGGGAAATCTGCGTGGCTGGCCTGGGTGTCGGGCGTGGCTACCTGAACCGCCCGGAACTGACCGCCGAACGCTTCATCGACAACCCGCTGCGCCCTGGGCAGCGTCTGTACCGCTCGGGGGACTTGGGCAAATGGCTGACCAACGGCGAGCTGGTGCACCTGGGGCGCATGGATGCCCAGGTGAAGATCCGCGGTTTCCGCATCGAGCTGGGCGAGATCGAGGCCAAGCTGCTCGCCTGCCAGGGCGTGCGCGAAGCTCGCGTGCTGGCCCGCGACGATGCGGCCCAGGGCAAGCGCCTGGTGGCCTACCTGATCCCGCAGCCGGGCACCACGCTGGCCGTGGCCGCATTGCGCGCGCAACTGGGCGCGACACTGCCGGACTACATGATTCCCAGTGCTTTCGTCAGCCTGGCAAGCTACCCGCTGACGGTCAACGGCAAGCTCGACACCCAGGCCCTGCCTGCCACTGACCTCAACGCCATGGCCAGTGAGTCCTATGCCGAACCCGAAGGGCCGACCGAACAGGCCCTGGCCGAGCTCTATGAGGAGCTGCTCGGGGTTTCGCCGGTGGGCCGCAACGACAGTTTCTTCGAGCTCGGCGGGCATTCGCTGCTGGCGGCGCAACTGGTCGTTCGGGTGCGCCAGCAATTGGGCCACGAGCTGATGCTGCGCGACCTGTTCAGCAACCCCAGCGTCGCCGCCCTGGCGCAGGTGCTCGGCGTCACCCAGGCCAGCACCCAGCCAGTCATTCTGCCGGCCGATCGCAGCGCGCCGCTGCCGCTGTCGTTCGCCCAGCAGCGCCTGTGGTTCCTCGACCGCCTGGATCCTGGTGCCAGCGCCGCCTATCACATGCGCGCCACCTTGCTGCTGCGCGGCGAGCTGGACCGTGGCGCCCTGCAAGCCGCGCTGGATCGCCTGGTCGAGCGCCACGAAAGCCTGCGTACCACCTTCAGTTGCCCTGGCGAACAGCCGGTGCAGGTCATCGCAGCAGCAGACATCGGCTTCAACCTGAGCGAGCAGGATCTGCGTGCCCTGCCCTATGAGCAAGCCAGCCAGAGCGCCGCGCGCATCGCCGATCATGAAGCGGCCAAGCCCTTCGACCTGAGCAGCGGGCCGCTGATTCGCGGCCATCTGCTGCGCGTGGCCGACGATGAGCACGTGCTGCTGGTGGTGCAGCACCACATCATCTCCGACGGTTGGTCGGTGGGTGTCTGCGTGCGCGAGCTGGGTGCCTTGTACCGCGCCTTCAGCCAGCAGCAACCCGACCCGCTGCCGCCCCTGGCGATCCAGTACGCCGACTACGCCGCCTGGCAGCACCGTACGCTGGGCCATGAGCAACTGCAGGCGCAGGCGGCCTACTGGCGCGAACACCTGCAAGGCGCACCGGCGGTGATCAACCTGCCCAGCGACCGGCCACGCCCGGCGCGGCAGAGCTTCCGCGGCGGCGATGTAACGGTGCTGATCGAGGCGCCGCTGTACCAGCGTCTGGCGAATGTCTGCAAACAGCACCAAGTCACGCCGTTCATGGCCTTGCTCAGCGCCTGGGCGGTGCTGATGGCACGCCTGGGCAACGAGCCGGACGTGGTGATCGGCGTGCCCAACGCCAACCGCAGCCGCGCCGAGACCGAAGCGCTGATCGGCTTTTTCGTCAACACCCAGGCGCTGCGCCTGAACCTCGCCGACAACCCCAGCGGTGCGCAACTGCTGGATCTGGCCAAACAGGCGGTGCTGGGTGCCCATGAACATCAGGACATCCCCTTCGAGCAGGTGATCGAGGCGTTGCAGCCGCCGCGCTCGCTCAGCCACAGCCCGGTGTGCCAGGTGGCCCTGTCGCTGGACAACACCCCCGGCCAGGCCGACCTGGCGCTGCCGGGCCTGAGCCTGACGCCGGTGGAGCAGGCGCACCACACCGCGCAATTCGAGCTGATGCTGACCCTGGGCCATGCCGATGGCGGCCTGGCCGGGGTGATCGAGTACGCCAGCGACCTGTTCGAGCGCAGCACGGTGGAACGCTTCGCCGAGCATTTCAAAGTGCTGCTGACGGCGCTGCTGGATGACCTGCAACGGCCGGTGCTGAACCTGCCGCTGCTCAGCGCTGCGCAGCGTCAGGCCAGCCCGGCCACGGCACAACCCAAGGCGCGCTTTGCCGGTACGCCGCTGCTGCACCAGCGCTTCGAGCGGGCCGCCGCCGACGCACCGCACAGCATTGCCCTGAGCTTCGCCGACCAGCAGGTCAGCTATCAGACCCTGAACCGCCGGGCCAATGACCTGGCCGAGCAGTTGCTGAGCCAGGGCGTACAGCCCGATCAGCGCGTGGCCATTCTCGCCGAGCGCGGCATTGGCCAGGTAGTGGCGATTCTCGCGGTGCTCAAGGCGGGTGCCGGCTACGTGCCGCTGGACCCGGCCTACCCGGCCGAGCGGCTGGGCTACCTGCTGGACGACAGCCAGCCGACCCTGCTGCTGGCCGAGCCGGCCTGCCTGAGCGTCTTGCCAGACCACGACGTGCCGGTACTGGCCCTGGACATCGCTGGCGAAGAGCCTGGGCCGGAGTACGACCACAACCCGGAACTGCCGAACCTGCAGGCACGGCACTTGGCCTACGTGATCTACACCTCCGGTTCCACCGGGCAGCCCAAGGGCGTGCAGGTGGAACATCGCCAGGTCGCCCGGCTGTTCGATGCCTGCGCCGAGCTGTTCGACTTCGCTGCAGAGGACGTCTGGACGCTGTTCCACTCCTTTGCCTTCGACTTCTCGGTATGGGAACTGTGGGGCGCACTGAGCCATGGTGGACGACTGGTGATCGTACCGGCCGAAGTGGCCCGCTCCGCCGAAGACTTCCATGCCCTGGTGTGCCGCGAGCGTGTCACCATACTGAACCAGACCCCGAGCGCCTTCCGCCGCTTCATCCAGGCCCATGAGCGTGCCCCGGGTGAGCACAGCCTGCGCGAGGTGATCTTCGGCGGCGAAGCGCTGGAGTTCGCCAGCCTGCGCCCGTGGACCGCACACACACCCCTGAACCGCACGCGTCTGGTGAACATGTATGGCATCACCGAAATCACCGTGCATGCGACCTTCTACCCGCTGGCCCAGCACGAGATCGACGAAGGCGCGCCGAGCCTGATCGGCACCCCGCTGCCAGACCTGTGCCTGCGCGTACTGGATGCCAACCTGCAGCCGGTACCGGTCGGTGTGGAAGGCGAAATCTACATCGGTGGCGGCGGTGTGGCCCGCGGTTACCTCAACCGTGACGCGCTCAACGCCGAGCGTTTCATCGACGACCCCTGCGCCCCCGGCGAGCGTCTGTATCGCACGGGTGACACCGCGCGCTACAACAGCGACGGCGGCGTGGTGTACGTGGGCCGCAATGACTCCCAGGTGAAGATTCGCGGCCTGCGTATCGAGCTGGGTGAAATCGAAGCACGTCTGCTGGCCTGCCCAGGCGTCAGCCAGGCCAGGGTGCTGGCCTTCGAGTACGCGCCGGGCGATCAGCGCCTGGTGGCGTATCTCATCCCTCACGACGGCGCGGTGCTGGACGCGGCGCGACTGCGCGAGCAACTGGCCGAGCACCTGATGGACTACATGCTGCCCAGTGCCTTCGTGTCGCTGCATGCCTGGCCGTTGACCACCAACGGCAAGCTGGACCGCAAGGCCCTGCCCGCCCCGGATACCGGCACCCTGGCACGCCGCGAATACCAGGCACCACAAGGGCCGGTGGAAACCCTGCTAGCGCAGGCCTGGCAAAACCTGCTGCGGGTCGAGCAGGTTGGCCGTGAGGATCACTTCTTCGAGCTGGGCGGGCATTCGTTCCTGGTCATCAGCCTGATCGAGCGCCTGCGCCAGGAAGGCCTGGCCCTGGACGTGCGCACCGTGTTCGCGGCGCCGACGCTCAAGGCCATGGCCGCTGCCACGGTGCCGGTCGATGCGCAGCAGGCCGCCGCCACCACGCCGACGATTCCCGCCGATTGCCAGCACATCACGCCCGATATGCTGCCGCTGGCGAGCTTGAGCCAGGCCGAGATCGAGCAGATCGTCGAGCAGGTGCCAGGCGGGGTCGCCAACGTGCAGGACATCTACCCGTTGTCGCCGCTGCAGGAAGGCATTCTGTTCCACCATCTGCTGCAGAGCGAAGGCGATGCCTACCTGATGCGCACCGTGGTGACCTTCGAGCGCCGCGAGCTGCTGGATAACTTCCTGGCCGCCGTGCAGGTGGTCATCGACCGCCACGACATCCTGCGTAGCGCGCTGCGCTGGCAGGGCTTGCCAGCTCCGGTGCAGGTGGTGCAGCACCAGGCCAGGCTGCCGCTGGTAACCCTCGACTGCCCGCCGGGGGCAAGCGCCCTGGAGGTGCTGCGCGAGCACACCGACCCGCATCGCCTGCGCCTCGATCTGCAACAGGCGCCGCTGATCGCCGCCTACGCCATTCACGACGAGCCGGGCCAGCAATGGCTGCTGGCGCTGCTCGACCACCACCTGATCAGCGACAACGTCACCCTGCGTCTGATCATGCTGGAGATCCAGGCCGTGCTCGATGGCCACGCCGAGCAGCTACCGCCGTCACAACCCTATCGTGACTTCATCGCCAAGAACGCCCAGGTGCCGGTCGCCGAGCATGAGGCTTACTTCCGCCGGCTGCTGCATGATGTAGACACCACCAGTGCGCCGTTCGGGGTGCTGGATGTACACGGCAGCGGTGCCGGTATCCAGCGCGCGGTCAGGCACCTGAGTCCGGCGCTGACCCAGCGCGTGCATCAGGTCGCCAGCGCCCAGGGCGTGCCGACCTCGGTGCTGTTCCACGCCGCCTGGGGCCTGGTGGTGGCCGCCACCAGTGGCAGCGATGAAGGCCTGTTCGGCACGGTGCTGTCGGGGCGCTCGCAAGGCACCGCCGGTGCCGACCATGCCCTGGGCATGTTCATCAATACCCTGCCGATGCGCCTGCGGGTTCGCCAGCACAGCATCGCGCAGCTGGTGGCCGATGCCTATGAGCAACTCAGCGAGCTGCTGGTGCACGAACAGGCGCCTCTGTCCCTGGCCCAGCGTTGCAGCGCCGTGGAAGCCTCCGCACCGCTGTTCACGGTGATCCTCAACTGCCGCCATGGCGAACTGATCGATGCCGACGGCCAGCAGCGCGAGCAACTGGCCGATCAGCCCGGGATTCACTTCCTGGCGTCGGAAACCCGCACCAACTATCCACTGGAAATCGCCGTCGCCGATGTCGGCGAACAGTTCTCGCTGACAGCCCAGGCCGTGGCGGGCATCGACCCGGCGCGGGTCGCCCAGTATCTGGAACAGGCCGTGTCTTCCCTGGTCGATGCCCTGCAGCACGACCCGGCACGCCCGGCCCAGACCCTGGAGGTGCTGCCCGACCTAGAGCGCGAGCAACTGCTGCACGGCTTCAACCACACCGCCGAGGATTTCGGCGCGGTGCGCCCGCTGCACCAGCAGTTCGAGCAACAGGCCGAGCAGCAGCCCGACGCCACGGCGCTGGTTCATGAACAGCAACAGCTCAGCTACCAGCAGCTCAACCGCCGCGCCAACCACCTGGCTCGTCAGTTGCTGGCCCTCGGTGTGCAGCCCGACGACCGCGTGGCGCTGTGCGCCGAGCGCAGCCTGGAGATGATCGTCGGCGTGCTCGCCGTGCTCAAGGCCGGTGCCGCCTATGTACCGCTGGATCCGGCCAACCCCGCCGAGCGCATGGCCTTCCTGCTCGCCGACAGCCAGCCTTGTGCGCTGCTGGCCCAGGCCACCCTGACGCTGCCGCCAGTCAGCGTGCCGCGCCTGGCGCTGGACACCGCCGAATCCCTGGCCGCTGCCGACGACTCCGGCTACGACAGCAACCCGCAGGTGCCTAGCCTCAGCCCGGAACACCTGGCCTACGTCATCTACACCTCCGGTTCCACCGGCCAGGCCAAGGGCGTGATGGTCGAGCACCGCTCGCTGTTCAACTTCAGCCAGGTGCTGGCGCGCACCACCCACAGCCATTGCACGGCTCAGGCGCGGGTAGCGCTGAACGCCGGTTTCTACTTCGACATGTCGCTCAAGGGCATCTGCCAGCTCGGTGCCGGCCACTGCCTGGTGATCGTGCCGCAGCACCTGCGCGCCAGTGGCCAGGAGCTGCTGGACTTCCTCGAAGCCGAGCAGATCCAGGCGTTCGACTCCACCCCTTCGCAACTCGACGGCCTGCTCGCCGCCGGGCTGCTCGAGCGTGAACGCTACAAGCCGCGCAGCGTGCTGCTCGGTGGCGAGCCGATCAACGCCGCCACCTGGGCACGCCTGCGCGCCTGCCCGAGCATCCACTTCTACAACATGTACGGGCCGACCGAAGGCACCGTGGACGCCAGCCAGGGCCTGGTCGCCGACCTCGGCGAACAACCCAGCATCGGTCGCCCGCTGGCCAACGTGCAGCTCTACGTGCTCGACGCTCTGGGCCAGCCGGCACCGATCGGCGTGGCCGGTGAGCTGCACATCGGCGGTGCCGGTGTGGCACGCGGTTACCTCAACCGCCCGGAACTGACCGCCGAGCGCTTTATCGATACGCCACAGGGTCGTCTGTACAAGACCGGCGACCTGGGCCGCTGGCGCGCCGACGGCACCCTGGAGTACCTGGGCCGCAACGACTTCCAGGTGAAGATTCGCGGCTTCCGTATCGAGCTGGGGGAGATCGAAAGCGCCCTGCTGGCTTGCGAGGGCGTGCGCGAAGCGGCGGTGATCGCCCGCAATGACAGCCATGGCGACGAGGCAGGCACCCGCCTGGTGGCCTACCTGTGCGGTACGCCGCCGGACGCTGGGCAATTGCGCGCAGCATTGCTCGAGCGCCTGCCGGAGTACATGGTGCCCAGCGCCTACGTGGTACTGGAGCAGTTGCCACTGACCGCCAACGGCAAGCTCGACCGCCGCGCCCTGCCTGCCCCGGGCGCCGAGTCCCTGGCCAGCCAGGCCTACGTGGCACCGCAAGGCGAGACCGAACAGGCCATCGCGCAGATCTGGCAGGCCCTGCTGGGGGTCGAACAGGTCGGTCGTGACGACGGCTTCCTGGAGCTGGGCGGCCACTCGCTGCTGGCGGTGCAGTTGCTGTCGAGGCTGCGCCGCAAACTGGGAGCACGCATCAGCCTGCGCGAACTGTTCGAGGCGCCCACCGTGCGCGGCCTGGCGGCGCTGGTGGACGGCACTTCGTCGAGTGACGCCGGCAGCATCCCGCTGGCCAACCGCAACCAGCGCCTGCCGTTGTCGTTCGCCCAGCAGCGCCTGTGGTTCCTCGATCAACTGGATCCGGCAGCCGGCGCGGCCTACCACCTGCCCCAGGCCCTGCGCCTGAGCGGCCCGCTGGATCGCCGTGCGCTGCAGGCCACGCTGGACCGCCTGGTGGCCCGCCACGAAATCCTGCGTACCCGTTTCGAGCGGGTCGAGGGTGAGCCAGCCCAGGCCATCGCACCGGCCGACTGCGGCTTCAACCTGGCCTATGAAGACCTCCGTGGGCTGCCCGAGGTCGAGCGTGAAAGCGCCCTGCAGGCCCTGGGCGAAGCCAACGTCACGCAGTTGTTCGACATGGCGCGTGGCCCGCTGCTGCGCGGCTTGCTGGCGCAAGTGGATGAACAGGAGCACGTGCTGTTCATCACCCTGCATCACATCATTTCCGATGGCTGGTCGAACAGCGTCCTGGCCAGCGAGGTCAGCCGGCTGTACAGCGCCTTCGCCCAGGGTCAGCCGGATCCCTTGCCGCCGCTGCCGCTGCAATACGCCGACTATGCCGCCTGGCAGCGTCGTGTGCTCGACGGTGCCGGCCTGGAAGCCAGCCTGAACTTCTGGCGGCAGTACCTCGATGGCGCCCCCGCGCTGTTGAACCTGCCGCTGGACCGCCCACGCCCGGCCACCCAGAGCTATGCCGGCGGGATCGTCGAGTGCCGCTTCCCGGTCGAGCTGAGCACGCAGTTGCGCCAGTTCAGCCAGACCCAGGGCAGCACCTTGTTCATGCTGTTGCTGGCCGGCTGGTCGGCGCTGATGAGCCACCTCAGTGGCCAGCAGGATGTGGTGATCGGTACCCCGGTCGCCAACCGTTCGCGCCCGGAGCTGGAGCCACTGATCGGCTTCTTCACCAACACCCTGGCACTGCGCGTCAAACCCTGCGGCGAAACGCCGGTGAATGACCTGCTGGCGCAGGTCAAGGCCACCACGCTGGCGGCCTATCAGCACCAGGATCTGCCGTTCGAGCAGGTGGTCAGCGCCCTGCAGCCGGTGCGCAACATGGGGCACAACCCGCTGTTCCAGGTGATGCTGAGCCTGAACAACACCCCGGACGCGCCGCTGCAACTGCCCGGCCTGCAGGTGGCCGGTGTCGAGCGTCCGCACCATGCCACGCAATTCGACCTGGCGCTGTCGCTGGTCGACCACGGCGACTCCATCGGCGGCAGCCTGCAGTACGCCAGCGACCTGTTCGACACCGCCAGTGCCGAACGCATCGCGGCGCTGTTCGTTACGCTGCTGGAACACTGGGTTCGCGATACCGATCAGCCGCTCAGCCAGGTGCTGGCTCAGCTGCCGGCGCCGGTGCGCAAGGTGCACAGTGACGAACCGGCGCTACAGGCCACGGCGCAGCCCAAACCCTTCGAGGCGCCGCAGGGCCCGGTGGAACAGGCGGTGGCAGCCATCTGGCAGAGCCTGTTCAACAAGGAGCAGATCAGCCGTCACGACGACTTTTTCCAGTTGGGCGGGATTTCCCTGATGGCCGTGCAAATGGCCTCGCGCCTGCGCAAGGTGCTGGGCAAGCCGGTGGCGGTGCGCGACCTGTTCGTCGAGCCGACCCTGGCGGGCTTCGCCCGCACGCTGAGCGGCGAGGCCGGGCAAGGCCAGGCGAGCAATCTGGTGCCAGTACGCCCGCGCGGCGAACGGCGCCCGCTGTTCCTGGTGCATCCATTGGGGGGCGAGGTGCAGTACGCCTACGACCTGGCCGCCGCCTTGCCGGACAGCCTGCCGGTCTACGGCCTGGCCGCCAGCGGCTTGAAGGCCGATGAAAGCGTACTCAGCGACGTGCCGGCCATGGCCTCGCGCTACCTGGCCGCTATCCGCCAGGTGCAAGGCCGCGGACCTTACCGCATCGCCGGCTGGTCGGCGGGTGGCCTGATCGCCTATGAAATGGCCCGCCAGCTTCAAGCCAGCGGCGAACGTCTGGAGTTCCTCGGCATCATCGACGCTTCGGCGCGCACCGAAGCCGAGGCTGGGCCTGCACCGAGCGAAGCGCAGTTCCTCATGGCCTGGCTGCCCCAAAGCATCCCGGAGGATCTGCACCAGCGCCTGCAGTCGCTGGCCGAGGACAACGCCGTGGAGCCCATGCTCGCACTGTGCAGCGAACACGGGCTGCTGCCCGAAGAACTGCCGGCGGGCATCGACCTGGCCTTGCTGCGCAGCCACCTGGCGGTGGCCTGGGGCATTCGCAAAGCAGTGGGCGCCTACGTGACCCCACCGAGCACGCTGAGCCTGAAGCTGTTCAGCGCTGCCGACCAGCCACGCCAGGACCCGACTCTGGGTTGGACACAGGTGGTGGCTGAACAGGTGCAGGCAGTGGCGCTGCCAGGCACGCACAACAGCTTGGTCAAGGCACCTTATGTCCAGGCATTGGGTGAGGCGATCGACCAGGTCTTGCAGGAGGCCTGATGCGCTGAAGGCTACTGCCCGGGTTCATTGCGATGGGCTCGGGCAGAGGTTTCCCGGTAGGAAAGTCTCCCTGCTTGGCTAGGGAGACTCTGTGGGCTGCCATCTCGCTGAGAATTAAGCGTTATCGCTAACGCCCATCAGAGATGGTAATCCCCCGCCGCCTCCGGCTGGTAAAGCACCTTCCTGATCTCGATACGGCGGGTTCGGTCGGAAATGCGCCGGTCGATGGCGTCGCCCTCCTGATAGCCCAAGATCGCAGCGCCGATCTCGGAGCACACTGAATGCTTCCCGGCGCTGCTGTCCGCGTCTTCCGGGTACACCAGAGCGACTTCGAGCTCTTCGTCGTCCAGTTGCAGCAAGGCCCTGGAATTCATCGTGACCACGGTGCTCGCCACCTGCTGCGGCTGGACGACGACGGCGCGTTCGAGCTCATGCTCGAGTTCGACTAGGGCCGGGCCCTCCTCGAGCACCACCAGGCTCTCGAGTCTGGCCTTGTCGATTTCGGTGATGTAGATATCGCTGCGGTCGCTGATGCTACCTTCGCGCAGGAACTGCAGATAACGCCCAGCCGTCATGGCATACGATTTCAAGGTCGGCGTTTCGCGCTCGAGCACGAAGCCACTGCGCAGAAAGGCTTTCTGCGAGCGCACATTGTCCGGGTGAATCTTGGCCACCAGCGTCTCGGCGCGCATGTCGAGGAAGGCCTGTTTCATGCCTTCGCGGATCATCCGTGCGCCAAGCTTGCGGCCCCATTTGTCGCTGTCTCCGATGGCCAGGACGATCTCGCAACTCGAGTCGCTCTTGACCAGGCGGACGAAGCCAACCGGTTCGTCATGCCGGTCATAGGCCATGAAGAAACGGCCGCCCTGGTTGAACAGATGGGTCAGGATCGGCAGTTGAGTCCGATCGATGGCTTGCTCGATGGATCGGGAGACATCACGCGAATCGCTCAGATAGTAGGTAACGCGCTCATCCTCCAGCCAATCCATCAACTTCAGTGCGTGTGCCCGGGTAATTTCAGGGCACAGCGAGATGAAAGGCTTGGTCATCTTCCCCTCAGTAATTGGTCGGAATGAAAGCCCTCCATGGTGATGGCCATGGGGGTTCTTTCGGCAACCGATTACTTTAAAACATAACGCCGGCCATGAACATGAACCGATCGCCATAACCCTCGCCTTCGTTTCTCGACCAAACCTTCTCCCTACGCTTGCGTTTCGGCGTCATTGAGCTCAGGTAATGGCCATATTCGCCGTCAGGTTCTGCTGCATGAAATCCAGGAACCTGCGCTGGAACAGCATCGTATGCTCATGCGCGGCGTTCTCCGCTGCATTGGCGTCACGGGCGGCGATTGCCTCGACGATCTCCTCATGATCACGCCCAAGGCCGGATGAACTGGCCGTGCTGATGATGAAGTCGAAGTGCAGGTGCAGCAGGCGCTGCCCCTCCCCCAGCAACCGCTCGTAGTAACTGGTCAGGTAAGGATTCTTTCCGGCTCTGGCGATTTCGAGATGCAGCGTCTTGTTCAGCTCGGTCATGGCCTGGAAGTCGCCCTTGGATATCGAGGCCATATAGGCGTCCTCGGCGGCACGTATGCGCTGCATGTCCTCCTCGGTGCGCTGCAGCGCGGCAAGCCGCGTGACCGCACGCTGGATCAGATCCAGTGCCGCCACGTAGCTGGGGAATTCTTCGATCTCGAACGGCGTGACCAGAGTGGTACGGTTCGGCAGGATGGTCACCAGCCCCTCTGTGATCAGGCGCGCCAGGGCATCGCGCACGGGTGAACGGGAGAGGCCGAACTGCGCAGCCAGTGACACTTCATCCAGTTGCGAGCCCGGTTTCAGTTTCAGGGTGAGAATCTGCTTGCGCAGTTCTTCGTAGATGTAACGCCCGCCATGCCGGCGCCCATTGTTTTCGGGTTCAACTGCATCGTTGCTCATCGGTGTTCCTGCCATTGCTTGGGCCCGGCTGTGCCGCCGGCGAATGCCGCCAAGAGTACCCCAAGGCCGTGACGGCGAACCATCGGTCTGGCGTCGTGCGCAGCGAGCGCACTCCTGAGGCGAGCTGTCAGCGTGGCCACTTGGGGCACGAGATCGTTAGTAGATCGAAACACCCTGGGTGAGATTCTGCTTCATGAATTCCAGGAAACGATCACGAAACAGAATGGTGTGCTCGTGGGAGGCCTGCTCGGCCAGATCCGCCTGACGCTTGGCGATGGCGTCGATGATGTGGTCATGATCCTGGTCAGCACCTTTTAAGCTCTGCGAGCTGACGATGAAGTCGAAGTGCAGGTGCAGCAGGCGTTGGCCCTCGCCCAGCAGCTTCTCGTAGTAGGTGGTGAAATAGGGGTTGTGCCCGGCCCTGGCGATCTCCATGTGAAAGGCCTTGTTCAACTCCGACATGACCTCGAAGCTGCCCTGCCCCAAGGCCTCGACATAAGCGACATTGGCCTGGCGAATACGCTGCAGATCCTGCTCGGTGCGGTTGAGCGCGGCGAGTCGGGTCACCGCGCGCTGGATCAGATCCAGCGCGGCAATGTAGTTGGGAAATTCCTCGATCTCGAAAGGCGTGACCAGCAAGGTGCGATTCGGCAGGATGGTCACCAGCCCTTCGCTGATCAGGCGTGCCAGGGCATCGCGTACCGGCGAGCGGGATACGTTGAACTGCAACGCCAGCGAAACCTCGTCCAACTGTGCGCCAGGCTTGAGTTGCAAGGTCAGGATCTGCCTGCGCAACGTCTCATAGATGTAGCGACCACCGTGTTTCCTGGCGCTGCCTTCCGCTTTGATCTCGACTACACCCATGGCGCTGCTTCCGAAGGTTCGGACGGGCCGACTGGCCCGCCCGGTGTCACGCACTCACTGAGGAAACGCCGGCCCCCAGGTATCGCTGAGCATGAAGCCTGCGGCCAGCGGGTCGTCAGGATCCACCCCTAGCTGCTGGATACCGTAGATCCAGGCGCGCCCGGTGATGCGCGGCAGCACTGCCGGGCGGCCGCCGACTTCGCTGCGCCCGAGCAGTTGCACCTGGAACTCGCCGCCGATGGTGGAACGCGAAACCAGTTGGTCGCCAACCTCGGCCTGGCCACGCGCGGCCAGCGTGGCCAGGTTGGCCGAGCTGCCGGTGCCGCACGGCGAGCGGTCGACGCGGCCCGGTGGCAAGGTGGTGCAGGTCTGGTAGGTGCTGCCGTCCAGGCGATTACGAAACATCACATAGGCCACGTCCTTGAGTGCCGCGAAAAGCGGGTGCTGAACGCGAACCTGCTGGTTGATCAGCTCCTTCAGCGCCACGCCTGCAGCCGCCAGCTCGCGGGCGTTTTCCGGGGCGATGCGCAGGCCTACCTGATCCACGTCGACCAGGGCGTAGTACACCCCACCGAAGGCGATATCGGCCTTGATGGTGCCGAACGCCTCGGTGTCGATGGCCACGTCCAGGTGCTCGACGAACGACGGCACCATATCCAGCGACACGCTCAGGCAGCGCCCGTCTTCACAGCGCGCACGGGCGGTCACCAGGCCGGCCGGGGTGTCCAGCACGACCGTGGTTTCCGGTTCCTGCATCGGCACCATGCCCAATTCCAGCAAGGCGGTGACCACGCAGATGCAATTGCTGCCAGACATCGGATGGGCCTTGTCGGCCTGCAACACGATGAAGCCGGCCTGCGCTTCCGGCCGGGTCGGCGGTAGCAGCAGGTTGACCGACATCTGCAGGCAACCGCGTGGTTCCAGCATCACCAGGCGGCGCAGGCTGTCGTCCACCTCGTTGATGTGGTTCATCTTGTCCAGCATGGTTTCGCCGGGAATGCCGACGACGCCACCCGTGATGACCTTGCCGATCTCACCTTCGCAATGCACGTCCACCAGTTGCAGCGTTTTCTTCCAGCGCATGGCGGTTACCTCACTTGATGTACCAGGCCCAGGGTTGCTCGCTGTCGTAGCGAGTGATCTGCTTGGTTTCCAGATAATTGTTCAGGCCCCACTCACCCAGCTCGCGGCCGATACCGCTCTGCTTGTAGCCACCCCAGGGGGCTTCGGTGAAGGTCGGCTGCGAGCAGTTGACCCAGACGATGCCAGCGCGCAGCTTGCGCGCGACGCGCTCGGCGCGCGGCAGATCTTTGGACATCACCGCCGCGGCCAGGCCGAAGCGCGAGTCGTTGGCGCTGCGCAGCGCCTCGGCCTCGTCGTCGAACGGACGGATGCACACCACCGGGCCGAAGATTTCCTCGTTCCAAATCCAGCTATCTTCCGGTACGTCGGCGAAGATGGTCGGCTGCAGGTAGAAACCCTTGGCGAAACCGGCCGGGCGCTCGCCGCCGTAGACCAGCCTGCCCCCCTCCTCGCAACCACGCGCGATGGCTTCACGCACCTTGTCGTACTGGCTCTTGTTGACCAGCGGGCCGAGCAGCACGCCCTCCTCCATGCCGTTGCCGATGCGCACTTTCTCGGCTTCCTGCTTCAGGCGTTCGAGCAGCGGCGCGTACAGTTCGCGCTGCACCAGCACGCGGGAGGTGGCGGAACAGACCTGGCCCTGGTTCCAGAAGATGCCGAACATGATCCACTCGACGGCAGCCTCGATATCGCTGTCGGCGAAGACGATGAACGGCGACTTGCCGCCCAGCTCCAGGCTGATGTTCTTGATGTCCTTGGCGGCGGCCTGCATGATCCGGCTGCCGGTCGGCACACTGCCGGTAAAGGCCAGCTTGTCTATGCCCGGGTGCTCGGCCAGCGGCGCACCGGCATCCGGGCCCAGGCCGGTGACCACGTTCAGCACCCCGGCCGGCAGCCCGGCCTCGTGGGCGATACGTGCCAGTTCCAGGGCGGTCAGCGGAGTCAGCTCGGATGGCTTGAGCACCATGCAGCAGCCGGCAGCCAGCGCGGGGGCGACTTTCCAGGCGGCCATCAGCATCGGGAAGTTCCACGGAATGATGGCGCCGGCCACGCCGATCGGCTCCTTGCGCGCCACCGAACTGAAACGCTCGTCGGCCAGCGCCACGGCTTGTTCGGCATGGCTGTCGAGGTCTTCGGCCAGGTCGGCATAGAAATCGAAGCAGCCGGCGGTGTCGCCGATATCCCAGAGCGCTTCGGGCAACGGCTTGCCATTGTCGCGCACGTCCAGTTCGGCCAGTTCCTGCTGGCGGTCGCGGATGCCCTGAGCGATGCGCCGCAGCACCGCGGCACGTGCCGCACCGCTCATGCTCGGCCAGGGGCCTTCGTCGAAGGCCTGGCGCGCCGCCTGGACTGCGTGATCCACGTCTTCGGCCGTGGCCGCGGCGACCGCTGCCAGGACTTCCTCATTGCTCGGATCGAAGGTCTCGAAGGTGCCGCCTTTTACTGGCGCCACCCACTGGCCGTTGATGTAGAGCTTGTCATAGGTGTTCATGCGAGTCCTCCAATAAGGGCGAAGCGCTTGGCGCTGAATGGGGTCAGGTTCTGGGCAGTGGGTCGCCCCGCTGCCAGGTCGGCGATCAGCCGCCCGGTGGTGGCACCGAGGGTCAGGCCCAGTTGGCCGTGGCCGAAGGCCATGAGTACGTTGGGCAGGCGCGCCGAACGGTCGATGATCGGTTTGGTATCCGGCAGGAACGGACGATAGCCCACGCCGTATTCGAACTTGGCGGTCTGCAGCTCGGGCAGGATGCGCCGAGCCTTCTCCAGGATGATGTCGGCACGCTTGAAGTTCGGCTCGGCACCCTCGCCTGCGAATTCGATGGTGCCGCCGATCTGCAGGCCGCGGGTCATCGGCGCGAAGCAGAAACCGCCGTCGGCGTAGATCACCGAGTGGCGGACTTCCACGGCGGGATCGGGCAGCACCACCTGATAACCGGCGATGCCGGCCAGTGGAGCATCCACGCCAAGCTGCGGGAAGAACGCCCGCGAACCGGTGCCGGCAGCGACCACCACATGCTCGGCCGGCAAGCGGGTGCCGCTGGCCAGGGTCACGCCGATGGCGCGGTCGGCCACGCTGTCGATGCGTTTCGCCTGCTCGCGTACGCGCACGCCGCCCTGGTCGATGAAACTCTGCGTCAGCGCTGCGATGAAACCTTCGGTATCGCTGACTGCACGCCAGTCCGGGAACAGCAAACCACTCTTGAACTTGCCGGCCAGGCTCGGCTCCAGCTCGGCGATGGCGCCGGCGTCCAGTTCCTCGGAGGCGAAGCCCAAGGATTTGCGCAGTTCCAGATGCGGGCGCTCGTGGGCCACGCCAGCCGGTGAGTCGAATACTTCGATGATCGGTCGGTCACCCAGCAGGCTCTTGTCCGCGCAGGCGTCGAGCAGCGGCGCATAGTCCTGGTAGACATGCTCGGTCAGGGTGGTCATGGCCTGGGCGATCTCGACGATCTTCGCGTGACGGGCATTGGCCACGAAGCGCAGGAACCAGGGCAGGATGCCCGGCAACGCGCTTGGACGCAGAGCCAGCGGGCCCTTCTGATCCAGCAGCCAGCCTGGGATCTTTTTCAGGATGCCGGGCTTGGACAACGGGATGACCTCGCTGACGGCCATCTGCCCGCAGCTCCATTTGGCCGTGCTGTCGCCGGGCGCGGCCGGGTCGACCAGCGTCACCCGATAACCTTCGCGCTGCAGGTACAGCGCGCAACAGACGCCGACGATACCGCCACCGATGACCACAGCCTGTTCCGGGTTTGCAGCGGGTAAAGAGTTCATAATGACGCTCACTTGGAGTAACCGATGGGTGACGAATTCATCGCAGGTAAAGCCAATAAAACCGGGTTGCCGATCAGCAACCCGGAAGGCGCTGCCTGCATGCAGACAGCGCCAAGAAATGCTCTGTTTCCATTGTTGCGCAACATCGCCGCAACCAGCGGCGTGCTGCGCCATCGCCTGCCAGCCCAAGGGCCGGCAGGCGTCAGACTCACAGTTGCGAAGCCTCGAAGACGCGGCGGAACTCGGCCTTTTCCTCGTCGGTCAGCGGCAGCAGCGGCGCACGCGCATTGCCGGCCTTGAAGCCAGCCAGTTCGGCGCCGTACTTCACCTTCTGCACGAACTTGCCGCTTTCCAGGTTGGCCATGATCGGGAACAGATTGCGCATCACGTTCTGGGCACCGGCCAGATCGCCAGCGGTGAACTTGTTGTAGAAGTCCACCACCTTCTCCGGGAAGATGTTGGCCGGGCCGCAGATCCAGCTGGTGGCGCCCCAGATGAAGAAGTCCAGCGCCTGGTCGTCCGAGCCGCAGGAGAGCTGGATCTTACCCTTGTAGTTCTCGCCGATCTCGATGCCGCGCAGCAGATTGCCGCTGCTTTCCTTGATGCCGATGACGCGCGGATGATCCTTGAGCGCTTCGATCACACCCATGCCCACCTCGACGTTGGTGCGGATCGGGTAGTTGTAGAGCACCACGTTGATCTGCGGGAAGGCCTCGAGGATCGTCTGGTAGTGGCTGAGCAGCTCTTCCTGCGACGGCAGCGCGTAGTACGGCGGTGCGATCAGCAGGTTGCTGTAGCCGGCGTCGACGCTCTGCTGCACCTGCTCCAGTACCTCGCGGGTGCAGGAGCCGTTGGCCCCGGAGATCAGGGTGCCGCGATCACCGACCACTTCCTTGACGGTGGCCAGCACCTGACGACGCTCTTCGTTGGTCAGCGCGTAGTATTCGCCGGTCGAGCCCAGCGGCACGAAGCCGCTGACGCCAGCCTTGAGCTGATGTTCGAGAATCGAGGCGAGGATCTCGTGATCGACGGCGCCGTTCTTGTCGAAGGGGGTGACGATGGCGGGCAGGATGCCTTTCAGTTGCATTGCGATATCTCCAGTAGAGCTGGGGTTTAGTATGCGTAGCGACGCAACATCCGCGACTCGATCACGCCAACCAGGCGGGTCAAGGGGAATGCGACGAAGAAGTAGATGACGGCGACGGCGCTGAGGAACTCCACTGGGCGGGCCGTGCTGTTGGAAATGTTCTGGCCGACGAACATCAGGTCGGCGATGCCTACCGAGGAAATCAGCGCGCTCTCCTTGAACAGGCTGACCACGTTCGACAGCAGCGGCGGCGTGGCGCGCAGCAGGGCCTGTGGGAAAATCACGAACAACACCTTGACCCGTGGCGTCAGCCCGAGCGCCGTGCAGGCGTCATGCTGTTCACTGGCGATGGATTTGAGCGCACCGCGGAATGTCTCGCTGGTGATCGCCGCCATGTACAGAATCAGTGCCAGCATTACCGACACGTAGGGCGACAGCGTCAGGCCGAACACCACCGGAAAGCAGAAGAACACCCAGAACAGCTGGATCAGCAGCGGCGTACCGCGGAAGAACTCCACATAGAGGGTGATCGGCAGCCTGATCAACGCATTGCGCACGTTGCGCAGCAGGCTGATGACGAAGCCCAGCAGGCTACCCAGAACTGCACAGGTCAGGGTGATGGCAATGGTCAGCCCAAGCCCTTTGAGCAGGATGTGCCAGTAAGGGAAAACGACGGAAAAATCGATGTGCATGACGTTCTCCTCAGCGTGCGGCCGCGGCTTCCTGACGGCGCTCGATGTACTGCACCAACTGCGCGATGGGCAGTGACAGGGCGAAGTAGATCAGGGCGATCAGGGTGTAGGTTTCCAACGGTCGGTAGGCCTCGGTGGCCAGGCTCTTGCCCACGTACATCAGATCGGCGACCGCGACGATGGCCACCAGCGCGCTCTGCTGCAGGCTGCCGATACCGTTGGTCATCAGCACTGGCAGCGCGCTGCGCAGGGCTTGCGGCAGCACCACGTAGAAGGTGCGCTGCCAGGAGCGCAGGCCGAGGGCGATGGAGGCGTCTAGGTGCTCCCGAGGCACCGCCTGTACCCCGGCGCGATAAGCCTCGGAGTTGAAGGCCGCGAGGTTCAGGCCCAGCGCCAGGAAGCCCATGGCCACCGGGTCGATGAAAACGTTGAACAACATCGGCACGCAGTAGAAGAACCAGACGATCTGCAGCAGTGCCGGAGTGCAGCGGAAGAACTCGATGAACAGTTGCGCCGGCCAGCGGATGAAGAACCAGCGGTTCAGCGTCATCAGGCACAGGCCGAAGCCGAGCACCAGACCGATCAGGTTGGAGACCAGTGCCAGCTCGAGGGTAACTTTCAAGCCATCCCAGAGCGCGCCGAAGCTGCCGCTCAGGAAATGGAAATCGAATTGGTAGTTCATGGTGGCCGCCCTCAGTCCAGGTGCAGGACTTTTTCAAGGAACTCGCGAGTACGAGCTTCTTTAGGCTGAGTGAAAATCTGCTCCGGCGGCCCCTGCTCGATCACCCTGCCGCCTGCGCAGAACACCACGCGCGTGGCGATATGCCGGGCGAAATGCATGTCATGGGTGACGATGATCATGGCCATCTTCTGCTCAGCCAGCTGCATCATCACGTTCTGCACCTCGATGACCATTTCCGGGTCGAGTGCCGAGGTCACCTCGTCGAACAGCATCAGCTTGGGTTCCAGCATCAGTGCGCGGGCAATCGCCACGCGCTGCTTCTGGCCACCGGAGAGTTGGCTGGGGTAGGCCTGCAGCTTGCTTTCCAGGCCTAGGCGAGCGAGGTAGGCACGGGCCTTCTCGGTGGCCTCGGCCTTCGACAGACCATGCACCTTGGTCGGAGCCAGGATCAGGTTGCCCAGCACCGTGAGATGCGGGAACAGGGTGTAGTGCTGAAAGACCATGCCGATCTGCGTGCGCAGGCTCTCGTTGAGAGGCTTGCCGCTGCCCGATCCGCCAGCGATATAGGGCTTGCCCTGAAAGTGGATGGTGCCACCCTGAATACCCTCCAGCCCCATCAACACCCGCAGCAGGGAACTCTTGCCACTACCGCTCGGGCCGATGATGACCAGCCTGTCGTCGGCGCGCATGTCCAGATCGAGGTTGTCCATCACCACCAGTTGCTCGCCGTAGGACTTGCACACACCGCGCAACTGGATGAAATCGCCACCTGGTATCGAGCTGGGGGCGTGAGTGGGCTGTGGCTGGGCGGCCACCAAATGGGGAGTATTCATTGAAGCGTCTCCGGAGGGCTGCCCTGGCAGGTAGCCCTCAGCTCTAGGCAGGATTACTGGGCGGGCTTGGCTGCGGCATTGACTTCGGCAGAAGCCTTGTCGATCAGCGCATCGATCTCGCCAGTTTCACGACGCTGTGTCAGATAGATGTTCAGCACCTGCAGGTCGGCCGGAGAAATGTCGCGACGCAGGCCGAAGGAGACGCCCTGCTTGGCCAGGGCCGGCTCAGGCAGAATCTCTTTGGTCCAGTCCGGGTTGGCCAGGGCGAACAGGTGGTTGGTGTCGTTGGCATCGACCAGCACGTCGGCACGACGCGACATCACCGCCAGGCGAGTATCGTCCATGGCCGGCAGGCGCATGATCTTGCCGTTCTTCACGACAGCCGAGATCAGCTTGTCGCCAGCCGTACCGGACATCACCGCGAAGGTCACGCCTTCCTTGTCGTAGTCGGCAACGCTGTTGCCGGCACCGGCGAACTTCGGATTGTCCTTGTTGATCAGCAGGGACACCTGATACTCGGTCGCGGGTACCGAGAAGGCCAGCGCCAGGGCGCGCTCCGGCGTCTGGTTCAGCGCCATGGCCATGTCCCATTTGTCGCTCTGAACGCCGGCGACGATGTTGTCCCAGTTGGTATCGACGAACTCGACCTTGACCTTCAGCACCTTCTCACCGAAGTCGCGGCAAAGGTCCACGAAGTAACCGCTGTACTGACCGGAAGCGGCATCACGCATGACGTAGGGTGCGGCCACCGCTGCGCCGCAGCGTAGTACGCCGGCTTTCTGAATGTCCTTCCAGACCTGGGTTTCGGCTGCCTGAGCGGGAACCTGAGCGAGCAGCGCGCCGACTGCAGCCGCGCTGGCAATCACATTACGAATGGAGCGTGGGAAAAACCGAGCCATGTTGCACCTCACCGATAAGTTGTTTTTGTAGGCAGAAGTAACAGCAAAGGATTTTGCACTGTGTGCTATAGGGTGCGCCGCTTTGTGTGCAGCGCTGCATGCAGATTAGGACTGAGAAAAACACCCTGTCAACACGGCACATGGAATTTTTTCCAAGCCGATGACTTACCGGTCGCGCCAACGAGTGCTGGCTCGACCGTGAAAATCCAGAGGAATCAGGGATATAGGCGAGGGTTAGCGGGAGAGCTGCAAGGCGTCGAGAAAACGCTCGAGGATGAGGTTCTGCCGGCGCCCTTTGCGCACGGCTACGGCCAGCTTGGCATCGAAGAACAGGCGATCCGGGCTGAGCGGAACCATCATCCCCTTCTCCACCCAGGACGCTGCGTAGTGATCCGGCAGAAAGCCGATGTAGCTGCCGGTGAGGATCAGAAAAGCAATACCTTCACGATCCGTTGCCGAAGCGGCGAAATTGAGCAACTGGTGCAGACCGATGGCCTCCGCGCTCATGCGGTAGCTCGGCACCACGGCGTCGGCACTGCGCAGTTCCTCGTTGCTGACCTCGGCGGCCCGCGAGAAAAAGGGGTGCTCACGGCTGCAGTAGAGATTCGACCGCTCCTCGTACAGCAGGCTGTACTCGAGCCCCGACAGCGGTGTGATCAACGGTACGGCGCCCACGTGCAGGCGGCCGTCGAGCAAGCCGCGCTCGATCTCGCCCGGAGTGCTCATGCTGAGATTGATCCGCACCCCGGCGCCCTGCGCGCGTACTGCCTGCAGGGCACGGGTGATACGCATCTTCGGCTGGGTCACGAGGTTGTTGACGATGCCGACGTTGAGATCGCCGCGCAGTTGCTGGTGCATCTGGTTGACTTCACTGCGAAAGCCTTCGATGGCCACCAGAACCGCCTCGCCAGCGCGCAGCACCTCGCGCCCCTCGTCCGTCAGGGCGAACCCGGCGCGGCCACGCTGACACAAGCGCATGCCCAGGCGTTTTTCCAGGTCGCTCATGTGCAGGCTGATGGCCGAGCGGCTGATCCCCA
Organism: Pseudomonas sp. NCHU5216; assembly: GCF_052156495.1. Lineage (NCBI taxonomy): Bacteria > Pseudomonadati > Pseudomonadota > Gammaproteobacteria > Pseudomonadales > Pseudomonadaceae > Pseudomonas > Pseudomonas sp. NCHU5216. Next base: position 23,169 of record NZ_JBQLIX010000026.1, on the reverse strand, counting down.
GCGCCCCCTCGGCCGCGGCGAAGCTGCCGCATTCGGCCACCGTCTTGAACAGCCGGAGCAGGCGCAACTCGAAATCGCTGACCTGGCTCAGAGGGGCTTTCTTGGGCATAGGTGAGTTTTCCAATATCTAAATTCAAACAAATATAGATTTAACTCACCAAACGCTTCATTACAAGCTGATGACGTCTACCACCACCAGGACGTGCGTCATGAACCAAGCCCTGCAGATTCCTTCCCCACTCGCCAGCCAGCTCAAGCTGGATGCGCACTGGATGCCGTTCTCCGCCAACCGCAACTTCCAGCGCGACCCGCGTTTGATCGTGGCCGCCGAAGGCAACTGGCTCACCGATGACAGCGGGCGCAAGGTCTACGACAGCCTGTCCGGCCTGTGGACCTGCGGCGCCGGTCACTCGCGCAAGGAAATTCAGGACGCCGTGGCCAAGCAGCTCGGCACCCTCGACTACTCGCCGGCCTTCCAGTACGGCCATCCGCTGTCGTTCCAGTTGGCCGAGCAGATCGCCGACCTGATGCCGGGCGAGCTCAACCACGTGTTCTTCACCGGCTCCGGCTCCGAGTGCGCCGACACCGCGGTGAAGATGGCCAAGGCCTACTGGCGCCTGAAAGGCCAGCCGGCCAAGACCAAGTTCATCGGCCGCGCCCGTGGTTACCACGGTGTCAACATCGCCGGCACCTCGCTCGGCGGCATCGGCGGCAACCGCAAGATGTACGGCCAGTTCATGGACGCCGACCACCTGCCGCACACCCTGCAACCGCACCTGGCCTTCACCAAGGGCATGGCCGAAACCGGCGGCGTGGAGCTGGCCAACGAACTGCTCAAGCTGATCGAGCTGCACGACGCCTCCAACATCGCCGCGGTGATCGTCGAGCCGATGTCCGGCTCGGCAGGTGCCATCGTGCCGCCGGTTGGCTATCTGCAGCGCCTGCGCGAGATCTGCACCCAGCACAACATCCTGCTGATCTTCGACGAAGTGATCACCGGCTTCGGCCGTATGGGCAAGTGGAGTGGCGCGGAATACTTCGGGGTTACCCCGGACCTGATGAACGTGGCCAAGCAGATCACCAACGGCGCCATCCCCCTGGGCGCGGTGATCGCCAGCAGCGAGATCTACACCACCTTCATGCAGCAGCCGTCGCCGGAGCACATGATCGAGTTCACCCATGGCTACACCTACTCGGCGCACCCGGTGGCCTGCGCCGCCGGCCTGGCGACGCTGGAACTGCTAAAACGCGAGAACCTGATCCAGCAATCCGCCGAGCTGGCACCCAAGTTCGAGGCCGCCCTGCATGGCCTGAAAGGTGCCAAGCACATCGTCGACATCCGCAACTGCGGCCTGGCCGGCGCCCTGCAGATCGCCCCGCGTGACGGCGACGCCGTGATCCGCCCCTTCGAGGCCGGCATGGCCCTGTGGAAGGCCGGTTTCTACGTGCGCTTCGGCGGCGACACCCTGCAGTTCGGCCCCACCTTCAACGCCAAGATCGAAGACCTCGACCGCGTCTTTAACGCCGTCGGTGATGTGCTGAACAAACTGGATTGAACCGTAGGGTGGATGACGCTTTATCCATCCACCAATCATCGAATCCCCAAGGTGGATGAAAAGAGCGTCATCCACCCTACGCCTCTGGAGAACCCCATGAGCCATATCCCCCACCTGATCAATGGCGAACGTGTCGCCGGCACTGGCCGCACCGCTGCGGTATTCAACCCCTCCACCGGCGACTCCACTGCCGCCGTTGGCCTGGCCGACCGCGCCACCCTGCAACTGGCCATCGACGCCGCCAAGGCCGCCTTCCCGGCCTGGCGCAACACCCCGCCGGCCAAGCGCGCACAGATCATGTTCCGCTTCAAGCAACTGCTGGAGCAAAACGAGAACGAAATCGCCGCGCTGATCAGCGCCGAGCATGGCAAGACCATCGAGGACGCCATCGGCGAACTCAAGCGCGGTATCGAGAACGTCGAATTCGCCTGCGCCGCCCCGGAAATCCTCAAGGGCGAATACAGCCGCAACGTCGGCCCCAACATCGACGCCTGGACCGACCTGCAACCGGTTGGTGTGGTCGCCGGCATCACCCCGTTCAACTTCCCGGCCATGGTGCCGCTGTGGATGTATCCGCTGGCAATCGTCTGCGGCAACTGCTTCATCCTCAAGCCGTCCGAGCGTGACCCCAGCTCCACCCTGTTCATCGCCGAACTGCTGCAACAGGCCGGCCTGCCCAAGGGCGTGCTCAACGTGGTCAACGGCGACAAGGACGCGGTCGACGGCTTGATCGAAGCTCCGGAAGTCAAGGCCCTGAGCTTCGTCGGCTCGACGCCGATCGCCGAATACATCTACAGCGAAGGCACCAAGCGCGGCAAACGCGTGCAGGCTCTGGGCGGCGCCAAGAACCACGCCGTACTGATGCCCGATGCCGACCTGGACAACGCCGTCAGCGCCCTGATGGGCGCGGCCTACGGCTCCTGCGGCGAGCGCTGCATGGCCATCTCGGTGGCCGTGTGCGTGGGCGATCAGATTGCCGATGCGCTGGTGGAGAAGCTCGTGCCGCAGATCCAGGCGCTGAAGATCGGTGCCGGCACCTCCTGCGGCCTCGACATGGGCCCGCTGGTTACCGCCGCTGCGCGCGACAAGGTCAAGGGCTACATCGACGCCGGCGTGGCGCAAGGCGCCAAGCTGGTGGTCGACGGTCGTGGCCTGGTGGTGCCGGGTAATGAAAACGGCTACTTCGTCGGCGGCACCCTGTTCGACAAGGTGACCTCGGACATGACCATCTACACCGACGAAATCTTCGGCCCGGTGCTGTGCATCGTCCGCGTCGGCAGCCTGGAAGAAGCCATGCAACTGATCAACGATCACGAGTACGGCAACGGCACCTGCATCTTCACCCGTGACGGCGAAGCGGCGCGCCTGTTCTGCGACGAGATCGAAGTGGGCATGGTCGGCGTCAACGTGCCGCTGCCGGTGCCGGTGAGCTACCACAGCTTCGGCGGCTGGAAGCGCTCGCTGTTCGGCGACCTGCATGCCTACGGCCCGGACGGCGTGCGTTTCTACACCCGCAAGAAGGCCATCACCCAACGCTGGCCCAAGCGTGCCTCGCATGAGGCGGCGCAGTTCGCTTTCCCCAGCAACGGCTGAGCGCAACGCGCTATTACCGAGTGCGAGCGGTAACGGAACGACTCTTGCCTCACCTCTCGCACCCAGAGGCCTCCTTCGGGTTACCGAGGGAGGTCATCGGAGGATGACGCAATCAACAGCGTGGCGATGAATCCATCATTCGACGAATTCCGCCCTACTGCTGCGAGCAACAAATCGGCTACAACTCACGAATAAATATAAGAGGCGAATGTAATGGAAGACTTGGTAGGCAAGCTCAATGGTTATGTCTGGAGCTCCGCGCTGGTCTACACCTTTCTCGGGCTGGGCTTGCTCTATTCCGTCGTGACCCGCTTCGTCCAGCTGCGCTTGTTCAAGGATATGTTGAAGCTGGCATTCCAGGGCGGTGACTCTAATGCTGGAGTCAGTTCCTTTGCCGCGTTCTCCTTGTCCCTTGGCAGCCGTGTTGGCACCGGCAACATTGCCGGAGTAGCCACTGCCATTGCCCTGGGCGGTCCTGGCGCGGTGTTCTGGATGTGGATGGCGGCCTTTCTCGGCAGCGCCACCTCGTTCATCGAAATCACCCTGACCCAGACCTACAAGGCCAAGATCAACGGCCAGTATCGCGGTGGTACGCCCTACTACATTGAAAAAGGCCTGAAGATGAAGTGGCTGGCGATCCTATCCGCCGCCCTGACGTTGATCGTCATGAGTTGCCTGTGGCCTGGTGTGCAGGCCAACACGGTCGCGCTGTCGGTTGAGAAGGCCTTCGGCATCGCCCCATCCATCACCGGCATCGCCATCGCCTGCCTGCTCGCGCTGATTATCCTCGGCGGCACCAAGCGCATCGCCAAGGCAGCCGAGATCATGGTGCCGTTCATGGCCATCGGCTATATCCTCGCCTGCATTTTCATTCTGGCGTTGAACATCGGGCAGGTGCCGGCGGCGTTCACCCTCATCCTGAAAAGCGCTTTCGGCCTGGACGCCACGTTCGGTGGGCTGGTCGGCTCCGCCATCGCCCTCGGGGTACAGCGCGGCGTCTACTCCAACGGCGCGGGGATCGGCAGCGAGACCTTCGAGTCGGGTGCAGCCGAAGTCTCCCACCCGGTGAAACAGGGGCTGGTGCAGGCATTCTCGGTATATATCGACACACTGCTGATCTGCACCGCGACGGCCCTGATGATCCTGGTCACCGGCATGTACGACGTGAAACCGGCCGGTATCGAAAACATCGGCACGCAACCTTCGCTCTATACCCAATTGGCAATCGAGTCCGCCCTGCCGGGTCTGGGGGAGATATTCCTGGCTGCCGCGCTGTTCTTCTTCTGCTTCACCACCCTGCTGTCTTACTACTACAAGGCCGAAACCTGCCTGGCGTACCTCTTGGGCAAATGGCGCACGGCCTATCTACTGGGCAGCGTTGGGCTGAAGCTGCTTCTGTTGCTGACCATCTACTATGGCAGCATCAAGACAGCGGCGGCTGTATGGGCCCTCGGTGATCTGGGCATGGGCCTGATGGCCTGGGTCAACCTGATCGTCATTCTTTTCCTCACCCGACCGGCGCTCAAGGCCCTGAGAGACTACGAGCAACAGAAAAAGGCCGGCAAGAATCCGCAGTTCAAACCCAGCAGCATTGGTCTGGCGGACGCCGACTTCTGGGAGCGCGAATATCCAGATCACGATGAGCGCTCTTTGCTCGCTGAACGCACCGATAAAGGGCGCAAGGTTGCAAAATCCGCACAGCCGGCACACTCAGCACATTGACAGATAACGCCAATCGTCATGGCATGCAGGCACTCGTCGTCCCATTGAGAGTAAGGAGAACCGCAAATGTCAGCAGATAAAGTCGCCATCGTCACCGCTGGAGGCAGCGGCATGGGCGCCGCCGCCGCCCGCAAGCTCGCCGAGGACGGTTTTCGCCTGGCGATTCTATCGTCGTCGGGCAAGGGCGAGGCGCTCGCCAAAGAGTTGGGTGGTATCGGGGTGACCGGCTCGAACCAGTCCAACGCAGACCTCAAGCGCCTGATCGATCAAGTGATGCAGCAGTGGGGGCGCATCGATGTGCTGGTGAACAGCGCCGGCCATGGCCCGCGCGGGCCGATCCTGGAAATCTCCGACGAAGACTGGGTGCAAGGCATGGAGACCTACCTGCTCAACGTGATTCGCCCCACGCGCCTGGTCACGCCGATCATGCAGCAGCAGAAAGGCGGCGTGATCATCAACATCTCCACCGCCTGGGCCTTCGAGCCGAGCGACATGTTCCCCACCTCGGCGGTGTTCCGTGCCGGCTTGGCGTCGTTCACCAAGATCTTCGTCGACACCTACGCTGCCGACAACCTGCGCATGAACAATGTGTTGCCAGGTTGGATCGACAGCCTTCCTGCCACCGAAGAACGACGTGAATCCGTGCCCATGAAGCGCTACGGGCATGCTGAGGAAATCGCCGCCACCATCGGCTTTCTGGCCAGTGCAGGCGCCGGCTATATCACCGGACAGAATATCCGCGTGGATGGCGGCCTGACTCGCTCCGTGTAGGTTGCAAGGCGCCGCACTACCAGCGCCGTGCCCGGGCACCGACGGCACTCGCTGTCTGGCCCGGGCTGCTGGAGTGGGGCAACAGCAAAGGCCGAGGCGTCGGCGCCGACGCATTCGCCACTCATCGTAATACTGCAACCTTGTGCTCACCCGGCCACTCCAGACGCACAGGCTCTTACTGCCTGCAACCGTGCTGGAGGATTACAGATGGAAACCCTGACTGGCCTGTTCGACACCAAGGGCTGCCCCTTGGAAAAACAACGATTCACCTGGCGTGAGATGGCGGAAAAGCCCATCAGCAAGCTCGATGACGACGCGTTCACCCGAGTGCGCATCATTCTGATGAATGGGATCGAGGCCGATGCGCTGCGTCTGAAGCACATCGGTGCGCGCTTCAACGGCCACCTGCGTGAGGCCCTGGCGCAGGTGCGGCGTACCGAGCATCACCAGGCCACCATGGTCAACTGGTTGCTCTCGGCCGATCACTCGCCGCTGGAAACCACCGTGGCCTACGAGCAGGTGGCGATCGAGGTCACCGCCGCCGTGGCGCAGAACGAACCCGACCCCTACCAGGCGCAGACCTACCGCTTCGGCCTGCTCGAAGACTTCGACCACCTCTACCGCTACTCGGCGATGCTCGACCGCCTGGAGGGCAAGGACGCCAACAACATCCTCCAGGGCTATACGGACATCATCCCCGGCCGCCCCACCACCGTGCACCACCGCGCCCCCGAGGACGATCTGCGCGATCACTACCAGCGCGATTCCGCCGCGCTGATCACCAAGATCCACGCGGCGATGATCACCGCCGCCGAATACCAGACGCACGATTACTACATGAACATCGGCCCCACCTTCGCCGACCCCCTCGCCCGCCAGCTCTACGCGGAAATCGCTTCGGTCGAGGAGCAGCACGTGACCCAGTACGGCTCGCTGCAGGATCCGGACGAAAGCTTTCTGGAGAAATGGCTAATCCACGAAGCCATGGAGGTCTACGCCTACCACAGTTGCCTGGAGCAGGAAGACAACCCGAGGATCAAGGCGATCTGGGAGCGTTTCCTCGATTACGAGCAAGGCCATCTGCACCTGGTCTGCGAGCTGTTCAAGCAGTACGAGCGGCGTGATCCGGCGGAAATTCTCGGCGGTGCCGTGCCCAAGCTGATTGCGTTCAAGAGCCAGCGCGACTTCGTGCGCAAGACCCTGGCCGAGGAAATCGACCTGCGCACCAATGGCCACGACTACGTCGACAAGCAGCACGAAGGGCAGGCCAGCCGTGACTACCGCAACCAGTTGAACGCCGATGGTGTGCCGGCCGAAGTGGTGTCTGCGGGTTATCGCTGGGCGCCGGGCACCGAACTCAATCTGAAGGCTTCCTGAGGAGATCGTCATGCAAAACGCAACCAAGATGGGGCTCAACCACACCGGCGCGCAGATGTCGCCGATCGATACCAAGGCCATGCTCAAGGCCAGCCAGGAGGTGCTGCCGGACGTACCCGGCGACGCCCGCAAACTGGCCCTGGTGCGCAGCGAGGAAGTGGCCAGTGCCGATGCCATAGGTTCGGTGCCCTTGCCAGGCTCGTCCAAGGGCATGGTCAAGAGCGCACTGAACAAGCTGGTCGGTGTCAGCCCGGAAATGCTCATCGACAAGCTGGGCGAACGCCTGGCGTTCGAGCGCACCGGCGTGCGTCTTTACGACGCGCTGCTGGCCAAGGCCTCGGTCATCGAGGTGGTCGACGAGGCGCAACTGGAAACCCTGCAACGCTTTCGCGCCGAGGAAGCCGAGCATTTCGAGCTGGTCAAGGCGGCCATGGAAAAGCTCGGCGCCGACCCCACGGCGATGACGCCCTGTGCCGATGTCGCCGGCATCACCGCAATGGGGCTGGTGAAGACCATCAGCGATCCGCGTACCAACCTCGCGCAATCGCTCAATGCCTTGCTGACCGCGGAGCTGACCGATAACGCCGGCTGGGAACTGCTGATCGACCTGGCCGATACCTGTGGCCAGCCCGAGATCGCCGAAAGCTTCTACAAGGCGCTGAATCAGGAGCAGGTGCACCTGCAGAGCATTCGTCAGTGGCTCAAGGATGAGATCGTGCGCCAGGTCTAGCAGGCCAGGCGCCATGGGCATCCATCGCAGAAGGTGGATGCCCACCTGCCCCTTGCCCAGCATTTCCCTCAGGCGCCCACGACAGGTGCCGAGCGTGCGCACGGCGAGGTGATCGGAAAATATAGGTGTATTGGGCGTGAGCCGGGGTGCCGAGCTCGGCATGGCCCGGCGGACTGTTCGCTGGCGCTCCTGAGTCCGCCCTACGGCTGCCCTCATCAAGCACGCAGAGTTACTGGGAATAACCGTAGTTTCAGGCGCGTGCAGAGCCCGCCCAGGAGGGCGAACGGAATCGTCGTGGAAGAGGTTGAGCGGCATGGATGCCGCGACGACTGCATGGATGCAGGAGGTAGAGCGACGCAGGATGCCAAAGCCGAGAGCCACGATGGCCGGGGCCGCCTAGGTAGGGATGGCCCACCGTGGCGGGCCTCTGGAACGACGATGGAGTGAGCGAACCCTGACGCAGCAGGGCGGGGGCGCCTAGCTCGGATGACCGGGCGGAGGGTTTTGGTTACTTTTGTCGGGCCGGCCATCCGGATACAAAAGTGACTCGCCCGGGAGGGCGAAACCAAAAACACCAGCCAAAACGCGGCAATTCGGAACAAACACCTGAAACATCAACACCGTATTGCCAGTCCGGTGTCAACCAGGCATCCCCCTCAAAATGCGAGGAACCTTTAAAAAGAGACGGAGGCCGAAGCCCCCGCCCATGGGCTTACTGGTTGCGACCGCCGTGGCTGTTCTCGCCGCCTTTGCGGCCTGCCTCGGAAGCACGCTCACGGTCATTGGCGAAGTTGCCGCCGCTGGCCTGTCCACCCTTGCGGCCGGCTTCGGAAGCCCGTTGCGGGTCATTCTTGAAGTTGCCGCCGCTGTTCTGCCCGCCCTGGCTGCCAATCTCCTGATAGAAGTCCTTGTCGTGGCTGGCGGAGGTGCTTTCGCCGCCTTTGCGCCCTGCTTCTTCTACGGTCATCTTGCCTTTCTGCGTGGTCATGGAAACCTCCATTTCTTCGCGTTCAAAGGAAAAGGGTTCGCGTGATTGCGTTGGCCCTCACTAGAAGGGAGTGAGTGGATTCGAGGACGGTTCAGGCAATTTTTCGCGGCGATGATGGGCGGTATCTGCAGGCATTCTGCCCTGCGGAAAAAGGTTGAACCGCCTTGCGCGGCGGGCTTTCTACACAGCTATGACGCTGCCCGAACGAGGAGAAATCACCATGTCCGCGCTCTCTGCCACACCCCGCTGTTGCTGGATCGACTCGGCCCCCGAGGGCGACTTCGCCAGGCTCGAAGGTGAACACCAATGCGAGGTGGTGGTGGTCGGTGCCGGTATCGCCGGGCTGAGTACGGCCTTGGCGCTGAGTGAAGCCGGCAAGTCGGTGATGGTGCTCGAGGCGCGGCAGGTGGGGCGCCAGGTCACGGGGCTGTCGACGGCGAAGATCACCACTCAGCACGGGCTGATCTATCGGGAACTGATCGACAGCGTCGGCATGGACATGGCCCAGGCCTATGCCGACGCCAATCGCGAAGGGCTGCGCCGGATAGCGGGCTGGATCCGCGATTACCACATCGCCTGCGACTACCAACCCTGCTCGGCCTATGCCTATGGCCTCTCGCAATCGTCCAGGAGTGCGCTGGTCAGGGAGGCGGAAGCGGCGCGGCTGCTGGGGCTGGAGGCACGGGTGCTGGCCCATGCGCCCCTGCCCTTCGCCACTGCCTGCGCGCTGGAGTTTCCGGGCCAGGCGCAGTTCAACCCGGCCAGTTACCTGGGGGGCCTGGCGCATGCCGTGCAGAGCAAGGGAGGACGGGTTTTCGAGCACAGTCGGGCGATGAGCTTCGAGCAGCAGGACGGGCGCTGGAAGGTCGGCTGCACGCAAGGCAGCGTCAGCGCCGCGCAGGTGGTGCTGGCCACGCATATGCCGGTGCAGACGCCGGTGGATTACATCAGCCCGACCCAACCCCGCTGCCACGTGGCCATGGCCTTCCGCCCCGAACCCGGCCAGACACTGGAGGGCATGTTCATCGCGGTCGAGCAACCGACGCATTCCATCCGCATGGGCCAGGACGCCGAAGGGCCGCTGATGGTCGTGCTCGGGCCGCGCTTCAACACCGGCCAGGATGGCGACGTGGCGCGGCGTTTCGTCGAGCTGGAACGCTGGTCCCGGGCGCATCTGCCGGTAGCCGAGGCCCTGTGGCGCTGGTGCAACGAGGATTACGACACGCCGGATCGCATGGCCTACGTCGGCGAACCCGACCCCAGTGGCTCGCCGGGGCTGTACATCGCCACCGGCTTCAGCGCCTGGGGCATCAGCAACGGTACGGCGGCCGGTCATGGTCTGGCGCAGCAGATCGTCAGCGCGCACTGGCCCTGGGGCAGCCTCTTCGACCCCCGGCGGCCACCCGTTCAGAAGCTCAACCAGAGCAGCGACACGCACACACGCCTCGACTCCCTGTCTGCCCTCGCTCCCGGTGAGGGTGGCGTGATCAACCAGGGTGAAGAACGGCTGGCGGTCTGGCGTGACGATGCCGGCGCCTTGCATGCGCTGTCTGCGGCCTGCACGCACAAGGGCTGTGCGGTGACCTGGAACAACGCTGACCGCACCTGGGATTGCCCCTGCCATGGCTCGATCTTCGAGGCCGACGGCAGCGTGCGCCACGGCCCGGCGCGCGAGCCGCTGAGCAAGCGCTCGCTGCCAGGCTGAGGCGCGGTTCAGTCGATATCGGCGATGGGGTCGAGCGCATCCAGTTGCGGCCAGTGCGCACGCGCTGCCCGCAACTGACGGATGCGCACCTGGGCGCAGTGATGATGCTCGACCAGTTGGCGCTTGAACGCCGGTGACAGGGTTTGCCCGAGCAGGCTCTCGAAGTCGTGCTCGATCTCGGTTTCGCACAGCAGTGCCAGGGCGAGCCGGTTTCGGTCACCGCCGGGAGCGCCCAGTGTGCTGAACGCATTGCGACAGCGCCGCCACAGGCCGAGCAGGCCACGATGCCTGGCGAGCAAGCCGCCATAGCTGGTGATCTGCCCGTGCAGGCAGTTGCTCAGGGCGCCCTGTTCACGTTCGCGCTCGGCCAGGAACTGGCGCAGAGGCGCCGCCTGGGCACCGGCTGCGAGCTGGCGGAAGTGGCGTTGCGCGCACAGGCAGGTAAGGTGCAGGCGCTTGAGGTGGGCGATGGTCTTGTCCAGGGTGGGCATGCGTGCTGCTTGTCTTCGCTTCGCGGGGATAAATGAAGCCAGGCGGCGCGTGGCGCACGCCCGGCACGAGGGTCATCAGCTCTTGGCGCGTTCGGCGTTGCGCAGCGCGCGCACCTCGTCGTGGTTGCGCAGTACGCCTTCGTACTGACGCTGCACCATGGCGCGAATGTCGCTGGGCAGGTTCTCTTTCAGCGCCTCGCTGTAGCGCGACTTGGCCACGTCCTCGCCACGTTCGGCTTCGTTGAGGATGGCGGTGTCATCCTTGCCGGTGACCAGGGACTTGAGATCGACCCAGCGGCGATGCAGATCCGCGCCGGTGCTGGTGCTGTCCTCCGGTTCGTCACCGAATGCCAGCACGGTTTTCTGCAGCTCCGCGGCGGCCTCGGCGCATTGACGGGCACGCCGGGTGAAGAGCTCCTGGATGTCCGGGCGGGAGATGTCATCGGCACAGGCCTTGAAGCCAGCCTCACCGTCCTTGCAGGTTTCGATCAGTTTGTTGAGGGTGCGGATGAGTGCTTTGCGATCGTCCGGGTTATCCATGTTTGACCTCCAGGCCGTGATGACGGCCGATGCTGGTTGCTGGATGCCCCTGGCGGACACCTCCGGCCCCCGCCTCAACGTTGCGCTGATAGCAGCGGGGTGCCTGAAGAAGTGCCCTGTCGGGGTACATGGAATCCGACGGGCCGCTTGCTGCGAACGTTCAGGTAATTTTCCAGGCGGCTGGTATTCGGCTTCAGGTGTGCACGCACCAGTTGACGGCTTCAGCTGGCATGCCCAGGCAGTCGATGCGGTCGATCACGCCCGCCTGCAATGCCTCCTCGGCATTGAGAATGCGCGGCGCGCAGGTCAGGCAATCGAGCACGTTCAATGGCGACTCGGCCGTGAGGGTGCGCTCCTTGACGATGTCGCTATAGAGCTGCAGGTCGTAGTCCAGGCTCATGGCGTATTCGGACATGCGCGAATGGTCGACCGCGCCGTTGACCGTCCAGTGAAAGGGGTGAAAGAGGAACTTGCTATGCGGGCAGGCCGTGCGGGTCTGCCCGGCGAGAAAGATGATGTTGCCCATCGATTCCACCGTGCCCAGGTTGTGGGTGGTAACCGGCACCGGCAAGGAAATGAGGAAGTTGTACAACGAGAAGCCGTAGCTGCACTCCCCGCCCATGGTGGCGATCTTGACGATCAGCTCATCGGCCCCCTGGTGGATGGCCTGGCTGCATTTGTCGATCAACTGCCCGCAGGTGTAGGAGTTGATCGGTGCAGTGAAATGCACGACGTGGGTTCTCATGATGATCTCCTCTGCCAACGAGGGCCTTGAAATGGCCTCCTCTTCAAGGAGTGGGGATTGGCCGTCAGGGTTTCATTTTTCTGCCTGGCCAGTCGCGGCTCTCGGCTTTGCCATCTTGCGTCGCTCTACCTCCTGCATCCATGCACTCGTCGCGGCATTCATGTCGCTCAACCGTGGTGCCGAACTCGGCATGGCCCGGCGGACTGTTCGCTGGCGCTCCTGAGTCCGCCCTACGGCTGCCAAGCATCGGCGTAGGGCGTACTCGCGAAGCAGTACGCCGTTGGGACAGGGGGTTACCTAGGGTTCAGGCGCGTGCAGAGCCCGCCCAGGAGGGCGAACGGAGTCGTCGTGGAAGAGGTTGAGCGACATGGATGTCGCGAGAGCCGCGATGGGCCAGGGATGGCCCACCGCGGCGGGCCTCTGGAGCGGCGATGGAGCGAACGAACCCTGGCGCAGCCAGGGCCGGATGACCGGGCGGAGGTTTTGGTTACTTTTGCCCCAAAAGTGACTCGCCCGGGAGGGCGAAACCAAAAACATCAGCAAAAACGCGGCAATCCGGAACAAGCATCGAACACCGAAACAACCGAAACAACCGAAAACCAGCACACGGCAAGCACCGACCGACGCCAAACAAAAAACCTGAACATATCGATCTCCCCCGAACTCAGTGCTTACAAGGGAATTACGGTGCCTCGCGTACCCGATCCAGGCCTGTGATCGAAATTCCCCCGGGGCCGCCGCATCGTCTCCCTCCTTCTCCTTGCGGCGGTTCCTTCTTTGTCTTTCCTGCCGAGGGCGTGAAGGGGCCGCGCTCGCATCGCCTCAGGCGGCCAGCCGCCAGGTAGCCGCTGACAACCAAAGGAGGCCAGCGCATTCCATGCCGCTGCTCAAACTGCTGCATCTGTCCTCATTGATCTGCTGGTGCGGTGCCCTGCTCTACCTGCCGGCGATGATCGCCGCCGGTACCCGCAGCAGTGATGACCTGTTCTACCGCGACCACGCCCATCTCACCCGCATGCTGTTCACCCTGGTGGCGACGCCGGCGGCGTTGCTGGCCATCGCTTCGGGCACGGCGCTGTTCCTGCGCGAGCAGCTATTCGACGCCTGGCTGATCGTCAAGCTCACCAGCGTGGCCGGCATGGTGGTCTGCCATGCCCTGTGCGGCGTGCTGATCCTGCGTATCGAGCGGGTGGCGGAACCTTCGTTGCGCCGTCAATGCGCGGTGATCGGCGTGCTGATTCTGACCCTGATCGGCTGCACGCTGTGGCTGGTACTGGGCAAACCCTTCTGAACGAGGAGCCTCCCGCACATGCCCCCAGCCCCGCTCGCGCGCCACTCACGGCCGGGTATCGACGCCCACGCCATGCTCGTACACCAGGCGCCCGCCGAGGTAGGCCGCCAGGGCGATCAGCGTGGCGGTGAGCAGCGACAGGTAAAGCCCCCAGCGTTCCATGCCCTGCTCCGGCCCGGCGTAACGCAGCAGCCAGTTGAGCGAGGCCAGCGACAGCATCATCACGGCGATGATGGCATGGCACCAGGCAGTGACCTTGCGGCGAATGCTGGTGACGCTGAGCAGATCCACCAGCCCGGCGAGGCTGGCGACCCAGCCACCGAAGGCGCCGACACCCGCCAGCCAGAGGCTGGCACGCGCCCAGAACGGGTCGCCCAGCCACAGGTAGGCCATGTCGCTGGCCACCAGGCCGAGCAAGGCGGCCACCGGGAAGTGAATCATCATCGGGTGCAGGGGATGGCCGGCAATGGCGGCGCGGCTGACGATAGGTTGGTTGCTTGGGGGCATCGCGGCGTTCCTGAGCAGATGAATGAAGGCGCCCGGCACCGGCAAGGACGCCGCCCTCGTCTGAAATTGACCGCGCTGGCCCTGTCAGTTCCGCTTATCTGTGCCTGCCAGGGGCCGCAGTCGATGCTCGACCCGGCCGGCCCCATGGCGCGCGAAGTGGCCGTGCTGTGGTGGGTGATGTGTGGCTTCGCCAGCCTGGTGCTGCTGTTGGTGACCGCGCTCTGGGTGCATGCCATGCGCCGTGCGCCACGCGCGGTGGACGAGGCCAGGGCACGTACCATCACCCTGCGCTGGCTGGTCGGCGGTGGCTTGCTGCTGCCGGGCCTGAGCATCATCCTGCTGTTGCTGTTCGGCGTGCCCATCGGCCAGCGCATGCTGCCCTTGCCGCTGAGCGAGCCGCCGCTGCGCATCGAGGTGATCGGCCACCAGTGGTGGTGGGAGGTGCGCTACCCGCAAAGCGGCGTGGTCACCGCCAACCAGTTGCACCTGCCGGCTGGGCAGCCGGTGGATCTGGACGTCAGCAGCGCAGATGTCATCCATGCCTTCTGGGTGCCGCGCCTGGGCGGCAAGATCGACATGATCCCCGGTCGGCACAACCGCATCCGCCTGCAGGCCGATGCGCCGGGCGTGTTTCGTGGTCAGTGCTCGGAGTTCTGCGGCACCCAGCACAGCCACATGATCCTCGACGTGCAGGCGCACACGCCCGAAGACTTCCTGGCCTGGCTGCAGGATCGCCGTGAGCCACAGATCACGGCGCTGTCGGGCGCAGCCGGCGCCACCTTCCTGGCCCGCTGCGGCCAATGCCATCGCGTCGCGGGCGTCAGTGCGGGCACGCGCGGGCCGGATCTCAGCGATGTCGGCAGCCGCGCCCATCTCGGTGCCGGCGTGCTGGCCAACGAGCCCGGCGCCATCCTGCGCTGGTTACGGCAGCACCAGCGGCTCAAGCCTGGCAATGCCATGCCGCACCACGACGATCTCGACCCCGATCAACTCGGCGCCATCGCCGACTGGCTGGAGACCCTGGCACCGTGAGCGACGACAAGGCCGACGCAACACTCGACGCGCAACAACTACACGACCGCTTCAACGAGGTCTGGGGCAACCCGCGCGGCTGGAAGGCCCTGACCATCGTCAACCACAGCACCGTCGGCGTGCGCTTCATGCTCACCGGCCTGGGCTTCTTCCTCTTCGGCGGGCTGCTGGCGATGCTGATTCGCACGCAACTGGCGCTGCCCGGGCGGGAATTCCTCACGCCGGATCTGTACAACCAGATCTTCACCATGCACGGCACGGTGATGATGTTCCTGTTCGCCGTGCCGATGATGGAAGGCCTGGCGGTCTACCTGATCCCCAAGATGCTCGGCGCACGCGACCTGGTGTTCCCCCGGCTGTCGGCGCTGGGCTACTGGTGCTACCTGTTCGGCGGGCTGATTCTCTGTGCCAGCCTGCTGCTGGGCATCGCGCCCAAGGCCGGCTGGTTCATGTACACGCCGTTGTCCAGCGCCGCCCACACGCCGGGGCCGAACTCGGATTTCTGGCTGATCGGCATTACCTTCGTGGAGATATCGGCAGTGTCTGCCGGGGTCGAGCTGGTGGTGTCGATCCTGCGCACGCGGGCCGAGGGCATGGCGCTGAACCGCATGCCGATCTACGCCTGGTACATCCTGGTGATGGCCATGATGATCGTGGTCGGCTTCCCGCCGCTGATTCTCGGCAGCATTCTGCTGGAGCTGGAACGCGCCGCCGGCCTGCCCTTCTTCGAGGTGGCCCGGGGCGGCGACCCGCTGCTCTGGCAGCACCTGTTCTGGCTGTTCGGCCACCCCGAGGTGTACATCATCTTCCTGCCCGCAGCCGGCATCGTCTCCACCCTGCTGCCGGTGTTCTGCCAGCGCCCGCTGGTGGGCTACCGCTGGGTGGTGCTGGCAATTCTCACCACTGGCTTCATCAGTTTCGGCCTGTGGGTGCACCACATGTTCACCGTGGGCATCCCGCAACTGGCGCAGGCCTTCTTCTCGGCGGCGAGCATGCTGGTGGCGGTGCCGACGGCGATCCAGGTGTTCGCCTGGATCGCCACCCTGTGGCTGGGGCGCCCGCGCTATCACGTGCCCATGCTGTGGCTGCTGGGCTTTCTGGTGATCTTCGTCTGTGGCGGCCTGACCGGGGTGATGCTGGCTCTGGTGCCCTTCGATTGGCAGGTGCACGACACCCATTTCGTGGTGGCGCACATGCACTACGTGCTGGTGGGCGGCATGTTCTTCCCGCTGCTGGCCGGCCTGTACTACTGGCTGCCGCACTTCTCCGGGCGCATGCCGTCGCTGCGCCTGGGCAGATGGGGCTTCTGGCTGGTATTCATTGGCTTCAACCTGACCTTCCTGATCATGCACTGGACCGGCATGATGGGCATGCCCAGGCGCATCTACACCTACCAGGGCGAACTGGGCTGGGATCTGCCGAACCTGCTGTCGTCGATCGGCAGCTTCATCATGGCCATCGGCATCGCCACGGTGTTGCTGGATATCGTCCTGCACTTTCGCTTCGGCCTGCCGGCCGCCGACAACCCCTGGCAGGCCGATACCCTGGAGTGGGCCACGCACCTGCCACCGAGCCCCTACAACTTCGTCAGCCTGCCGCGCATCGACAGCCGCCATCCGCTGTGGGATGCGCCGCAACTGCCGCACAGCATCGCCCGAGGTGAACACGCGCTGACGGTGATCGACCACGGCCGCCGGGAAACCTGGGGCGTCGAACCGCTGACCGGCAAGGTGCGCGAGATCATCCACCTGCCCGGCAACAGTGCGCTGCCCTTTCTCGCCGCTCTGGCCATCGCCGTGCTGTGCCTGGGGCTGCTGTTCAAACTGTACTGGGGCGCCCTGCTCGCCTGCCTGGTGGCGCTGGCGCTGCTGCTGCGCTGGAGCTGGGAGAACGGCGCCCACCCGCGCGCCGCGCCGGATGCCCGCACCCAACCCGGCGAGCCGCCGCTGCACTCGCGCACCTGCGATGGGCCGGGGCTGTGGGGCATGGGGGTGACGCTGCTGGCCAACGGCGCGCTGTACCTGTCGCTGCTGTTCGGCTGGTTCTACCTGTGGACGGTGGCGCCACACTGGCAGGCGCCGTCGCAGCCGGTCTTCGACCAGCGTCTGGTGCTGGCCAGCGGCGTGCTGCTCGGCCTTGCCGTACTCTGGCAACGCCCGCTGCTGCAGCGTCTGCGTAAGGGCCAGGGCGAGCCAGCGGCATTGCTCAGGTGCTTCAGCGGCATCGCCCTGCTCGGCCTGCTGCAATCGGCATTGCTGCTCTGGGCCATGCTCGGAGGGCAACTGGCACCGCGCGCGACTGCGCACGATGCCGTGACGCTGGTACTGCTGGGTTACAGCCTCATGCATGGCCTGCTGGCCTGCGTGCTCAGCGCCCTGCAGGCGCTGCGCGTGCACCACGGCTATGTGGGTAAGCAGGCACCTTACGAGCCACTGGTAGTCGCCCAGCTCTGGCACTACAACCTGGCGGTGCTGTGGATCAGCTACTGCGCGCTGGTGCTGTTCCCGCCCACCTTCGGAGGCCTTTGATGCAATCCTTGCGCTCCCCCTACAACCCGCTGCACATAGTGCTCGGCCTGGTGCTCTGGAGCCTGTGGTTCGTGGCGCTGTACGGCGGGCTTTCGCTGGGTTGCGCAGCCGCTCCACCGCCTGCGGCGCAAGGCCCCTGGAACTGGCTCAACGCCCTGCTCGGTGTGATGAGCCTGCTCACCTTGCTGGTGCTGCTGTGGCTGGCGCGGCATTTTCAGTTAGCGGCCAGGCGCAGCGTTGCGGGCTCGGTGCAGGGCTTCATCGCCCGGCTGGCGGCCAGCGTGCACCTGGTGGGCGCCATCGCCACCCTGTTCATAGGCCTGACCACCCTGCTGCTGCCGCCATGCATCTGACCCTCGCCCTGCTGCCTGGCCAGGTCTACGCCCATGGCGTGCTGACTCCCGAGCTGAGCCTGGACGAGCGCTTGCCCCTGCTGCTGGCCGCGCTGCTGCTCGGCACGGCCTGGCTGCTCTATGGCCTCGGTTCGCGCCGGGTACGCCCGCATGGGCGCGAAGCCTGGTGGATGCACCTGGCCATGCTGATCACCCTGCTGGCCGTGTTCGGCCCCCTGGACGAGTGGGCCGAAACCAGCACCAGCCTGCATATGCTGCAGCACATGGCGTTCATGATCGTCATCGCGCCGCTGTGGGCGCTGGCGCGACCCTTGCCACAATGGCGCGCGATGCTCGGCCACTGGCCGCGCCCGGCGTTCGACGCGGTGCTGCGCAGCGGCCGTTATCCGGTGGCGCTGGCCATGCTGCATGGCGCGATGATCTGGATCTGGCACAGCCCCAGCCTGTACCTGCTGGCGCTGCGAGATCCCGCCTGGCATGCCATCGAGCATGCCTGCTTCCTGTTCAGTGCCTGGCTGTTCTGGTGGTCGTGCCTGCACGCCAGCCCCAGGCGCGTGCCAGAAGCGCTGATGGCACTACTGCTGACGCTGATGCATACCGGCCTGCTGGGGGCACTGCTCACCTTCGGCAATCGCTCCTTCTATGGCGCTGAACGAGCCATTGCCGACCAGCAATTGGCAGGGCTGTTGATGTGGGTGCCGGGCAGCCTGGTCTACCTGGCTGCCGCCGCCTGGATCACCTGGCGCTGGCTGAGCCGCATCTGGCGTCGTCAGGGGCAATCGGGCTGAACGTCGAGCTCACTCGAGAATGAAGCATGGCGAAATGCAATCAAGTTTGGGGTTGTTTTATTGGCGCTTTTCCAATCGCACTATCTGCCTTACTCAAGTGCCGGAAAAAAATCAATAAAACCTTTCTCTCAGGCGCGCTTGATTTGTTTACTTGTCGAGACCGTCAATTATATGCAACATAGTCTCCGAGTTGCTTGATATCAGATTGATAGAAATTCCGACCATTCGTCCTTTCGACTGGACGATCAGAGAGAGATCGCTATGTTTGATTGTTGTTCCCAACAAGGAGGCAACAATGAAAGCGGACATAGACAGAATCAAGTCAGCACTC
Source organism: Pseudomonas sp. NCHU5216 (assembly GCF_052156495.1). Lineage (NCBI taxonomy): Bacteria > Pseudomonadati > Pseudomonadota > Gammaproteobacteria > Pseudomonadales > Pseudomonadaceae > Pseudomonas > Pseudomonas sp. NCHU5216. The sequence goes on along the minus strand of NZ_JBQLIX010000026.1, from coordinate 4,121 downwards.
TCTTGCTATGCAATCGATGAAACTTATCGGCCCGATGGCAGTGTGGTGTTGACGGTAAAACACGGAGACAAAAAGATCGTTCGGGTCATCGAACCAAATAGCGACCCAGAACAGACCGTGCGCCTCATCAAGTTCGACATGACCTTGGACGAAACTGGAGAGGCGATCAATGAAGCGGTCAAGTACTGCAATTGCACTCAACTGCCGACGTACTCGCGCGAGCCCATCTTCCGGACGCGTCACGCCCGGTTGTGGGCCCTCAGAAAGATTACCAATCCATGAGGAGCCGACGTTATGCCGACACCCCTAGACTCACCATCTCACTCACGTATCCAGGCCATGGCTCGCGGTGCCAGCCGGCATGCGGCCTGTTGCCTGCACCTACCCGATGAATGGCCATACATGGCCTGTTCGACCTGCCTGGTGGCGCTGCTGATCCTGCACCCCTTCGACTCGTCCTCGGCAACCGCTACACAGCCCGATGCGAGCCTTGCGGGTCAGCGCTCGTTACACGAAATAACCACCCATTGTCTGCAGGATCAGGGGCGCAGCACGGTCAGCAGCGCAGCGCTCGCAGAGCCTGCGGATATCGATGACCCGCGCTTCAGCCGCTCGCTTCTCACCTGCCGCAGCGACAGCGTCGTACCGGGAATGTATCCGGCCCATAGCCACGTACAGAACCGGATCATCCAGGCGGCGCCCGTCAGCAGAAGCTTCTGAAGGCCCAGGCCTGGCCGCTCTTTGGCCAGGCTTGCCCGCCACCTTCTCCCGCCATGCCAAAGGATCACCGGATCATGCCGGACGCACTCGTCTATTTCTGGATCGCGCTCGCCGTGATCATCGCGTTCATTCATCTATGGGCCATCGTCAACGTCTTTCGCAGTGACAAGCCATTGCCCAGCAAGACTCGCTGGGCATTGTTCATCGGACTCGTGCCGGTCATTGGCCTGGTTGTCTGGGGTATTGCCGGGCCGCGTGGACATGATGACGGGCCACAATCACCGGAACATAGCAAGTGATAAAAGTTACTTATCCTCTGATAGTCTCAAGTTATCTGTTGCCGCGCATATGGCGAGATATTAGCACCTCCATAGTGGCAATTGAATATTGCACTTCCGGGAAACCTTTGCAGCACTTGTACAGGAGAATGGAGAGATGAAAGATGCGTATAACCATGCAAATGAAATAATGGCATACAACAGTTGTGCTGATGCCTGCGAACATTGTATTGCCCTCTGTCTCAGTGAAAAGAACGCTGCCTATTTTCGCTGTATCGAACTATGCCGTGACTGCGCCGATCTTTGTCGGCAGACGGCAACTTTCATGTTACGAAACAGTGACTATGCGGATGTTTGTGCACAACTTTGCCGGGTCGCCTGTCTGGCCTGCGCGGAAGAATGCCTCAGCCACGACGCAGCGCATTGCCAGGCCTGCGCGCAAAGCTGCCAGGCCTGCGCCGACGAGGTGCTGATCAACGATCCAGGCAACGAGGATCCAGGCTCGCTGATCGAGGACGAGGGGGCACCGTCCTGAGCCTTCTGTGCCCTTGAGGCAAATTCTCCCTGAACCAAGACCTCCAGTTGGCCTTCTACCCCCATGAATGCATAACCACAGGAGAAACGACCATGCGTCCATTCAAACCACTGAGCTTGCTGGCCCTCCTTGCCCTGGCCATGTTTGCCGTTGGTAGCCTGCAGGCTGCCGATCAGGTCGAGGCGATCGACACCGATGAATTCGTCGAGGAAGCTTCGGCCAAAGGCATCGCCGAGATCGAGGCCGCCAAGCTGGCGCTGGAGAAGGCCCGGAGCGAAGAGGTCAAGGGTTTCGCCCAGATGATGATCGACGATCACCGCAAGGCCAATCAGGAGCTCAAGGAACTGGCCAAGCGCAAGGATCTGGAAGTGTCCGACGATGCCGAGCTGATCAGCCAAGCCAAGGCCATGATTCTGGAAATGCGTGATCAGGACAGCTTCGACAAGGCCTACATGAACAACCAGGTCGGCGCTCACCAGGAGACCATCGAGCTGTTCAAGCGCGGCATGAAGGCGCAGGATCAGGACATCGCCGCCTTCGCCCGGGAAACCCTGCCCAAGCTCGAGAAGCACCTGGAGCGGGCTCAGCGCATCAACGGTGAACTGCCCGAGAACTGATCCGCCCGGCAACGCTCATGTTGAACGGTGACTGGCTCGCCTTCCTGCCCTGGCCAGCACTGCGCACTCTCTGCGTGGTGTTGCTGGCGGCAGGACTGGCGAGCCTTTTCGTGACCACCCTGCTGCGCCTGCTGAGCCGCCTCGGCAGCCACCTGCCCTTCGCCCAGGTTCTGTTGCAGCGCTGCCGTGCCCCCTTGCGCTGGCTGGTGCCCCTGCTCGCCGCGCAACTGGCCTTGAACGCCGCGCCGGATGACATGGCGCTGATCGCCGAGGCCCGACGCATCATGGCGCTGGCCAGCATCGCGGTATTCACCTGGCTCGGTTTGCGTGCAGCCGATGCACTGCAGCGCATCGTCGTGCTGCACCATCCGGTGGATGTCGTCGACAACCTGCAGGCACGCCGCATCCAGACCCAGACGCGGGTACTGGTGCGCATCCTCAGCGTGTTCGTGTGGTTATTCGGCTTATCCACCATGCTCATGACCTTCCCCGCCGCGCGCCAGTTCGGCGCCAGCCTGCTGGCATCGGCCGGGCTCGCCGGGCTGGCGGTGGGCTTCGCCGCCAAGCCGGTGCTGGGCAACCTGATCGCCGGGCTGCAGATCGCCCTGACCCAGCCCATCCGCCTGGACGACGTGGTCATAGTCGAGAACGAATGGGGGCGCATCGAGGAGATCAGTGGCAGTTACGTGGTGGTGCGCATCTGGGATGACCGGCGCCTGGTGGTACCGCTGCAATGGTTCATCGAGAATCCTTTCCAGAACTGGACTCGCCGCAGCAGCTCGATCACCGGCTCGGTGTTCTTCTGGGTCGATTACGCCACGCCACTGGAGCCGCTGCGCCAGGAACTCACGCGCCTGTGCCAGGCAGCGCCGCACCTGTGGGACGAGCGGGTCAACGTATTGCAGGTGGTGGACGCCAGCGAGCGTGCCATGCAATTGCGCGTGCTGGTCAGTTCGCGTGACTCCTCGCGCAACTGGGATTTGCGCTGCTACATCCGCGAGAACCTGATCAACTTCGTCAGCAACCGCTATCCCGAGCACCTGCCCCGTCTACGTGCCAGCCTACAGGGCGACAGGCCGCAAGCCCCGCAGGTGCCTACCGCCGAGGCGCAGCGCCAACCGCCGGTGTGACAGGCCTTTGCAACGACACCTATGTCTTCTAGCAGGCGTGCTCAAGTGGCGCGCAGGCGCTCGTAGTAATAGGGCAGTTGCAGCAAGGCATAACGCGCCGTGGCTTCGCGCACCTCGTTGCGCGAGCCGCTGAACTGCAGCGTTTCGCTGACGATGCCCTGGTGTTGCTGCAAACGCATGGCGCAGGCGATGCATTGCAGACCGTCACGCTCGTCATCGGCCTCGGCCAGGCCGGTATTGGCCAGGGCGATGTGAGCATCGCTGCGTTGCAGCATGCCCAGCGCCATCTCCCGCGCCACCTCCTCGCTGGTCAGGCCATAGCGCTCGATGGTGCCGGCAGCCACTCCCAGGCAGCGTTGCTTGGCCTGCACCGAATAGACCACGAAGCCGCAATCGAGCACCTCGCCACTGCCGGGCACATCGGCCACCAGCGAGGCCATCAGCCCGGCGGTGCAGGATTCCGCCGTGCTCAGGCGCAGCTTGTACTTGCGCAGAAAATTCACCACCTGCTCGACACTGTCCATTCAGGCGCTCTCCTCGGTTGTGCTGGCTTGCCTAATGGAAGTCGGTGCCGGTGGCAAAGTTCAACCTTTCGGGGGCAACGGAGGTGGGGTTGGCTGTTGTGTGGGGGCTTGATTGTGGTGTTCGGGACGCCGCTGCGGTGTTCGGGAACTCCTTGTTCGCCCTCGAGCGACTCGCTTGTTCCGAATTGCCGCGTTTTTGCTGATATCTCTGGTTTCGCCCTCCCGGGCGAGTCACTTTTGGGGCAAAAGTAACCAAAACCCTCCGCCCGATCATCCGGCCCTGGCTGCGCCAGGGTTCGCTCACTCCATCGCCGTTC
>NZ_JBQLIX010000025.1:0-74624 GCF_052156495.1 Pseudomonas sp. NCHU5216 | reverse complement strand
TCAACCACCCGGATGGCAGGCGATAATGTGTCCACCATGTCCCCGTACATGTGTCCACCATGTGTCCGGTCCATACAGCCCTACAAAAGTGACTCGCCCGGGAGGGCGAAACCAAAAACATCAGCAAAAACGCGGCAATTCGGAACAGGCTCCCGGACAACCAGCAATCCAACACACAAACTTGTCAGTCCAGTATCAAGCAACCATCACCCATAGAACGCGAAAAACCTCTTCCAGGAGCTGGCTGCACTCACTGCACGCCTTGCAGAAACTGCCGATAGAGCAGGGCGCTCTGCTCGGGGCGCTCCAGCATGGGCACATGGCCGACATCTTCCATGATCGCCACGCTCGGCTTCTGCAACAACGGCTGCATCACCTCGATGCTGGATACGTCCAGCACGCGATCCTGCCGCCCCCAGAGCAACAAGGTTGGCGCACTGATCTTAGCCAGTTGTGGCTCCAGCGGAACGTAGCGCTCCACCAGTTGCGCGAAGACCTGCTCGTAATACGCCGCGTTGGCCATGGCGCGTTCGGCCAGGTAATGCTCGAGCGACTCGGGCAGGTAGGGTGGCTCGACGAAGACGAAGTCCAGCAGGGCCTGAAAGTCCTGTGGCTGGTGAACGATCAATGGATTGGGCTGGCCTTGCAGCAGGCGCTGGTAAAGCTCGCTCAGGTGCGGGGCGGTGACGCCAGCGTTGTCGAACAATGCCAGGGAGCGCACATGCTCAGGGTAACGCGCCGCATACAGCGCGGCGATATGGCCGCCCATGGAGTTGCCCAGCAGGTGGACATGCTGCAGGCCCAGGGCGTCGAGGATGTTGGCCAGGCGTTCGGCCTGGGTGCCGACATCGTAGCTGCCGGCCGGGCGCTCGCTTTCGCCGAAGCCGGGCAGGTCGAGGGCGATGACTCGATAGCGATCCGTCAGGTAGCGGGAGAAACGCAGCCAGTTGTCCTTGTCGGCGGCGAAGCCATGGATCAGCACCACCACTTCGCCCTCTGCAGGCCCGCCCTGGTAATAATGAATGTTAAGATCGCCGACGCGCATGCGCTCGTGGCTCATGCCGGCGCGGTACTGTTCGATCAGACGCAGGCTGGCCAGTTGAGTCGCAGGGAAGAGGTAGAGCGTCGTTGCGGCAAGGGCGAGAAGCAGTACGAGGCCAAGCAGGCATTTTTTCATGACCATCCTTATCAGGGATTATCGTGGCGGCTTCGTTAAACTAGCATGAAGTCCCCTTTCATCGAGTCGTCGGCAGGCTTTCGCCGTCGATTCTCATCTGAACCGAGAGTAGCCAATGCTCAAGTGCGTTGCATCGAAGTCTTTGCTGTTGTGGCTGGGCCTGCTGATCTTGCCGGGCTCATTGTTCGCGGCCGGCAAGTGCGAGCGCCTGGTGGCCACCGGCAATCCCGAATACCCGCCTTATCTGTGGCGTGATCCGCAGAACCCCAAGCAACTGATCGGTGCCAATGCCGACCTGCTCAAGCAGTTGGGCAAGGAACTGGGGGTGACCATCGAGGTGATCCACACTGGCCCCTGGTCGCAGGCGCAGGAAGAGGTGCGCACTGGGCGTGTCGACCTGTTGGCCGGTGCCTTCATCACCCTGCCACGGCTGGAGAGCATGGATTATGTGCACCCGGCGTTTTTCATCACGCCAAGCGTGGTCTGGGTACGCAAGGGGGAAGGTTTCCCGTATGGCAGTTGGGTCGATCTGCAAGGGCACAAGGGTGACACCCTGGTGGGCAACAGCTTCGGCCAGCAGTTCGATGCCTTCGCCAAGCAGAACCTGACCCTTGAAGGCGTTGCCAGCCTCACCCAGGCGTTCCAGAAGCTCTTGCTCGGACGTACCGACTATGTGCTTTCCGAGCATTACCCCGGCCTGGCGCTGGCGGAAACCCTGGGCGTGGACAGCGACCTCGAAGTACTGGAACCGCCGATCTCCAGCGAGGGCCTGTACCTTGCGCTGTCGCACAATTCGGCCTGTAACGAGCCCTGGCTGCGCGGACAGCTCGCGCGCAAGATGACAGAAATGGTCGCCGCAGGCGTGCCTGAGCAGTTGCTGCAGCGCAATCTGGCGCTGTGGAAGGCGCAGCAGATGCAACCCGACCCCGTTGGCGATGCCAATCAGTAGGACGTTTTCGTGATCGATCGATACCTTTGCAGACTCATGCTACCCCTGGCGCTCGCTGGCTGTGCCAGTGACCCGGCGCCGACCGAGCAGTTGCGCCTGACCGAACAGGCCCTGAGCCAGGTGCAGGCGCTGGCTGTCGGCGTTGAGCAGGCGCCGTTGCTGGCCCAGGCCGAGGACAAGTACACGCGCGCTCGGGCCGCTGCTGCGGAAGAGGATAACAAGGAGGCACGCCTGCTGGCCGAGCAGGCCGAGCTGGATGCGCGCCTGGCCGAAGCCGAGCACCTCAACGCCAGGAGCCGCGAGCAACTGACCGAGCTCAACCGCCGCATCGCGCGTCTGCGCCAGCAACTGGGGGCGATGTGATGAAGGTTTTGCCCCTTGCCCTGTTACTCGCCTCGCTCACCGGCTGTGCGCTATCGCCGTCCAACGAAGAGGCGCTCGACGCCGCCCGCGCCAGCTTCCAGGCGGTCAAGGAAGACCCGGACGTGCTGCGCGCCGCGCCCAAGGACGTGATCCGCGCCGGTGAGTCCCTGGCCCGTGCCGAGCGCCTGTCCAGCTACTGGGGCAGCGGGGCGGATGTGGCCCACTATGCCTACCTCAGCGAACGCTATGCCGCCATCGCCCGCCAGCACAGCGAAACTCGCTTGAACCAGGAGCGCGTGGCCCAGCTGGAGCTGGAGTTGCAGCGCCTGCAACTGACTCTGCGTGAGGCCAAGTTGCTCAGCGTGCAGCAGCACAATGGCTGGCTCGAGGAGCAGATGGTCAGCCTCGCCGCCAGCGAGACGGATCGCGGCCTGGTGATGACCCTGGGTGACATGCTCTTCGACGCCGGGCGTGCCGAGCTGCAGCCAGCAGCCAACCGCACCTTGCTCAAGCTCGTGCAGTTCCTGCAGATCAACCCGCAGCGCCGCGTGCGCATCGAGGGTTACACCGACAACACCGGCAGCGTCGAGGAGAACCTGGAGCTGTCGCGAGCCCGAGCACAGGCGGTAGCCGACCTGCTGATCGACCTCGGTATCGATGCCAAGCGCATCCAGGTGGTGGGCTATGGTGTCGACTTCCCGGTGGCGGAGAACGCCTCGGCACGCGGGCGGGCGCAGAACCGCCGGGTGGAGATCGTCTTCTCCGATGAGCGCGGGCAGCTCGGCAGCCAACGCTAGGCCTTTGTGTAGGCTCCAAACAACGCCGCGCCCTTATGGAACGCGGCGTTTTTCATGGTTCTTCGTGGTGTCTCGGGAAAGTCAGGTTTGATACCGGACTGGAAAGTTTGTGTGAGTGCGTGGTGCTTGTTCGGGGGGCTTGTTCCGGATTGCCGCGTTTTTGTTGATGTTTTTTTGTTTCGCCCTCCCGGGCGAGTCACTTTGCGGGCAAAGTAACCAAAACCTTCCGCCCGATCATCCGGCCCTCGCTGCGCGAGGGTTCGCTCACTCCATCGCCGCTCCAGAGGCCCGCCACGGTGGGCCATCCATGGCCCATCGCGGCTTTCGCGACATCCATGTCGCTCAACCTCTTCCACGACGACTCCGTTCGCCCTCCTGGGCGGGCTCTGCACGCGCCTGAACCCGAGGTAACCCAGAAGTAGTGCGGAGTGCTGTCCAGCCGTAGGGCGGACTCAGGAGCGCCAGCGAACAGTCCGCCGGGCCATGCCCAGTTCGGCACCACAACCTACGTCCAATACTCCCAACGGCGTACTGTTTCGCGAGTACGCCCTACGCGAATGAAAGTTTTGGTTTAACCCGATGGCCCGGTCGCGACTTCACAGCCACTAGAACACGCCTATGGAGTGCCCGTTCGCTCAGGCGCGCGAATATCCCCCTTCGCGGCGTGCCCTCGGAGCAATGATGGAACGAACGAACCCCGGCGCAGCCGGGGCCGGATGGCGGGGGTGCGTTTCTTTTGCTTGCTTTTCTTTGCGCTGGGCGGCAATCCGAGTTCAAAGAAAAGTGAGTCGCCCGAGGGGGCGAAACCCGGAATATCTGAAAACACCCAAAGCGGCGTCCAGAACACCAACCAAGACAACAAGAGCACACACACAAACGTGCCAGTCCGGTGTCAAGCAAGCATCCCCTAAAACACGAACAACCTTTTTCATGAGGCCGGGTTGTATGAGTAAAACAATATTGAACTGTCCCGGTACAATTCGGCAGTTGTCAGCTACTGTTATGGTTCAGTAGCCAGGAGGAGCTCGCCGTGACCAATCTGTTGCTCTATCAACGTATCGCCCAGCAGTTGGCCGAAGATATTCGTCGCGGCGTCTACCAGCCAGGTGAGCGGGTGCCCTCGGTGCGCAAGATGAGCGCTCAGCTCAACGTCAGCCATGCCACGGTGTTGCAGGCTTACGCCAATCTGGAAGACCAGGGGTTGATTCGCGCGCGGCCGCAATCGGGCTTCTACGTGCATCAGACGCCCGCGCTGACCGCACCGACCCCGGATATCGCCAAGGTGGAGCGGCCCGGCCTGGTCACCCGCGCCAGCATCATCAATCAGGTGCTTACCGAGTCGCGCCGCGAAGGGGTGTTCCCGCTGGGCGCTGCGGTGCCGCATGTCGATTACCTGCCGGTGCGCGCGCTGCACCAGCAACTGGCCAAGGTCACCCGCTTTCACAGCCCGCGTGCCTTCAGCTACATGTTCAGCCCCGGCTTCGAGCCGTTGCGCCGCCAGGTGGCGATCCGTATGCGCGATGCGGGGGTGGTGGTCGACCCGTCCGAAGTGGTGATCACCCATGGTTGTGTCGATGCACTGCAGATGAGTCTGCGCGTGCTGACCAAGCCGGGTGATCTGATCGCAGTGGAATCGCCGACCTACTATGGCCTGCTGCAACTGGCCGATCTGCTCGGCCTCAAGGTCATCGAGATTCCCTGCGACCCCACCACTGGCATCAGCCTCGAAGCGCTGCAACTGGCGGCCAACCAGTGGCCGATCAAGGCGCTGGTGCTGACTGCGCGGCTGTCCAACCCGCTGGGCGGCACCATTCCCGAAGAGCGCCAGCGCCAGTTGCTGCGCCTGGCCGGCGATTACGATTTCCAGATCGTCGAGGACGATATCTACGGCGAGCTGATGTTCGAGCAGGGGCCGACCAAGGCGCTCAAGTCCCATGATCGCGACAGCCGGGTGATCTATTGCTCGAGCTTCTCCAAGACGCTTTCGCCCGGTGTGCGCATCGGCTGGATCGTCGCCGGCAAGTATCAGGACGAGATCCAGCGGTTGCAGACCTTTTCCACCCATTCGGCGTGCAGCGTCACCCAGATGGCGGTAGCGGCTTACCTGGAGAACGGTGGTTATGACCGCCATCTGCGGCATATCCGCCAGGAGTACCGCAAGAACCTCAGCGCCTTCCAACTGGCGGTGCAGCAGTATTTCCCGGCCGGCACGCAGATGACCCGGCCCAAGGGCGGTTTCATCCTCTGGGTCAGCCTGCCAGCGCGGGTCAACACCAAGGACCTGCACGTGCGCGCCTTGCAGCAGGGTATTTCCATCGCGCCGGGGCTGATCTTCAGCAACACCGAGCAGTTCAACCACTGCGTGCGACTCAATTGTGGCATTCCGTGGAATCGCGAGGCGGAAAGGGCGCTGATGACCTTGGGCATGCTGGCCACGCAGTTGTGCCAGGAGGCGGGCGGTTCCTGGGAAGGCTGAAAAACTGCCTGATGGTTTAACCCGAACGATCCGAGTGCTGCGTCTACCTGAGCGAAGGTCTCGTGCCATTGCTCAGGAGCTGCATCATGCCCATTCATTCCCGGTTGCTCGTTCATCCCTTCGCCGTCGGCTTTGCGGCTGGCACCTCGTTGCTGCTCGCTGCGTGCAGCGCCTCTGGCCCGGAGCCAGAAGCCCCGGCCAGCGCGGAGCCGGTAGCGCCGCTCGTACGTGAACGCCTGGTTGCTCCCGCGGCCGCCGAGATGCAGGCCGAAGCCAGCCAGAAGCGCATGGCGACCCTGGCTTATGCGCCGGCGCCGATGGCCGACGTTCTGCCACCGGGCTACCGTGACCAGCCGCGCGAGCAGTATCAGGCCTATGCCGACAACCCGGTGTTCGCCGTTGCCGAGACGCCGATCTCCACCTTCAGCATCGACGTCGACACCGGCAGCTACGCCAATGTGCGGCGCTTTCTCAACGATGGACAACTGCCGCCAAAGGATGCAGTGCGCCTGGAAGAGCTGGTCAATTACTTCCCGTATGACTATCCGCTGCCGCAGGGTGATGTGCCCTTCGGTGTCAGTACCGAGCTGGCGGTGACGCCCTGGAACCCGCAGACCCGCCTGCTGCGCATCGCCATCAAGGCGTCGGACCGCAGCGTCGATGAGCTGCCGCCGGCCAATCTGGTGTTTCTGGTCGATGTGTCCGGCTCGATGCAACGCCGCGAAGGGTTGCCGATGGTGCAGGGCACCCTGAAGTTGCTGGTCGATCAGCTTCGTCCGCAGGATCACGTGTCGCTGGTCACCTATGCCGGCGACAGCCAGGTGGTGCTGGATTCCACGCCCGGCAGCGACAAGGCGAAGATTCGCGCCGCCATCGAGCAACTTAGCGCCGGTGGCTCGACGGCAGGGGAATCCGGTATCCAGTTGGCCTATCAGCAGGCGAGCAAGCACCTGATCGACGGCGGCATCAACCGCATCCTGCTGGCCACCGATGGCGATTTCAACGTCGGCATCAGCGACTTCGACAGCCTCAAGCAACTGGCCGAGGACAAGCGCAAGAGCGGCGTCTCGCTGACCACTCTGGGCTTTGGCGTGGACAACTACAACGAGCGTCTGATGGAGCAACTGGCCGATGCCGGCAACGGCAATTACGCCTATATCGACAACCTGCGTGAAGCACGCAAGGTGCTGGTGGATCAGCTTGGCTCGACCCTCGCCACCGTGGCCAGCGACGTGAAGCTGCAACTGGAATTCAACCCGGCCGAGGTCAGCGAGTATCGCCTGCTGGGCTACGAGAACCGTGCGCTCAAACGCGAGGACTTCAGCAATGACAAGGTGGATGCTGGCGAGATTGGCGCCGGGCACAGCGTCACTGCGTTGTACGAGATCGTCCCGGCGGGCGGCAAGGGCTGGTTGGAACCGCTGCGCTATCAGACCGGTGCACAGCCTGCGGACAAGAGCGGTGAGCTGGCCTGGCTGCGGATTCGCTACAAGGCGCCGGGGGAGGCGAGCAGTCGCTTGCTGGAGCGCCCCATCGCGCGTGCCGAGGCCAGGTCGATAGCCGCCGCCAGCGAGGATCTGCGCTTCGCTGCTGCAGTCGCCGCCTTCGCCCAGCAGCTCAAGGGCGGGCGTTACACCGGCGACTTCGACCTGGCGCAGAGCATCGCCCTGGCGCGTTCGGCCAGGGGCGAAGACCGCTTCGGCCTGCGTGGCGAGTTCATCCAACTGGCCGAAATCGCCCAGAGTCTGCACACTTCCGCTTCCACCCCGGCACGAGTTCAGCAGTGAACGCACCTCTCACGGATGACGACGCCGCCTTGTTGCGGCGTTACCGTCGCGGCGATGCCGCGGCCTTCAATGCGCTTTACCAGCGCCATCGATTGGGCCTGTTCCGCTTTCTGCTTGGCCTGTGTGGCGATCACGCCCTGGCCGAGGAAGTGTTTCAGGACACCTGGATGAGCCTGATCCGCAGCCAGAGCGAGCAGCGCGAGGCCGTGTTGTTCAAGACCTGGCTGTACCAGATCGCGCGTAATCGCCTGATCGATCACTGGCGCAAGACGGGCCGCCATCAGACCGGCCATGAAGAATACGATGAGGGCCAGCACGCCCAGGCCGACCCGCAACCTGGCCCAGAGCAGCAGTGGGGCCTGAGTCGCGACAGCGAGCGGCTGCAGGCTGCGCTGGCCGATCTGCCGGAGGATCAGCGCGAGGTGTTCCTGCTGCGCGCCCACGGCGACCTGGAACTGAACGAGATTGCCGAGTTGACCCGCACGCCGGTCGAGACGGTCAAGAGCCGTTTGCGCTATGCCCTGCAGAAACTGCGCCGGCTGTTGGCCACCGAGGAGTTGTCCGCATGACCCATGAACGAGAACCACTGGATCACGAACAGGCGCTGCTGACGCATTTCCGTACTCATGGCAGCGGCGAACCCTCGGCCGAGCTGGATGCTCGTATCCTCACCGCTGCCAGCGTGGCTGCATCTGAGGCACGCCGAGCCGACGAGGACAAGGCTGGCTGGGCACGGCGTCTGCATCAATGGCTGTTCGGCAGCACCCGCCAGCGCTGGTCGGTGGCCGTGGCCGGGCTGGCCTGTGTCGGCATCGGTGTCAGCCTGACCTGGCGCACGCTGGAGCAGGCGCCGCAAGCCTTCGACAGCATGCCGCCTAGCGTGGCCATGAGCCCCGCCGCGCCAGCACCCGCGCCGATGGCTGCCAAGCGTGCCGCGCAGAGCGAGTCGATGGCGCGTATGGCCGCACCACAGGAGCGCCTCAAGGCCGAGGCTCTGGCGCGTCCGCTGCCGCCTGCCGCGATGGCCGACACGCCCATGGCCAGTTCAGAGGCCATGGCGCCCATGGCCGAGCTGGTGATCCAGAGCGAGCCGCGCGAGGCATTGTTGCATCTGCTGGCGCTGCGCAAGGCCAATAAGCAAGAGGAGGCGCAGCGCCTGCTGGAGCAGCTCCAGGCCGATTACCCGCAACTGGATATCGAGGCCGAACTGAGCCATCTGGCTGAAGAAAAACTTCGTGAATGAGATGCGAGGTAAAAGTCGTGTAAGTCGTCTTGCCAGACAGGTTCGGGCAGGGGAGCATGGGCGGGTTAGTGAATGAGTCAGTTGTACCCCATGAAACCTAAGTCTTTGCTGTTATTGCTGGGCCTGGCTTGGCTGAGTGCTTGCGAACCTGCGCCGCAGCCCGTGGCGCAGACGCCCGAGCCTATCCAGGCCGCCCCCGTTACCACGCCTGTCGAAGCACCTGTCGCCAAGCCCAAGCCCGCCGCGCCGGCGCGGGGCGAAGCGGTCGAGGCCAAGCCGGTGGTGGCGCCCGGCAAAGCGCCGGTTGCCGTCAAACCCAAGCCCGCTCCCGTACAACCCAAGCCGGTAGAGCCGGCTGCGGCACAGGCGCTGGACTTGAGCGTGCCCCATGAGCTGTTCGAGCAGGCACTGCAAAGCAAAACCGAGCAGGAGCTGAAACCGCTGCTGCCGCCTCTGTTCGGCGAGAAGCCCGAAAGCACTGGCCCGTTCCAGATCAGCGGCAAGCTGATCAACAACGCGCGAGTGGACGACTACTGGGATTCCATCGAAGGCGCCGAGGTGCAGTTCGAGTTCAAGCAATAAACCTCTGCAAGTCGCTTGCACTCGCCAATCGATGCGCTGACGCAAATTGCGGGCTGACGCAAATCTGCTCGGGCGGCGTATTGCTATTATCGCGGCCCTTTATCTGAATCGCTGGCAAAGGAGTGCCGAATGTCTTCCCAGACTGCTGAATACGATTGTCCCGCTCAGGATAGAGTGGTCTTCGCTTTGCTGGCGCTCACTGTTCCACTGCTTTCGGGAATCTTCCTGCCCTGGTGGAGCGTGGTGTGGCTGATCGTCTCGATGTTCTTTGCTATCGCGATCTTCGCACTTTCGGGATACCCGAAGGTGGCCAAGCAGTTGCCCGCACTTCTGCTCATGCTGCTCATCGGCTTCGGGTTTCAACTCTGGGGTGAGGTTTCCGGTTGGCTGGGTTTTTTCGTAGGGCTTTTCGTATTCTCGTTTGGCGGCATACACACCCTGCTGTGGGCGCAGTTTCTCGGGCTCGATAGCGAAGGCGTCAGGCACGGCGTCAGTCTGCGTTTTCAGGGCCATACGCCGTCGTTAATGGTCGCCCCTCTTACACGCTACCTGCCAAAAGATGGCACTGCCTGGCAGGAAACAGCCACAGATGGTTTCGCCTGGGCCATAGATGATCGAGTGACCCAACAGCTCCAAGTGAGTGTCGATCAGTGGTCTCCCGGTATTGTTGTCCGCACGGCCGAGGATTCTGCTTCGCCTATCGAGCCTTCTGCCGCTGCCAGTTCCATGGCTCAGGAGCTGCAACTTCAGGGCGAAGTAGATTGCAATGGCCACCTGATATTCCGCTCACCACAGGGCAGCCACACCCTTCGTGGTCAACCATGCATCGAGGCGGACGGCCAAAGTGGGGCCGGCTATAGCTTCTGGCTGGATGAAAAACCCACGGGGTTGGTGCTCGAACGGGACGCCTTGGTGCTCTGGAGCGAAGACGACCAGGCACTTGTCTGTCGCGCCCGTGCCGAAAGCCAGTCCATGGAAGAAATCACCACCTGGCTATGGCGGGCGACCTCCGGTTGGCGACCGCTGGAAGAGCCCTGGCAATCGCTGGTCGATGAACCCTTGCTGGAGGGGAGCACGCCCTGTCGCCTGGAGAGTGGGCGTCTTTTTTACGATGTGCTGATGCATAGCTCGCAAACGGAGCGAGCAATGAACCTGACGCTGTGCCGCGAACTGGAAGGGGAGCGGGCTGGCACCCTGTCGCTGCAGTTGCCAGCGATGCAGGCGCAGGTGCAACCCTGTCTGACAATGCTGCGCAAGAGCCGCGATGGCCGCCGTCATGCCTTTGCCTGCCATGTCGGTGCCTGGCAGTTGCCGGGACTGTGGTGTCTCGATCACCGCATTTCCGAATGTGGGCGTTATCTGGCCTTGATCGCCTTTGCCGAGGCGCCCGCTGTTCCCCATCAACTGGTCGTGGCTGATGTGCTGGCCCGGCGCCTGCTGAGGCTCGACGAGCCGCTGCTGATCGCCAGGTTGGAGGCGTTCGAGGATGGCGTCATCAGCTTGCAGCAGATAGTTGGCAGGCAGACCAGCACCGCAAGCGCCGGGCCGTTACCGCGCCTAGATGCATTGGCACCGGATGCACAGCAGGCCGATGCCTTCGTTGCGACCGGTCGCTTGCACCATGAAAGCGCGCAGATTGCGGTCGATGCCTGGTCGTTGCGTTTGCTGCCCAACTGGCGGGTGGAGTGTGGCCCCGTACCCGCCTGCGCGAAGGGTGATTACCTGCTCGCCGCGCCCGATGCAGGCGACGCCGCCTGGCTGTTCGGGCTGGACAGTGAAACAAACGAGGGCGGCGTTATGGTGCCTGGTGGAGGCTGCGTGCTCACTGCTTCCGGTTGTGGAGTGGCGGATATGGCGCCTGCGCTGGCCTGGTCAGAGGACGGGCGCTACCTGGCACTGAGTCGTCGGGTGTTCGATGCAGGTGTTCAGCAGTGGCACCTGCTGCTGCTGGATACCCGGGAGCGCACACTGCGCCATGGCGCCCAGCCTCTGCCGGCGATGCCGTGCTTCGAGGTGTTCGATGAGGCCGGGCTACAGGTCGGCAGTGACGAGCAGGAGCCAATGTCGATTAGCATGGATACGCTGCTGGCACTGCCTCGGCAGATGCTGATTCGCAGCGGAGGTATCTGGCTGCCCGCTGAGCAACTGAGTGACGCCGTGCACTGGCAGAGTTTGGACAGTCGACATTTGCGAAGCTGGCGATCTGACGAGATCGAGGACTCGCTTGCCTGAGCCCTGCCTCAGAACCGATGCACCTGCAGCTCGATGGCCGTATGCACATCGGAATCCAGCGGCTGGAAGCTCGTCGAGCCGGGCAGGCGCACGTAGAGCGGTTCGTCCACCTTGTTCGGATCGTAACCGGCCTGTTTCAGATCGGTTTTCTTGTACTTGAAGGTGCCGGTGGTTTCCACCTCGCCGAGCAGGCGGATGAACAGCGGGGCGGCGTAGGCCGGCAGTTCGGCATCGAGGTAAGCGGCCAGGGCCGCGCCGTCCAGTTCGCAGCCTGGTGCCAGGCGTAGCGCGGCCATGCCGCAGCGACCGTTGGTGCCGGGAATCTCCACGCCGTAGACCACGGCATCCTCCACGCCGGGGAAGGCGCCGAGCACGTTTTCCACCTCGGTGGTGGAGACGTTCTCGCCCTTCCAGCGGAAGGTATCGCCGAGCCGGTCGACGAACTGTGCGTGCTTGCAGCCGATGTCGCGCATCAGGTCGCCGGTGTTGAACCAGGCATCGCCTTTCTTGAACACGTCACGCAGGATCACCGACTCGCTCTTGGCCGGATCGGTGTAGCCATCGAAGGGCCACTTGGCGCTGATCTCGCTGATCAGCAGGCCGGCTTCACCCTTGTCGGCCTTCTGCAGGAAACCGTTGCTGCCGCGCAGCGGGCGGTCGTTTTCCAGATCGTAGCGGACGATGGCGTAAGGGGCCGGGGTGTAGCCGACGGTGTTGTCGAAGTTGAAGACGTTGGTGAAGCCGATGTTGCCTTCGCTGGAGGCATAGAACTCGGTGATCTGCTCGATGCCGAAGCGTTCCTTGAACTCGGCCCAGATCGACGGACGCAGACCATTGCCGATCATGCTGCGCAGGCTGTTGCCCTGTTCGGCCGGGTGCACCGGCTGGTTGAGCAGATAACGGCACAGTTCACCGATATAGCCGAAGCAGGTGGCGTTGTAGCGTTGCACGTCACTCCAGAAGGCGCTGGCGGAGAACTTGCGGCGCAGGGCGATGGCCGCGCCGCCGGCCAGTGCCGCGCTCCAGCACACGGTAACGGCGTTGTTGTGGTAGCAGGGCAGGGTGAGGTAGAGCACGTCACGTTCGTTCAGCGTCAGGCCGGAGTGACCGAAGCCGCCATAGGCCTTGATCCACTTGCCATGGCTCATGATCGAGGCCTTGGGCAGGCCGGTGGTGCCCGAGGTGTAGATCAGGAAGCAGGCATCCTTCATGCGCACGCGCAGGCTGTCCGGCGGGTTGTCCTCGGCCTGGCCGATGGCCAGTTGCATCAGGTTGCTCCAGCCTTCCGGCGCCTGGCCGGGGTCGCGCAGGCAATCCTGGTCGGCGATCCAGTAGCGCTGGGCCTGTTGGTCGTTTAGCTGCTGGGCGATTTCCTCGAAGGCGCCGAGCAGTTCGTCGCCGATCACCAGCAGACGGGGTTTGACCAGGTTGAAACTGTGCGCCAGCACCTTGCCGCGTTGGGTGGTATTGATCAGCGCGCCGACCGCGCCCAGCTTGCTCAGGCCGGCGAGAATGGCCAGTTGCTCCAGGCGATTCTCCAGCATCACCGCGACCACGTCGCCGTGGCTGACGCCTTCGGCCTTGAAGGCCCAGGCCAGGCGGTTGGCCCAGGCGTTGAATGCGCGATAGCTGAGCTGGCGCTGCTCGTCCATCAGTGCCGGGCGCTCGGGATAGCGCTCGGCGGCACGCTGCAGGGCCCAGGCCAGCGACAGGCTCTTCTCGCGGTTACGGATGCCCGCATAGTAGAGGCCGCGCAGCATGCGCGGTACGCGGGGCAGGTGTTGCGGCAGGTGGGCCAGAAAGCGAATGGGCGAAATCAGATCGGCTTGGCTCATGGGGCTCGCACTTTGAACTGTTATGAATTAGAGGCGATGCCTGACTCTAGTCAAGGCGCTCCCCGTCAGCCATGGCCCTGGCGCGCGCTTCGGTGGGCAGATCGGCAAATGTACGGGGGCGTCTGGCTCGACCATCCTGGGCGCCGAGTCTGAATCACGCGGCATACTGCTTCGCGAGTACGCCCTACGGAGCGACTACCCAGTACTCAAGTAGCATGGGGCGTACGCCGGCTGCTTCGTAGAATTTCCCCAAGACCAGCAGGTGTATTGGGGCGTGATATGGCCTTGGATCAGTCGGAGGGCGTCATCAGCGCCGTTTCCAGCACGAAGGACGTGGAATTGGCCGCGCAGGAACTGGCACGCCAGTTGATCCATCCCTATCTTGGTTTCGTACTGTTTTTCTGCTCCGCCGAGTATGACCTCGACGGCCTCGGCCAGGCCCTGGAAGCGCACTTCGGCGGCGTCAGCCTGGTTGGCTGCACCAGCGCCGGTGAGATCACCCCGCAGGGCTATGGTCGGGGCTGCGTGGTGGCGCTGGGCTTCGACCTGCGCTGCTTTTCCATCGCCAGCGTGCTGATCGACGAGATGGAGCGCTTCAACCTGCTCGATGCGCAGCACCTGGTCGATGGCCTGGTCAAGGATTGCCGCAGCAACGAGTTGGCCTCGATCAAGGGTCACAGCTTCGCCCTGACCCTGCTCGATGGCCTCTCCAGTCGTGAGGAGCTGGTGCTCGGCGCGCTCAGCGCGGCACTGGGCAGCATCCCGCATTTCGGTGGGTCGGCCGGCGACGACAACCACCTGACCCATACCCATGTCTATCACGGCGGGCGCTTCCACAGCGGCGCCGCGGTGGTGGTGCTGTTCAACACCTGGCTGGATTTCGAGGTGTTCAGCACCCATCACATCCAACCCAGCGCCGACAAACTGGTGGTCACCCGTGCCGACAGCACCAGCCGTCGGGTGTACGAACTCAACGCCGCACCGGCGGCGCAGGAGTACGCCGAACTGATCGGCGTGCCACTCGAGGCTCTGGATCACCGCATATTCGCCGCCTATCCGCTGGCGGTGCGCATCAGCGATCACTACTACGTGCGTTCGATCCAGCAGGTGCATGACGACCTAAGCCTGACCTTCTACTGCGCAGTGGAGAACGGCATCGTCCTGACCGGTATGCGCCCCGGTCCCTTGCTGCCCAATCTGCAGCAGTTGTTCGCTGGGCTGGAGCAGCGCCTCGGCCCGTTGCTGCTGACCATCGGCTGCGACTGCTTCCTGCGCCGCCTGGAAATCGAGAACGACGCTGGCGTCGAGCCGGTCGCCGAGCTACTGCGTCAGCAGCGGGTGATCGGCTTCAACACCTACGGAGAGCAGTTCAATGGCATGCACATCAACCAGACCTTCACCGGGGTCGCCATTGGTCGCCCCGCTGGACGTGGCGAACGCTGAGCTACAGGCACGCTGCGCCGCGCTGGAGCTGGAGAACGCCAAGCTCAAGCGCATCAATGCCGCGCTGATCGAGCGGGTGGAGTCGATCCACTCGCGGGGCGATGATGCCTATGCCGCTTTCCAGCACTCGGTGGTGTTGGCCGAGCAGGTGCGTGAGCGCACCGACGCGCTGAACCAGGCCATGGCCGAACTCAAGTCGAGCAACCAGTTGCTCAGCGATGCGCGCCTGCGCGCCGAGACCGCACACCAGCACCTGATCGACGCCATCGAGAGCATTTCCGATGCCTTCGTGCTGTTCGACGACCGTCAGCGCATCGTCCTGTTCAATAGCCGCTTCAAGGCCCTGTGGGCCCGCAGCCGGGCGCGTATCGGCACCGGCACGCGGTTGGAGGAGATCAAGCGCCTGAGTCGCAGCACCGGGCTGGTGGTGGAGGCGCAACTGGGCAAGGAAGGCGAGCCGAGTCTGTTCCGCCTGCAGGATGGCCGCTGGGTGCAGGTCAGCGAGCGGCCGACTCGCGAAGGCGGGCTGGTGATCCTTTACACCGACATCACCGAGGTCAAGCAGAGCGAGGCTCTGCGCCGCGAGCAGGCCCTGGCACAGAAGTCGCGGCTGTTGCAGCGTGCGGTGGACAACCTGTCCCAGGGCATGGCCATGGTCAATGCCGAAGGCGCGCTGGAGCTGTGGAATCACCGTTTCCTCGAACTCTGCGGCCTGGCACCGATCAATGCGCACAGGCCCTTCGCCGAGGTGATGGCGGAAAGCGAACTGCAGCCGCTGACCCCGGATAGTCGCGACGCCGCCGGCAGGCCGCTGCGCCAGGTGGAGGTACGGCTGTTCGACGGGCGCATGCTCGAGGTGCGCACCCATCCGCTGCCCACCGGCGGCTTCGTCAACACCTTCACCGACATCACCGAGCGTCATCGTCAGGCCCAGGCGCTGAGCGACAGCGAGCGCTGGATCCGCCTGATCACCGACCACGTGCCGGCGCTGATCGCCTACCTCTCTGCCGATCTGGTCTACGAATTCACCAACAAGGTCTACGAGGAATGGTACTGCTGGCCGCGTGGCGCCATGCTCGGCCAGAGCCTGCGCGAAGTGCACAGCGACGAGCACTGCCAGCGCCTGGAGCCTTACGTCGAGCGGGCGCTGTCCGGCGAGAGCGTGACCTTCGAGTTCGCCGAGACCAATCACGCCGGCCAGGAGCGCTACATGCTGCGCTCCTACGTGCCCAACCGGCAGGCCAGCGGCGAGGTGGTGGGCATCTTCGTGCTGATCCGCGATATCACCGAGCGCCGTCGTACCGCCGAAGCCCTGCATCAGGCCTATCAGCACCTGGAGCAGCGGGTGCGTGAACGCACCGCCGAGCTGACCACGGTGAACGAGCAACTGCGCCGCGAAATCGACGAGCGCACGCAGATGGAGGTGCGCCTGCGCGAGGCCAAGGGCGAGGCGGAGCAGGCCAACCTATCCAAAACCAAGTTTCTCGCCGCGGTCAGTCATGACTTGCTGCAACCGCTCAACGCCGCTCGCCTGTTCACCAGCGCGCTGCTGGAGAAGCATGACCTGTCCGGCTGTGCCCCGCTGGTGCGCAACGTCAGCAATTCCCTGGAGGACGTGGAGAGTCTGCTCGGCACCCTGGTGGACATTTCCAAGCTCGATGCCGGGGTGATCAAGGCCGATATCGCGCCGTTCGCCATCAGCGAGCTGTTGCACAACCTGGCCGCCGAATACCACCAGATTGCCAGTAGCGAGGGTCTGCGCCTGGATTACCTGCCCAGTACGGCGCTGGTGCGCAGCGACGTGCAACTGCTGGCGCGCATCCTGCGCAATTTCCTCAGCAACGCCATTCGCTACACCGCCAGCGGGCGCATCCTGCTGGGTTGCCGGCGGCGCGGTAACAGCCTGTCCATCGAGGTATGGGATAGCGGCATCGGCATCGCGCCAGACAAGCTCGGCGAGATTTTCCAGGAGTTCAAGCGCGGCGATAACGTGCAGCGCAAGCAGGATCGTGGCCTCGGCCTGGGCCTGGCCATTGTCGACAAGATCGCCCGCATGCTCGGCCATCGCATCCGCGTGGCCTCGCGGCAGGGCAGGGGGTCGATGTTCGCCGTGGAGGTGCCGTTGACCCGGCGTGCGCCACGGGCACGCGCCCTGGAAGATAGCCCGCAGTACCCGCTCGAGCGTCTGAGCGGTGCGCGCGTGTGGGTGCTGGATAACGACGCGGCGATCTGCGCTGGCATGCGCACCTTGCTCGAAGGCTGGGGCTGCCGGGTGATCACCGCGCTATCGGAGCAGGATCTGGCGCGCCAGGTGGACAACTACCACGCCGAGGCCGACCTGTTGATCGCCGACTACCACCTGGACGACGAGCGCAACGGCGTCGATGCCGTGGCGCAGATCAACGCGCGGCGCAGCACGCCACTACCGGCGCTGATGATCACCGCCAACTACAGCAACGAACTCAAGCTGCAGATGCGCGAACTTGGCCACAGCCTGCTGCACAAGCCGGTGCGGCCGATGAAGCTCAAGGCCGCGATGAACCATCTGCTCGAACGCGGTGCCGTGCAGGCCTGACTTGGCAGACTGTTGAAAAACGGGTTCTTCGCGGAACCTCGGGGAAATCAGCATTGATATCGGACTGGCAAGTTTGTGTGTTGGCTTGTGTTGGTGTTCTGGACGCCGCTTTGGGTGTTTTCAGAGACTCCGGGTTTCGCCCCCTCGGGCGACTCACTTTTCTTTGAAGTGCGCAAAGAAAAGTAAGCAAAAGAAACGCACCCCCGCCATCCGGGTCTCGCTTCGCTCGACTTCCCTCACTCCGGCACTGCTCCGGGGTCGGCTTACAAGGGCCATCCCTGGCCCTTTAAGCCTCTCGCGGCATCCATGCCGCTCGCCCCCTGCGCAGCGCCTACGTTCGGCCTCCTGAAGGGGGCATTTGCGCGCCTGAACGAACGGGCACTTCATAGGTTGCTCAGCGTGTTCTGGTAGCTGTGGAGTCGTGATGTGGCCGTCGAATTAAACCAATAGTTTCATTCGCGCAGTTTCATTCGCTTGAACAGCTTGCCGGCTTGCAGCCGGCATCTCGGTCAGATACAAGGGCGTACTCGCGAAGCAGTACGCCGTTGGGAGTATTGGACATGAGCCGTGGTGTCGAACTGAACATGGCCCGGCGGACTGTTCGCTGGCGCTACGAGCGGTCGGCGCCCCGATCCGCCCTACGGCTGACCTCATGTTCAAGCACTCCACGCTATTCTGGGTTACCGCTGGTTCAGGCGCGTGCAGAGCCCGCCCAGGAGGGCGAACGGAATCGTCGTGGAAGAAGTTGAGCGACATGGATGTCGCGAAAGCCGCGATAGGCCATGGATGGCCCACCGCGGCGGGCCTCTGGAGCGGCGATGGAGTGAGCGAACCCTCGCGCAGCGAGGGCCGGATGAAAGGGCGGAGGTTTTGGTTACTTTTGCCCCAAAAGTAACTCGCCCGGGAGGGCGAAACCAAAAACATCAACAAAAACGCGGCAATTCGGAACAAGCACCCGAACAAGCAACAGGCCCACACGCAAAACTGCCAGTCCGGTGGCAACCAGGCATTCCCCCTGAAAGTGCGAAGAACCGAAAAGCTACCTGCCTCGCCCAATGCCAATCAGTTACGCGTCCACCTGGGGTTTGGTTTCCACGCCCCCACAAACGTGTAGGAGCGAATTCATTTGCGATCATGGTCAGGCACGGAGCCAAACCTTATCGCGAATGAATTCGCTCCAGTGGCAAAACCTTATCTTTTCAACGGCCTGTTAGCTGGAGAAGCCCAGGCGCTCGCGCCAGCGGTTTTCCAGCTCGGTGGTGTCGTGATCCTTGGGGTGGAAGCCTGGGCGGTAGTAGTCCAGGTAAGGGCCGATCATCTTGGTGAAGAAACCTTCACGAGGGCCGAACAGTTTCTTCAGACCCAGCGCCCAGCTACGCCAGTTGAACAATTGACCGTCCTTGCGCAGCAGGTGCAACTGGAACCAGCCGATCACCCCGGCGAACATCACCGTGGTCGTCATCATCACGAATACGCGGGTGAAGTAGCCGCCGTAGAGCGACTGGTAGACGTCATAGCAGACTGCCTTGTGCTCGTTTTCCTCGATGGCGTGCCACATCCACAGTTGGTAGAGCTTGGGGTCGTTCATCTGGGTGGTGAGGTCTTCGCGCTTGAGCAACTGCTCGGCCATGGTCGCGGTGAAGTGTTCCAGCGCGCAGGTAGCCGCCAGGCGATGCTTCTTGGTGCTGAAGCGGGTCGTCCATTCCAGCAGCACCTTGATGCGCAGTTCCAGGCGCTCCAGGTCGATGCCGTGCTCGTTGGCGTAATCGTTGTAAGCCGCGTGCTCCTTGGAGTGCATGGCTTCCTGGCCGATGAAGGCACTGATGTCCTTCTTCAACTGCGGGTCGGTGATCTCGTCACGCACGGCGCGCACGCTGTCGACGAAGAACTTTTCGCCATAAGGGAACAGCGACGACAGGTTGTTCATGAACTGGCTCATGAACGGGTCGTTGTAGAACCAGTACTTGGGCGTCGCAGTGAAGCTGAAATCCATACGGCGAACCGGGAAACTGGATTTCGGTTGGGGCAGAGCGGTGCTTGCATTCATCGTTCGAGTCCTTGGGAGTCGTGCTCCCGATTGTTATGCGGCTCTCTTTGGCGCCAGTCGCGGGTAGGGCCGCATGCCTCCTGCGGCGACTTTGCCATTGAACGATGTAACTATCGGATTTCATGCGGCCCAACGCCGCCAACTTTAGGCGGGTCTTACACCTGCCAAGGTCTGTTGACGCTTCGTTCGTGGCCGTGACGGAGCCAACCTTTTTGCGCAGCCAGGCACGAAGTTACGGGGGGCTGCTCACTCAAATGAGTCCCCGGCAAAACGATATGCGCGAAACGGCAACAGCCCCTATGACTTCTGACGCAGCTCGGCCACTTCCTGGCGCAATGCGCGAAGCTCGTCGAGGATGGCCTGCTCGCGTGCCACCGCCGCCTGTTCTTCGGCATTGGGCTCATGGGTGCTCTGCATGGCGTTGACGATCACCGCGATGAACAGGTTGAGCATCATGAAGGTGGCGATGAGGATATAGGGCACGAAGAACAGCCAGGCCAATGGGTGCTGTTCCATCACCGGGCGGACGATGCCCATTGACCAGCTTTCCAGGGTCATCACCTGGAACAGGGTATAGAGGCTGGCGCCGATGTTGCCGAACCACTCGGGAAAGCTCTGGCCGAACAACTGCGTGGCCATTACCGCGGCGACATAGAAGATCAGCCCCATAAGCATGACGATGCTGCCCATGCCCGGCAGCGAGGCCAGCAGCGCCTGCACCACCTTGCGCATGCTCGGGTTGATCGACACCAGGCGCAGCACCCGCAAGACGCGCAGGGCGCGCAACACGGCGAAGGGGCCGCTGGCTGGAATCAGGGCGATGCCGACCACCAGGCAGTCGAACACTGCCCAGGGGTCGCGCAGCAGCTTCAGGCCGCGTGCGGTGAAGCGCAGAGCCAGCTCGATGACGAAGCAGACGAGGATCAGCGCGTCGAGAATCAGCAGTGGTTTGCCCCATTGCGCCATGATGTTCGTCGAAGTCTGCATGCCGAGGATGGCGGCATTTATCAGGATCAATACCGTGATCAGACGCTGTACGGACTTGCCGTCCATGACGGCGCCCAGGCGCTGACGCCAATCAGGGCTCGGATGCGTAGTGAGTTCGTTCATGGTCAAGGGGCAATCGAGATTCGGTCAGGGGAGTGAGCGAAGGATTCTAAGGTTTCCAGACCGAAGCTGATCAGGTGCTGGAGGGCTTGCCCTGGGTATTTAGGGTTACCCATTGTTTCCGTGAGCCGCTGAGCCCTTGTCGCCAGGCTTCGCTCACAGCCGTTGCGGCCGTGACGAAGCCCTGTGCGGATCGGAGCGCCTGGAGGCGGCGCTGACCTGGGGATTACTGCTCGTCGAGGGCGAAGGCGGTCAGGGTGAAGGTGGCGATGCCGGCGTCCTGCAGCTTCTGCGAACCGCCCAGCTCGGGCAGATCGATGATCGCGGCTGCCTCATGGATGGTTGCACCCATGCGCCTTACCAGATTGGCGGCGGCGATCAGGGTGCCGCCGGTGGCGATCAGGTCATCGAAGATCAGCACCGAATCGCCTTCGCACAGGCTGTCGGCGTGCACTTCCAGGAAGGCTTCGCCGTACTCGGTCTGATACCCCTCGCTGAGCACGTCGGCTGGCAGCTTGCCTTGCTTGCGAAACAGCACCAGCGGCTTGTTCAGTTCATAGGCGATGATCGAGCCGATCAGGAAACCACGGGCATCCATGGCGCCGATATGGCTGAACTCGGCTTCGACGTAGCGCTGGATGAAGCTGTCGGCGACCATGCGCAACGCACGGGGTGACTGGAACAGCGGGGTGATATCACGGAACACCACGCCGGGCTTGGGGAAGTCCACCACCGGGCGGATCAGGGTCTTGATGCTGAATTCGTCGAAGATCATGGGGTGTCCTGCTGGAATCGCGCGGACGAAAACGCCGCGCATGCGCGGCGCTGTCGTGCTGGAGGGAAACCGCTGGTGTCAGAGACAGCGGTGGTTTCAGATGTCGATATTGCCACCGGCCAGGGCGCACAGCTCGATGGGGTCGAGAATGTGCACTTCCTTGCCTTCGGCCTCGAGCAAGTTGTTCTGCTGGAAGCGGGTGAACACGCGGGACACCGTCTCCACGGCAAGACCCAGGTAGTTACCGATTTCGTTGCGCGACATGGCCAGGCGGAACTGGTTGGCGGAGAAGCCACGGGCGCGGAAGCGGGCGGAGAGGTTGACCAGGAAGGTGGCGATGCGCTCGTCGGCGGTCTTCTTCGACAGCAGCAACATCATCTGCTGATCGTCGCGGATTTCGCGGCTCATGATGCGCATGAGCTGGCGACGCAGTTGCGGCAGTTGCAGGGCCAGGTCATCCAGGCGCTCGAAGGGGATCTCGCACACCGAAGTGGTTTCCAGAGCCTGAGCCGACACCGGGTAGCGCTCGCCATCGACGCCGGACAGGCCGACCAACTCGCTGGGCAGGTGGAAGCCGGTGATCTGTTCCTCGCCCGAGTCGCTCAGACCGAAGGTCTTCAACGCGCCGGAGCGCACCGCGAACACCGAGCCGAAGGCATCGCCCTGGCGGAACAGGAACTCGCCTTTCTTCAGTGGCCGACCGCGTTTGACGATTTCGTCGAGGGCGTCCATGTCTTCCATGTTCAGCGAGATCGGCAGACACAGGCTAGCCAGGCTGCAATCCTTGCAATGGGCTTGGTGCTGTGCCCGCAGCTTGATGTTCTCGGACATCGTTCCGCTTCCTGATAAACACGCAATGGCGTTAAAGATTACAGCAGGGCAAGGCTTGCGGCCAGTCGAAAGAAAGCTGAACTGACGTTCAAGTTTTTCCGGGTGCGGCCGACAACGGAGCAATCGAGAGCAAGGGAGGTGCGAAGATGCGCATCGACGCCAATACTCCGCTGAGCAACCTGAGCAAAGCTTCTCAGCGACAAAATATCGCAGTCGAGCAGACGCCTGAAGAGGTGCGCGATGGCTTGCGGGTCAGCCTGTCGGAGTTGGGCAAGAGCCTGTCTGCCAGCAAGGGCGAGGCAAGCAACAAGGACATCGATGAGAGCGGCTTGCCGGACAGCATCAAGGAGTTGCTGAAGATGATCCGCAAGCTGAAGGCGGAGATCGCCGCCAAGCAGGCCGAACTCAAGGCGCTGATGGCCGACCAGAGCCTGGATGCGGAAACCAAGCGGGCCAAGGCCGAAGCCTTGCAGACGGAGCTGAGCAGCCTCAACAGCGCACTGACCTCGGCCAATGCCAACCTGATCAGGCAGATGCGTGAGCAGGGGCTGAGCAAGGAGCAGATGCAGACTGCTTCATCCCTGGCCATGGGTTGAACACGGTGCGGTGCCAGCCCGTTTCGCGGATGAATCCGCTCCTACCGACCGTGCCTCCAGGCGCAGCGGATGCTCTGCTGTTGTAGGAGCGAATTCGTTCGCGATTGGCGCCAACCCTTTCGCAGAGAAAGCCGCACCCCAAACCACTGGCCGTGCTGCTCAGATCACCCGTGAGAAGCGCTGACGCACCTGGTCGGTCAGGTAACGGTCGAACAGCATGCACAGCGAGCGCACCAGCAGGCGGCCGGCGGCCAGTACCCGGATGCCGTGTTCGCCAAGTTCGATCAGGCCGTCATCGTGCAGGCGCTGCAGATCCGGCCAGAGCGCCGAGAAGTAGTAGCGGAAATCGATGGCGTAAGCCTGTTCGATACCCCGGAAATCCAGCTCGAAGTGGCAGATCAGTTGCTGAATCACGGCGCGTCGTACGCGGTCGTCGGCGTTGCAGTGCAAGCCACGGCGCGTGGCCAGTTGGCCATTGCCGAGGCTCTGCTGGTAGTTGCCGATGTCGCTGTCGTTCTGGCTGTACAGGTCACCTATCTGGCTGATGGCCGAAACCCCCAGGCCGATCAGGTCGCAATGACCATGGGTGGTATAGCCCTGGAAGTTGCGCTGCAGGGAGCCTTCCTCCTGCGCCACCGCCAGCTCGTCGTCGGGCAGGGCGAAGTGATCCATGCCGATGTAACGGTAGCCGGCCTTGGTCAGTTGCTCGATGCTGGACTGCAGCATGGCCAGCTTGTCGGCCGCCGGCGGCAGATCCTCTGCGTTGATGCGCCGCTGTGGCATGAAGCGTTCCGGCAGGTGCGCATAATTGAACACCGACAGACGATCGGGTTGCAGGGCGATCACTTCGGCCACGGTGCGGGCGAAGCGCTCCGGGGTCTGCTTGGGCAGGCCGTAGATCAGGTCGATGTTCAGCGAGCGAAACTGCAGGGTGCGTGCCGCCTCGACTATGGCGCGGGTCTCCTCCAGGGTCTGCAGGCGGTTGACCGCGCGCTGCACCTCGGGGTCGAGATCCTGCACGCCGAGGCTGACGCGGTTGAAACCCAGCTCGCGCAGCAGGCCCATGGTCGACCAGTCCGCTTCGCGAGGGTCGATCTCGATGCTGTAGTCGCCGGAGTCGTCATCCAGCAGGTTGAAATGCTGGCGCAGGTGCTGCATCAGGCGGCGCAGTTCGTCGTGACTGAGGAAGGTGGGTGTGCCGCCGCCGAAGTGCAGTTGCTCGATCACCTGTTCCTTGCCGATGTAGCGGCTGACGATCTCGATTTCCCGTTCCAGTTTCTCCAGATAGGGCAGGGCGCGACCGCGATCCTTGGTGATCACCTTGTTGCAGGCGCAGTAATAGCAGATGTGCGAACAGAACGGGATGTGCACGTAGAGCGACAGTGGGCGGCCTGCCTTGCGGCTGTCGCGCAGCGCATGCAGCAGGTCGAAGGGGCCGATGTCGTCGTGGAACTGCACGGCGGTCGGATAGGAGGTGTAGCGCGGGCCGGCGAGATCGTAGCGGCGGATCAGGTCGGCATCCCACTGGATGGCGTCGAGCATGGGAAATAATCCTGTACAGGCTGTGCGGCCAGTCTAGGGATGCGCGCGGGTGGGAGCCTTGACCTGAATCAACGGGGAGAAAGGCAGGGCGGCAGGCTGCAGGCTACGCACGTGCTCGTGCTTCTGCTTTTACTTGTCGCTTGAGGCTTGCAGCTTGTAGCTGCTCTAGTGCCCCATCAACCAATGCTGGTGCGGGCCGGGCAGTGTCCAGATACCGAAGAGAATGACCAGCAGGCCGCCGGCGATACGCACGCCGCGTTTGCGCAGCAGCGCGGTGATGCGCTCGGCGGCCAGGCCGGTGGCCAGCAAGACCGGCCAGGTACCAAGGCCGAAGGCCAGCATCAGCAGGGCGCTGTCCACTGCATTACCCTGGCTGGAGGCCCACAGCAGGGTGCTGTAGACCAACCCGCAGGGCAGCCAGCCCCAGAGTGCGCCTAGCAGCACTGCCTTGGGTACGCTGGTGACTGGCATGAAGCGCCGGGTCAGGGGCTGGATGTACCGCCACAGGCCACGGCCCAGCGCTTCGATGCGTGTCAGGCCGCCCCACCAGCCGGCCAGGTACAGGCCCATGGCGATCAGCAGCAGGGCGGCCAGGCTGCGCATGACCCGCTCGGCGCTGCTGCCGGCCAGCGCCCAGCCCGCCAATCCCAGCAACAGGCCGGCGGTGGCATAGCTGAGGATGCGCCCGAGGTTGTAGGCCAGCAGCAGACGCAGGCGCCTACCGCGTTGCTCGGCTGGGATCGCCAGGGTCAGGGCGCCCATCAGGCCGCCGCACATGCCCAGGCAATGACCGCCGCCGAGCAGGCCGAGTATCAGCGCCGAGACCAGCAGGGGCGCCAGTTCAAGCATCGGGTTTGTCCTGCTTGCCCTGTTCCTGGGCCTGCTCGACGCCGGCCTTGTGCAGCGGATCCTCGTCGTCGAAGAGAATGCTGTGGGCGGGGCTGTCGAGGTCGTCGTACTGGCCGCTGTCCACCGCCCAGAAGAACAGCCAGATGGCGAACGCGACCAGGGCGATGGCGACGGGAATCAGGATGTACAGGGCGGACATAGGGTCTCCGGGGGCATCTGGGTAGGAGCGAGCTGTGCTCGTGAAGAAATGGTTCGCGAGCAGAGCTCGCTCCTACGTGTTCGGGCTACGCCTGCTGCAGCTTACCGGCTCAGACGCAGGGCATTGAGTACCACCAGTAGCGAGCTGAACGACATGCCCACCGCTGCCCAGATGGGGGTGATCCAGCCGAGCGCCGCGAACGGCAGCACCAGGCCATTGTACAGGGTCGCCCAGCACAGGTTTTCGATGATGATGCGCCGCGTGCGCTTGGCCATGCTCAGGCCCTGCACCAGGCTGCTCAGGCGGTTGGACAGCAGCACGGCATCGGCACTGGTCTTGGCCAGGTCGGAGGCCGAACCCATGGCCACGCTGATATCGGCAGCAGCCAGCACTGGCACGTCATTGACGCCATCGCCGAGCATCAGCACGCGACGGCCTTCGCCATGCAACTGCTTGAGCACGGCCAGCTTGGCATCCGGGGTCAGGCCGCCCCGGGCATCCTCGATGCCCAACTGGCGTGCCACTTCATCCACCATCGGTGAGCTGTCGCCGGACAGCAGGTGGATGTTCCAGCCACGGGTGCGGGCGGCGGCGATCAGTTCGGGCGCATCCTCGCGCAGACGATCGTCGAGCACGAACCACGCCAGCGGGCCCTGCTCATCTCCCAGCAGCAGCCACTGGCCATGTTGGCTGGCAATCGCTGGCACGGCCTGGCGACTCAAGGCGCAGACGAAGCCGGCTTCGCCGATGCGCAGCAGGCGGCCGTCGACGCGGCCCTGCAGGCCCTGGCCGGGATGGCTGTCGACCGTTTCGGCCGGCTGAGGCGCCAGGCCGAAGGCGCGGGCGATGGGGTGTTCGGAACGGTTCTCCAGGGCGGCAGCCAGGGCCAGGCAGGCGTCTTGATCCAGCTCGCGCAAGGGATGGATTGCGCTGAGGGTCAGGCGACCCTCGGTGAGGGTGCCGGTCTTGTCCAGCACCAGGGTGTCGATATGGTTGAGGCCTTCCAGTACATGGCCGCGGGTCAGCAGCAGGCCCAGCTTGTGCAGGCTGCCGGTGGCGGTGGTCAGGGCGGTCGGTGTGGCCAGCGCCAGGGCGCAGGGGCAGGTGGCCACGAGCAGGGCGAGCACCACCCAGAAGGCGCGGCTGGAGTCGATTTCCCACCAGGCGAAACCGACCACGGCAGCAGCGACGAGGATGAACAGCAAAAACCACTGCGAAACCCGGTCGGCGATTTCCGCCAGGCGCGGCTTCTCGCTCTGCGCGCGCTCCAGCAGGCGCACGATGGCCGACAGCCGAGTGGCGTCGCCGAGCGCCTGCACGCTCACCGTCAATGGCCCTTCCACGTTCAGCGTACCGGCGGTGACCGGGTCGCCGATGCTGCGTGCCTGCGGCAGGTATTCGCCGGTGAGCAGCGATTCGTCGACGCTGGATTGCCCGGCGAGAATGCGCCCGTCAGCCGGGATCAGTGAGCCAGGCTGCACCAGAACCTGATCGCCTTCGCGCAGTTCTTTCAGCAACACGCGCTGACTCTGGCCGCTTGCATCCAGGCGCAGGCAGGACGCCGGCAGCAGCTTGACCAGTTGCGCGGTAGCCGCCGCGGTGCGTTCGCGGGCGCGACGTTCCAGATAACGGCCGGCGAGCAGGAACAGGGCGAACATGCCCACGGCGTCGAAATACAGTTCACCCTGGCCGGTGATGGTCGACCAGATGCCGGCGACATAGGCGCCACCTATGGCCAGCGAAACCGATACGTCCATGGTCAGGTGACGGGTACGCAGGTCGCGCAGGGCACCCCGGAAGAACTGCCCGCAGCAATAGAAGACAATGGGCGTGGTGAGGAACAGGCTGGTCCAACGCAGGATCTTGTCCAGCTCCGGCGACAGGTCGATGTTGAATTCCGGCCAGGTGGCCATGGTCGCCATCATTACCTGCATCCAAAGCAGGCCAGCCACGCCCAGCTCACGCATGCGTCGGCGGTTTTCCGCGGCCAGGCGCTCGGCAGCCTGATCGGATTGCCAGGGGTGGGCGGCATAGCCGATGCGGCGCAGTTCGGCGAGCAGTTGGCTCAGTGGGATCTGGCTGTCCTGCCAGCGCACCTGCAGGCGGTGATTGGACAGGTTCAGGTGCGCCTCGGCCACGCCCGGCACGCCGCGCAGGTGCTTCTCGATCAGCCAACCGCAGGCGGCGCAACTGATGCCTTCGATCAGTAGCTGGGTTTCGCTCAGTTCGCCTTCGTGCTGCACGAAGGGTTGCTGCACGTCGCTGCGGTCATAGAGCGCCAGTTCGTCAGGCAGCGCCTGGGGCAGGGCCTGCGGGTTGGCGGCGTTCTCGCTGCGATGGCTGTAGTAATGCTCCAGGCCTCCGGCGACGATGGCCTCGGCCACGGCCTGGCAGCCGGGGCAGCACATCTCGCGGGTTTCGCCGAGCACCACGGCATGGAAGCGGCTGCCGGTGAGCACCGGCAGACCGCAGTGATAGCAAGGGGTAGGTGAGGGCATCGGCAGCGTCAGTACGAGGGGTTGTCACCGATCATGATGGTCTGGCCATCGCTGATGGTTTCTTCCTCGAACAGGCGCCAGTTCTGGCTGCCTTCCTGGCCGAGCAGTTCGACGAAACGGCGACCACTGACCTCGTCGACCATCTGCCCACGGTACTGGCCGTCCGCCGTCGGTTGCAGGATGACGCGGCGATCACGCTCCGGCTGGGTCGGCGAGATCAGATTGAGCACGATCTGCTGCGGGCGGCTGTTGCCTTGCAGGCTGAGCAGGGCGGTGCCGGTGCTGTTGTCCAATACCAGCTCGCCATGCAGTTGCAGGCGTTCGGCCAGTTTCTCGCGCTCCAGCGACTGGTTGATGCCTTTGCCGACATCGTAGTAATCGTCGGAAATCAACCCCGGCGGGTTCTTGGTGGCCAGGGTGAGCAGGGCCAGGCCCTGCACCACCGAATAGCCCAGCAGGGCGATGATGAACCAGGGCCAGAACTGCTTGTACCAGGGTTTGGCTGGCGATGGTGCGTGCTCGGTCATGCTCTTTCCGTTGTCAGCGGACGCTGGGGCCGATGAAGCGGCTGTCGGCGTCGTTCTTGATACTGGGGTCGTCCGCCGATTGTACGTGGAAGACGATGTTGTTGGCGCTCGAGGGCAGCTTCTCCGGGGCGATGGAGAGTTCCACCGGGAAGGAGTACACCTCGCCGGCCAGGGCGTGCACTTCGCGCTTGCCTTCGTAGACCAGGCCGTCGAGGCCGTCGGCACTGATCACGTAGGTCATGTCGTGCTGCGCCTTGTTCATGATCTTCAGGGTGTAGACGTTCTCGATGTAGCCACGCTCGTTCTCGCGGAACAGCACGCGATCCTTGAGCACGTCCAGTTCCACCAGCGGACGGTTGGCCACGGCCCAGGCGAACAGGCCCATCATCGCCACCAGCGCGACAGCGTAGCCGATCAGGCGTGGCCGCAGCAGGTGGGTCTTGTGGCCGGACAGGTTGTGTTCAGTGGTGTAGCTGATCAGCCCCTTGGGATAGTTCATCTTCTCCATGATGCTGTCGCAGGCGTCGATGCAGGCCGCACAGCCGATGCATTCGATCTGCAGGCCGTCGCGGATGTCGATGCCAGTGGGGCAGACGTGCACGCACATCTTGCAGTCGATGCAGTCACCCAGGCCCTGAGCCTTGTAGTCGGCATCCTTCTTGCGCGGGCCACGCTTCTCGCCGCGGCGCGGGTCGTAGGAGACGATCAGGGTGTCCTGGTCGAACATTACGCTCTGGAAGCGCGCATAGGGGCACATGTAGATGCACACCTGCTCGCGCAGGTAGCCGGCATTGCCGTAGGTGGCGAGGGTGAAGAAGCCGATCCAGAAATAGGCCCAGCCGCTGGCCTGGCCGGTGAAGATCTCCACCACCAGGTCGCGAATCGGCGTGAAGTAACCGACGAAGGTAATGGCGGTCAGCAGCGATACGCCGACCCAGATGCCATGCTTGGCGAGCTTGCGCCCCAGCTTGTTGCCGCTCATGGCTTGCTTGTCCAGCTTCATGCGCTGGTTGCGGTCACCCTCGGTGACTTTCTCCGCCCACATGAAGACCCAGGTGAATACGCTTTGCGGGCAGGTATAGCCGCACCAGACGCGGCCGGCGAAGACGGTGATGAAGAACAGGCCGAAGGCGCAGATGATCAGCAGCCAGGACAGCAGCATGAAATCCTGCGGCCAGTAGGTGGCGCCGAAGATATGGAACTTGCGCTCCGGCAGGTTCCACCACACGGCCTGGCGACCATCCCAGTTGAGCCAGACGGTGCCGAAGAACAGCAGGAAGAGCAGGGCGCCGCCTGCGAGTCGCAGATTGCGGAACAGCCCGGTGAAGGCGCGGGTGTAGATCTTCTCGCGGCTGGCGTAGAGGTCGACGCCGGCATTCTTGGCAGGGGGGGTGATGTCCTGGACAGGTATCTGATTGCTCATCGATGCGCACCACAGCGGTTGGTTGGCAGCCCAGGCCGATACGTGCCGGTCAGGGTCAATTCACGGTATCCATATGGTACGCCTGAAAGACAACGCCCGGGTGCGACCAGCGGTCGCGACCCGGGCGTTCATTGACCCTTGTCAAAAGAGTCGTATTGGGCTTACTGCTCTTCGTTCGGGTGCGACAGGCTGTACACGTAAGCGGCCAGCAGATGCACCTTGTCGTTGCCGAGGAATTCTTCCTGGGCTGGCATCTTGCCGTGGCGGCCATAGCGGATGGTCTGTTGCAACTGAGCATAGCTGCTGCCGTAGATGAACGCTGCCGGGTTGGTCAGGTTCGGCGCGCCCATGGCCGGGGTGCCCTTGCCGTCGGCGCCGTGGCAGGCGAAGCAGGTGCCGGCGAAGACTTTCTGGCCGGCAGCGATGTCGGCTTCCACACCTTCCGGCAATTGACGGCCAGCCAGTTGGGTCAGCACGTAGGCGGCGACGTTGCGTACACCGTCTTCGCCGATGGCCGGGCCCTGGGCGGGCATGGCGCCTTCACGACCATGCAGGATGGTGGTCTTGATGGTTTCCGGCGAGCCGCCCCAGCGCCATTCGTTGTCGGTCAGGTTGGGGAAGCCATAGCTGCCCTTGGCGTCGGAACCGTGGCACACCGAGCAGTTGGAGGCGAACAGACGGCCACCCATTTTCAGGGCCTGCTCGTCCTTGGCCACTTCCTCGATGGGCATGGCGGCGTACTTGGCGAACAGCGGGCCGTATTGCGCATCGGCGCGCGCCATTTCCTTCTCCCACTGGTGCACGCCGGTCCAGCCGGAGTGACGCATGGAGCCGTCGGCGATCTCTACACCGGCTGCGAAGGGGGTCTTGCTCTCGCTGTCTAGGTAGTCGTAGCCCGGCAGCAGGCCTTTCCAGTTACCCAGGCCCGGATACAGGGCCAGGTAGCCCAGGGCGAAGACGATGGTGGCGACGAACAGCATGAACCACCACTTGGGCAGCGGGTTGTCATACTCCTCGATGCCGTCGAAGCTGTGGCCGACGGTTTCGTCGGTCACTTCCTGGCGCTGCCCCTTGCGGGTGCCGAAGATCAGCCAGGTCAGGGCGAAGATGGTGCCCAGGGAGAGGATGGTTACGTACCAACTCCAGAACGTGGTCATTGGTTATTGCTCCTGGAAGAGTCTTGGTCGCGCTTGGACTCGGGCTTGGTTTCGGGGTCGTCGGCGAAGGGCAGGTTGGCGGCTTCGTCGAAGCTGGACTTGCGCTTGCTGCTGTAGGCCCAGAGCACCACACTGATGAAGGCGATGAACACCACCGCCGTGCCGATTCCGCGAATAGTCCCGATATCCATGGCGTCTTACCGTTTGTTCTTGATGGAAGTGCCGAGAACCTGCAGGTACGCGACCAGCGCGTCCATTTCGGTCTTGCCTTTCACTGCATCACGGGCACCGGCGATGTCCTCGTCGGTGTAGGGGATGCCGAAGCCACGCATGACTTCCATCTTCTTCGCGGTGTCCTTGCCATCGAGCTTGTTTTCCACCAGCCAGGGGTAGGCGGGCATCTTCGACTCGGGCACGACGTTGCGCGGGTTATAAAGGTGGGCGCGGTGCCACTCGTCCGAGTAGCGGCCGCCGACGCGGGCCAGATCCGGGCCGGTACGCTTGGAACCCCACAGGAAGGGATGATCCCAGACGCTTTCGCCGGCGACGGAGTAGTGGCCGTAGCGCTCGGTCTCGGCGCGGAACGGACGGATCATCTGCGAGTGGCAACCGACGCAGCCGTTGGCGATGTAGATGTCACGGCCTTCCAGTTGCAGCGCGGTGTAGGGCTTGAGACCTTCCACCGGCTCGTTGGTGACGTCCTGGAAAAACAGCGGAACGATCTGGGTCAGGCCACCGATGCTGACGGCAATCACCATCAGCAGTGCCATCAGGCCGATATTCTTCTCGATGATTTCGTGTTTCATCAGTGAGCTACTCCGGCGGGAATCTGCGCAGCCGCATCGTATTCAGCCGGCTTGGCGGCACGCACGGTGCGGTAGGTGTTGTAAGCCATCAGCAGCATGCCGGTGACGAAGAAGGCGCCGCCGATCATGCGCACGATGTAGCCTGGGTGGCTGGCCTGCAGGGCTTCGACGAAGGAGTAGGTGAGGGTGCCGTCTTCGTTGACTGCGCGCCACATCAGACCCTGAGTGATGCCGTTGACCCACATCGAGGCGATGTACAGCACGGTGCCGATGGTGGCCAGCCAGAAGTGGGCGTTGATCAGGCCGACGCTGTGCATCTGCTCGCGACCGAACACCTTGGGAATCAGGTGATACAGCGAGCCGATGGAGATCATCGCTACCCAGCCGAGGGCACCGGCGTGTACGTGGCCGATGGTCCAGTCGGTGTAGTGGGACAGGGCGTTGACGGTCTTGATGGCCATCATCGGGCCTTCAAAGGTCGACATGCCGTAGAACGCCAGGGAAACGACCAGGAAGCGCAGGATCGGGTCGGTGCGCAGTTTGTGCCAGGCACCGGACAGGCTCATCATGCCGTTGATCATGCCACCCCAGCTCGGCGCCAGGAGGATCACCGACATGGCCATGCCGAGGGACTGGGCCCAGTCCGGCAGCGCGGTGTAGTGCAGGTGGTGCGGGCCGGCCCAGATGTACAGGGTGATCAGCGCCCAGAAGTGGACGATGGACAGGCGGTAGGAGTAGATCGGACGCTCGGCCTGCTTGGGTACGAAGTAGTACATCATGCCCAGGAAGCCGGTGGTCAGGAAGAAGCCCACGGCATTGTGGCCGTACCACCACTGGATCATCGCGTCGGTGGCGCCGGAGTACATGGAGTAGGACTTGGTCAGGCTGACCGGCATTTCCATGCTGTTGACGATGTGCAGCATGGCGGTGACCAGGATGAAGGCGCCGAAGAACCAGTTGCCCACATAGATGTGCTTGGTCTTGCGCTTCATGATGGTGCCGAAGAACACCAGCAGGTAGGTGACCCAGACCACACCCAGGAGGATGTCGATCGGCCATTCCAGCTCGGCGTATTCCTTGGAGCTGGTGTAGCCCAGGGGCAGGGTGATCACGGCGAGCACGATCACGGCTTGCCAGCCCCAGAAGGTGAATGCAGCCAGACCATCGGAAACCAGACGCGTCTGGCAGGTACGCTGGACCACGTAATACGAAGTCGCGAACAGTGCGCATCCGCCGAAGGCGAAGATCACCGCATTGGTATGCAAGGGACGCAGACGGCCGAAGCTGGTCCACGGCAGGCCTAGGTTGAGTTCCGGCCACACGAGTTGTGCGGCGATGAACACGCCTAGACCCATCCCTATGACCCCCCAGATCACCGTCATAATGGCGAACTGGCGGACCACCTTATAGTTATAAGCAGTCTGACTGATTGCTGTGCTCATGCTAGGGGTTCCACGGTTAATGGATTTTTATGGGGCAAAAATCGGCGGCAAGTATGGAGAAAGCAGGTAGCCATTGCAACGCAACCCACCGACACGATCAGGGTTTCAGGGCTTTTCATCGGCCTGTTGGTCAGGCCTGAAAAAGCGCCTTGCACCTCGTTGCGCAAGCAGTTTGCGCGGCGCTAGGAATGGATCGCCTTGGAATTGTATGCAGATGGCGACTGTCAACGAGCTTAGCGCAGGTGAAGGAGCCTGCGTTGCTGTTGGTCGGATGGTGCGACATCGGGTCGCATGAAGGGAGGGGCCGGTGGTCGCGGCTGCGACCACCGGCAAGAGGCGGGGTTATTGCTCTTCGCTGTGGCTCAGCTTGTAGACATAGGCGGCCAGCAGGTGGGCCTTGTCGTTACCGAGGAAATCTTCCTGAGCAGGCATGT
Source organism: Pseudomonas sp. NCHU5216 (assembly GCF_052156495.1). Classification (NCBI taxonomy): domain Bacteria; kingdom Pseudomonadati; phylum Pseudomonadota; class Gammaproteobacteria; order Pseudomonadales; family Pseudomonadaceae; genus Pseudomonas; species Pseudomonas sp. NCHU5216. The sequence continues at coordinate 40,932 of NZ_JBQLIX010000025.1, read as the reverse complement.
TGCCATTGCGACCATAGCGAATGGTCTGCTGCAGTTGCGCGAAGCTGCTGCCGTAGATGAACGCGCTCGGGTGGGTCAGATCCGGTGCGCCGAGGGCGGGTGTGCCCTTGCCGTCTGCGCCATGGCAGGCGAAGCAGGTGCTGGAGAAGATCTTCTCGCCCGCGGCGACATCCGCCACTTCGCCTTCCGGCAGTTCACGTCCACCCAGTTTGGTCAGCACGTAGGCGGCCGCGTTGCGTACGCCGTCTTCGCCGATCACCGCACCCTGCGGCGGCATCATGCCGTGACGCCCCTTGAGGATGGTGGTCTTGATGGTCTCCGGCTCGCCGCCCCAGCGCCAGCTGTCGTCGGTCAGGTTGGGGAAACCGTAGCTGCCCTTGGCATCGGAACCATGGCACACCGCACAGTTGGAGGCGAACAGACGACCGCCCATCTTCTGCGCCTGCTCGTCCTTGGCCACCTCGGCGATGGGCATGGCGGCGTACTTGGCGAAGATCGGGCCGTACAGCTCATCGGCACGATCCATCTCGCGCTGCCACTGGTTGACCTGGGTCCAGCCGTCTTCGTAGCCGGGCAGCAGGCCCTTGAAGTTGCCCAGGCCCGGGTAGAGCAGCAGGTAGGCTGCGCCGAACACCAGAGTGGCGAGGAACAGCATGAACCACCACTTGGGCAGCGGGTTGTCATACTCCTCGATGCCATCGAAGGCATGGCCCATGGTCTGCTCGGTCGGGTTCTTGTGCACTTCGCTCTTGCGGGTGGCGAAGATCAGCCAGAACAGCGCGACCATCGTGCCGACGGTGAGCAGGGTGACGTAGATGCTCCAGAAGGCTGTCATGCTTCATTACTCCAGACATCGGGCTTGTCGTCGGCGAACGGCAGGTTGGCCGCTGCGTTGAACTCGTCGCGGCGCTCGCCGCTATAGGCCCAGAAGGTGACTGCGGTGAAGGCGATCAGTACCAGTGCGGTACCCAGACCGCGCAACGTACCCACATCGATGAACTCGAACATGGCGCTTACCTCTTGTTCTTCACGGCGGTGCCGAGCACCTGCAGGTAGGCGACCAGCGCCTCCATCTCGGTCTTGCCCTTGACCGCGTCGCTGGCGCCGGCAATGTCGGCGTCGCTGTAGGGCACGCCGAGAGTGCGCAGGGCGCTCATCTTCTTGGCGGTGTCCTGGCCGTCGAGGGTACCTTCCACCAGCCAGGGGTAGGCGGGCATCTTCGACTCGGGCACGACGTTGCGCGGGTTGTACAGGTGGGCGCGGTGCCACTCGTCCGAGTAACGACCGCCGACCCGTGCCAGATCCGGGCCGGTACGCTTGGAGCCCCACAGGAAGGGGTGATCCCAGACGCTTTCACCGGCGACGGAGTAGTGGCCGTAGCGCTCGGTCTCGGCGCGGAACGGACGGATCATCTGCGAGTGGCAGCCGACGCAGCCTTCGCGGATGTAGATGTCACGGCCTTCCAGTTGCAGGGCGGTGTAGGGCTTGAGGCCTTCGACCGGCTCGTTGGTGATGTCCTGGAAGAACAGCGGGACGATCTGCGTCAGGCCACCGATGCTGACCGCCAGGATCATCACCAGGGCCATCAGGCCGATGTTCTTCTCGAGAATCTCGTGTTTCATCAGTGGGCTCCTTCTACCGAGAACTGCGCGGCTGCTTCCATCTCCACGGATTTGGCGCTACGCACGGTCAGCCAGACGTTCCAGGCCATCAGCAGCATGCCGCTGAAGAAGATGGCGCCGCCGATCACCCGCACCACGAAGCCGGGGTGGCTGGCTTCCAGCGCCTCGACGAAGGAGTAGGTGAGGGTGCCGTCCTCGTTGACCGCACGCCACATCAGGCCCTGGGTGATGCCGTTGACCCACATCGAGGCGATGTACAGCACGGTGCCGATGGTGGCCAGCCAGAAGTGGCCGTTGATCAGGCCGATGCTGTGCATCTGCTCGCGACCGAACACCTTGGGAATCAGGTGATAGAGCGAGCCGATGGACACCATGGCGACCCAGCCGAGGGCACCGGCGTGTACGTGGCCGATGGTCCAGTCGGTGTAGTGGGACAGGGCGTTGACCGTCTTGATGGCCATCATCGGGCCCTCGAAGGTGCTCATGCCGTAGAAGGCCAGGGACACCACGAGGAAGCGCAGGATCGGGTCGGTACGCAGTTTGTGCCAGGCACCGGACAGAGTCATCATGCCGTTGATCATGCCGCCCCAGGAGGGTGCCAGGAGGATCAGCGACATCACCATGCCCAGCGATTGCGCCCAGTCCGGCAGCGCGGTGTAGTGCAGGTGGTGCGGGCCGGCCCAGATGTACACCGCGATCAGCGCCCAGAAGTGGACGATGGACAGGCGGTAGGAGTAGACCGGGCGACCGGCCTGCTTGGGCACGAAGTAGTACATCATCCCCAGAAAACCGGCGGTCAGGAAGAAGCCCACGGCGTTGTGGCCGTACCACCATTGGATCATCGCATCGGTGGCGCCGGCATACAGCGAGTAGGACTTGGTCAGGGTGACCGGGATCTCCAGGTTGTTGACCAGGTGCAGGATGGCCACGGTGAGGATGAACCCGCCGAAGAACCAGTTACCCACATAGATGTGGCTGACCTTGCGCTGCATCACCGTACCGAAGAAGACGATGGCGTAGGACACCCAGACGATGGTGATGAGGATGTCGATGGGCCATTCCAGTTCGGCGTATTCCTTGGAACTGGTCCAGCCCAGTGGCAGGCTGATGGCTGCGAGCAGGATCACCAGTTGCCAGCCCCAGAAGGTGAAGGCTGCCAGTTTCGGCGCGAACAGCGTGGTCTGACTGGTGCGTTGCACCGCGTAGTAGCTGGTGGCGAACAGGGCGCAGCCACCGAAGGCGAAGATCACCGCATTGGTATGCAGCGGGCGGAGCCGGCCGAAGCTGGTCCAGGGTAGGTTGAAGTTCAGTTCGGGCCAGGCCAGCTGGGCAGCGATGAATACGCCGAGTCCCATGCCGACGATGCCCCAAACCACCGTCATAATGGCGAACTGGCGAACCACCCTGTAGTTGTAGGCGGAACGGGTTGTTGTGTTCATGTCTGGGCTTCCATCCACGGTTATGGCAGAGCGGCCGATACCCGTGGCACCCCTAGGCATGAGCAGGCCACGAACACCACGGATATCGACGCGAGGTAAGCATGAGCAAAGGGCCATCTGGGTTTATTGACGCCGGTCAATGTGAGTCGGGGCTGCCCTGGCAGTGGGACGAAGCGCCGCAGGGCAGTGGAATCACCCTGATCCTCGCCCACGGCGCAGGCGCCCCCATGGACAGCCCGTTCATGCAGAACATGGCTCGAGGCCTTGCCGCACGCGGCGTGCAGGTGGTGCGCTTCGAGTTCGCCTACATGGCGCAGCGACGTGTGGATGGGCGTAAGCGTCCGCCCAATCCACAGGCGCAATTGCTGCAGCAATGGCGCGAGGTGCATGCCCAGGTGTGCCAACGGGTCGCAGGGCCGGTGGCCATCGGCGGCAAGTCCATGGGCGGGCGCATGGCCAGCCTGCTGGCAGATGAACTGGGGGCGGCAGCCTTGGTCTGCCTTGGCTATCCCTTCTATGCCGCTGGCAAGCCGGAGAAGCCGCGGGTCGCGCATCTGGCCGAGCTGCGCACGCCGACCCTGATCGTCCAGGGCGAGCGCGATGCTCTGGGCAATCGCGAGGCCGTTGCCACTTACGACCTGTCAGCGGCCATCGAGCTGCACTGGTTGCAGGCAGCCGACCATGACCTGAAACCCCTCAAGGCGTCCGGCTTCAGTCATGAACAGCACCTCGACACGGCGACCGGAGCCATCGTCGAGTTCCTCGCTTCGGATCCTGTTCGGTTACACAAGCGCTAGGGGCTGTTGCCGCTTCGTCGCGTGCGCGATGCGGCAACAGAGCCTAGGCTGTTTCATGACCGTCGCAGACGCTGGCCGCTCGTGCCGTGCCATTAGCAAGCGCTGCTTTGCAGGCCAGCTAGCAGGCTGTTGAAAAACTACCTGCGTTGGCAATACCGCGTTAAAAATGGCCTCAAAATGCTCATTTACAGCACGTAAACTGCGCTTTTTCGGCCATTTTTGCCTTGTCTTGCCTGCCTCGCCGACGTTTTTCAACGGCCTGCTAGGCACTTTCATTCGGATACCTTTTCGTGCCCGGCGTGTTGCAAAAGCGGTTGCGCTTGACCGATGGGTCACGCAATGTGACATCTGAGTGTCCGGCCCGGCGCAGAGCGGCTGACAAAGGTTTCTGGCCTTATTCGGTTGCATGTCCGGGTGATGGCAGTCGCGGCTGCCACGCAATGGGGCGGCGCTTCATGACGAAAACATGGCGGTGCACCTTTGTGGTGCGATTTGTTCGGATGCTGTTGGTATGTACTTGAAATTAAAGGATTAACTGCTCTGGCTCGGGGCTTGCACAGGTACCTGCAAGTTCGGGTGACAAGGAGTACGGCATGGCCCGCACCTTTTATGACGAGATGTACGACGCGAGCGGCGCTGTCCGCCCGCATTACCGCGAATTTTCCCGCTGGCTGGCAGAGACGCCGGACGATCTGCTGGCCCAGCGCCGCCGAGAAGCCGACCTGTTGTTCCACCGCGCCGGTATCACTTTCACCCTTTATGGGGATGATCAGGGCACCGAGCGCCTGATTCCCTTCGACATCATTCCTCGCGCGATCCCTGCAAGCGAATGGCGCATGGTCGAACGCGGCTGCATCCAGCGCGTGCAGGCGCTCAACCTGTTCCTCGCCGACCTCTATCACGAGCAACGCATCATCAAGGCGGGGATCATCCCGGCCGAGCAGGTGCTGGCCAACGAGGGCTACCAGATGGCCATGCAGGGCCTCGACCTGCATCGCGATATCTACGCGCACATCGCCGGGGTCGATCTGGTGCGTGACGGCGACGGCAGCTACTACGTGCTGGAAGACAACCTGCGCACTCCCAGCGGCGTCAGCTACATGCTCGAAGACCGCAAGATGATGATGCGCCTGTTCCCTGAGCTGTTCGCCGCGCAGCGCGTGGCACCGGTGGACCACTACCCGAACCTGCTGCTGGATGCGCTGAAGAGCTCCAGCCCGCTGGACAATCCCACGGTGGTGGTGCTGACCCCGGGGCGTTTCAACAGCGCCTACTTCGAGCATGCCTTCCTCGCCCGCGAAATGGGTGTGGAGCTGGTGGAGGGCGCCGACCTGTTCGTGCGCGACGACAAGGTGTACATGCGTACCACGGCCGGCGCCCGTCAGGTGGACGTGATCTACCGCCGTCTCGACGACGCCTTCCTCGATCCGCTGGCCTTCAACCCCGAGTCCATGCTCGGCGTCGCCGGGCTACTGTCGGCCTACCGCTCGCGCAACGTAGTGCTGGCCAACGCCATCGGTACCGGTGTGGCCGACGACAAATCGGTCTATCCCTTCGTCGGTGACATGATCCGCTTCTATCTCGATGAGGAGCCGATCCTCAAGAACGTGCCCACCTGGCAGTGCCGCAAACCCGAGGAGCTGTCCCACGTGCTGGCCAACCTGCCCGAACTGGTGGTCAAGGAAACCCAGGGCTCCGGCGGCTACGGCATGCTGGTCGGCCCGGCGGCGAGCAAGGCCGAGATCGAGGCCTTCCGCGAGCGGCTCAAAGCCAAGCCGGAGGCCTACATCGCCCAGCCGACGCTGAGCCTGTCGACCTGTCCGACCTTCGTCGAGCGCGGCATCGCCCCGCGCCACATCGACCTGCGCCCGTTCGTCCTCACCGGCCGCGAAACCCGCCTGGTGCCCGGTGGCCTGACCCGCGTGGCATTGCGCGAAGGCTCGCTGGTGGTCAACTCGTCGCAAGGCGGCGGTACCAAGGACACCTGGGTGGTGGAGGACTGAATATGCTTTCGAGAACTGCCTCCGACCTGTACTGGATGTCGCGTTACCTGGAACGTGCCGAGAACCTGGCGCGCATGCTCGACGTCAGCTATTCGCTGTCGCTGATGCCGCAGGACGGCCGTGGCGACGGCCTTGACGAACTGGCCATGCCGCTGCTGATCACCGGCACCCTGGACGACTACCTGGAGCGCCATGGCCCGCTGCATGCCGAGCGTATGCTGCACTTCTTCGCCCTTGATGCGAGCAACCCGGGCAGCATCTACTGCTGCCTGCAGGCCGCGCGCAGCAATGCCCATGCGGTGCGCGGGCGGATCACCGCCGACATGTGGGAGAACATCAACGCCACCTGGCTGGAGATGCGCGGCATCGCCCAGCAGGGCCTGGGGCGCTATGGCATCAGCCGCTTCTGCGAATGGGTCAAGGAGCGTTCGCACCTGTTCCGTGGCGCCACCTTCGGCACTATCATGCGCGGTGAGGCCTATCGCTTCATCCGCCTGGGCACCTTCATCGAGCGCGCCGACAACACCCTGCGCCTGCTCGATGCCCGCTACGAAATGCTCGGCGAGGAAATCGACGAGCTGGAAGAACGCACCGCGCGCAGCTATTACCAGTGGAGTGCGCTGCTGCGAGCACTGTCCTCGTTCGAGGCCTTCGCCGAGATCTACCGTGGCTCGCCGCGGACGCGCAAGGTCGCCGAGCTGCTGCTGTTGCGCCCGGACGTGCCACGTTCGCTGCGCGCCTGCATGGAAGAACTCAACCTGATGCTCGCCGGTCTACCGGGGGAGAACGGTCGTCCGGCGCAACGCCTGGCCGCCGAACTGGATGCTCGTCTGCGCTACACCAGCATCGATGAAGTGCTCGATGAAGGCCTGCACGCCTGGCTGACCGACTTCATCCTGTTGGTGCGCCAACTGGGCAACACCATTCACACGTCCTATCTGGAGGTCGCATGAGACTCTCGATCAGTCATGACACCACCTACCATTACGATGATCAGGTGCGCGCGAGTATCCAGTACCTGCGTCTGACCCCGCATGACAGTGAACGCCAGCAGGTGCTCAGTTGGCAGCTCGACCTGCCACGCCCGGTGCACGCCCAGCTCGACCCCTACGGCAATATCCTGCACGTACTGACCCTGGACGAGCCGCACGAGTCCATCGTCATCGGTGCCCGTGGCCAGGTGGAAATCGACGAGAACTGCGAAGCCGAACACGAGCCGCAGTCGGCGTTGCCGTTCTTGCGCTTCACTCGTCTGACCCAGGCCGACGACGCCATCCGTGAATTCGCCGCTCAGCACGCCAAGGCGCACAGCGACCGCAATGGCCTGATCGATCTGATGCACGCGCTCAACGCTCATATCGCTTACCAGCCAGGCAGCACCGAAGTGGACACCAGCGCCGCCGAGGCTTTCGCCGGTCGCCGTGGCGTCTGCCAGGATCATACCCATGCCTTTCTCGCCTGCGCGCGCAGCCTGGGTGTGCCGGCGCGCTACGTATCGGGCTACCTCTACACCGACGACGCCGAGCACCTGGCCAGCCACGCCTGGGCCGAGGCCTGGGTGGGGGATGCCTGGTACAGCTTCGACGTGACCAACTGCCTGGCACGCCCGGAGCGCCACCTCAAGCTGGCGGTCGGTCTGGACTACCTCGATGCCTGCCCGGTACGTGGCATGCGCCGTGGTGGCGGTTGCGAGCAGATGCATGCCCAGGTGCAGGTGGCGCCGTTGTTGCAGGTGCGGCAACAGTGAAGTGTCGATAGGTGTTGGGAAGGAGTAGGGTGCGCTGTGCGCACCTCCGACCGAAACATCGGTGCGCACGGCGCACCCTACTACAGATTCGTGCTGCCCTTGCGCTGTGCCATGTGCCGCAGGTAGGCGATCAGGCGCTCTAGTTCGGCGCTCGGCAATACCGTTTCGCTGAATCCCGGCATACGTCCCTGCGGCCAGCGCCGCAGGCTTTGCGGGTCGCGGATGTACTGGCGCAGGAAGGCGCCGGTGAAGTACTCGGTGGGGTTGTGCGGCAGGTTCAGATCCGGGCCGAACTCGGCATCGCCCGCGCCATTGAGGCGATGGCAGGCCATGCAGTTCTTCTGATACAGGGCGAAGCCGGCCTGCACGTCAGCGCTGGCATCCGCTGCTGGCAGCAGGGCGGGGAAGCGCTGGGCGACCGGCGCCAACTGGCGAATCGTCGCGACCTGGAAGGGCCATTGCTCGGGGCCGATCTGGCTGGTCGCCGGGTCGCTCCAGACCAGGTAGAACGGCCCGGCGCTGTGCTTACCCTTGGCCAGTGCCGGCCAGGGCTGGCGTTCGTCCTCCACGGCCAGCCAGGCGCGAGCCCCCTGTGTGGCCAACAGAGTGGCGGCGGGCAATTCAGCGGCGAAACCATCGAGCGCCACCGCTTGCAGGTGATCGCCTGGGGCGATGCGATCGAGCAGCACGCTTATCGGCACGGCGCGATAGTGCATGCTGCGCTTGTAGGCCACATCGTCGGGGATTTCGATATCGCGCGCTTGCGGGTGATTCAGCAGCTCGGCGCTGCTCCAGGTGCGCTTGGCATCACCCTGGATCACTTGCAGTTCGGCGCTCTGTACGCTGCAGGCCAGAAGCAGCAGGCTAGCGAGCAGGGCTTTCATCGGGCCGACTCGAGCAGCGCAGCCAGATCGTCGTAGGCGCCGGCATTGATCACTTGGCTATAACCCATTGCCTGCAGATCCTCCTGGGCCAGCGACGAGCGCCGTCCGCTGCGGCAATAGAGCACCAGTGGCCGATCCTTGTCAGGGGCCAGCTCGGCGATTTGCGAGGCAACCTGCTCATGGCCGATGCGAATGGCGCCGGGCAGGGCGCCGTCGGCGAACTCCTGCTCGGTGCGTACATCGATCAGCAGGGCAGTGGGCTGGCGCAACGCAGCCAGGGCAGCGTCCTGGTCGATCTCCCCGGCCTGGGCCAGACCACTCAAGGCGAGAAGCAGCAGTAACGGGCGCATGTCGAACTCCTGTGCAGGGGCGTACAGCATCGCCTGACAGAAAGCCCGGGTCTAGGGGCTGCGCCTCAACTGACCAGCCGGGTCAGGTTGGGAATGATCAGGATGACGGTGGTGGCGAAGAGAATGATGCCCGCCTGGCGGAGTTTCGGTTGTTTGAACATGGCCGGTGCCTTTGTTGTTATTGGCTGGTGTTCGGCACCGCTGCGCGACCGCTTGGCTGCTGCGACTTCTGGGCCTGATCCTGTCACTCGCCCCGGCATGACCCGGCGACGATCCCATGCACCTTGACGACTGCGTGCACGAACAACTCTAGGCCGGGTACCGGCAGTTTTTTAGACGACTTGGTTGCAAGCAGCGCAGTCATCGTACCTTCGCGTTATGCCAGTTCCTGACCGCTGGCACAGGAACCTTGCGCTAGACGGCTTGCTCGATCAGACGAGGCTTCCGGGCGCTGGATGACCGTTCGTCTGAGCTTTGTAGTCAATGCCCCTGAGCGCTTAGGTCATTGAGCCAGCAGGCGGCGGCGCTATGGTAGGGGGGCTCGACAAGAACAGGCCTGCTAGCGCCACACCATCTCCGAGGACACCATGACCGAAGCCTATATTTTCGATGCCGTGCGCACGCCACGCGGCAAGGGCAAGAAGGACGGCGCGCTGCATAGCGTCAAGCCCGTGCAACTGGTCGCCGGCCTGCTCAAGGCTCTGCAGGCCCGCAACGATCTGGATAGCAGCCAGGTGGACGATATCGTCCTCGGCTGCGTGACCCCGGTGGGCGATCAGGGCGCCGATATCGCCAGGACCGCCGCCATGGTCGCGGATTGGGACGTCAGCGTGGCCGGCGTGCAGCTCAACCGCTTCTGCGCCTCGGGCCTGGAGGCGGTGAACATGGGGGCGATGAAGGTGCGCTCCGGTTTCGAGGATCTGGTGGTGGTGGGCGGCGTGGAGTCCATGTCGCGCATTCCCATGGGCTCCGACGGCGGCGCCTGGGTGATGGACCCGGAAACCAACATGCACAGCAACTTCGTGCCGCAAGGCATCGGTGCCGACCTGATCGCCACTCTGGAAGGTTTCAGCCGCAGCGATGTCGATGCCTTCGCCCTGCGCTCGCAGCAGAAGGCCGCGCGCGCCCGCGCAGATGGTTCCTTCAACAAATCCCTGGTGCCGGTGGCCGACCAGAATGGCATCGTGCTGCTCGACCATGACGAATTCATCCGGGCCGACTCCACCCTCGAAGGTCTCGGCAAGCTCAAGCCCAGCTTCGAGATGATGGGGCAGATGGGCTTCGATGCCACAGCGCTGCGCGTCTACAGCTTTGTGGAGCGCATCGACCATGTGCATACGCCGGGCAACAGCTCGGGCATCGTCGATGGCGCGGCGCTGATGCTGATCGGCTCCGAGGCCAAGGGCAAGGAACTGGGCCTGAAGCCGCGTGCGCGCGTCGTCGCTACGGCGGTGACCAGCACCGATCCCACCATCATGCTTACCGGCCCTGCGCCGGCCACACGCAAGGCGCTGGCCAAGGCGGGGCTGGCCATCGACGACATCGACCTGTTCGAGGTCAACGAGGCCTTCGCCTCGGTGGTGATGAAGTTCATGCAGGACATGGGCGTCAGCGAGGACAAGGTCAACGTCAATGGCGGTTCCATCGCCATGGGCCACCCGCTGGGCGCCACCGGCTGCGCCATCCTCGGCACGCTGCTCGACGAGTTGGAGAAGCGGCAGTTGCGCTACGGCCTGGCCACCCTTTGTGTGGGCGGCGGCATGGGTATAGCGACCATCATCGAACGTATCTAAGGAGCTATCACGGGCTACTGCGCTCGGCCATGCCGCGTTGGAAATCCTCCGGAAATGCTCATTTGCCACGGCAAACTCCGCTTTCCGAATGATTTCCGCCTAGCCTGACCTTCGCTCGTGACGCCCCTGAAGCGCTCCCCGAACATTGGGAAGTGAATGCAATGACTGACGCCATCCGTTACGAAAAAGGCCAGGACAATATCGTCGTCCTGACCATGGACATGCCCGGCCAGAGCGCCAACACCATGAACGCGGCGTACCGCGAAGCCATGGGCCAGATCGTCGAGCGCCTGGAAGCCGAGAAGGATTCGCTTGCCGGAGTGATCATCACCTCGGCGAAGAAGACCTTCTTCGCCGGCGGCGATCTTAATGAACTGATCAAGGTCACCCAGGCCGAGGCCCAGGGCTTCTACGAGATGATCCTCAAGGTCAAGGGTCAACTACGCCGCCTGGAAACCCTCGGCAAGCCGGTGGTTGCCGCCATCAATGGCGCGGCGCTGGGCGGTGGCTGGGAAATCGCCCTGGCCTGTCACCACCGTATCGCCCTGAACGAAAGCCACGTGCAGCTTGGCCTGCCGGAAGTCACCCTGGGCCTGTTGCCGGGCGGCGGCGGGGTGGTGCGCATGGTACGCCTGCTCGGTCTGGAGAAAGCGCTGCCGTACCTGGCCGAAGGCAAGAAGGTGCGCCCGGAGGCAGCGCTCGAGGCCGGGCTCATCCACGAGTTGGCCAGCGACCGTGATGACATGCTGGCCAAGGCCCGCGCCTGGATCGCTGCCAACCTGGCCGCCAAGCAGCCGTGGGACGTGCAGGGCTACAAGATCCCTGGCGGCACGCCCAGCTCGCCCAACGTGGCGCAGATGCTGGCTATCGCCCCGAGCGTGCTGCGCGACAAGACCAAGGGCTGCTTCCCGGCGCCGGAGAAGATCATGTGCGCCGCCGTCGAGGGTGCGCAGGTCGACTTCGATACCGCGCAGATCATCGAGGCGCGTTACTTCACCGAGCTGGCCTGCGGTCAGGTGACGAAGAACATGATCGGCACCTTCTGGTTCCAGCTCAACGAGATCAACGCCGGCGGCTCGCGCCCGCAGGGCCATGCGAAGACCCAGACCAAGAAGGTTGGTGTGCTCGGCGCGGGCATGATGGGCGCCGGTATCGCCTACGTCTCGGCGGCGGCCGGTATCGAGGTGGTGCTCAAGGACGTATCCGTCGAAGCGGCAGAGAAGGGCAAGAGCTATTCGGCCAAGCTGCTGGACAAGAAGGTCAGTAGGGGCCACATGACGGCCGAGCAGCGCGAGGCCTTCCTGGCGCTGATCAAGGCCACCGACAGCGAGGCGGATTTCGCCGGCTGCGACCTGATCATCGAAGCGGTGTTCGAGGATCGTGCGCTCAAGGGCAAGGTTACCGCCGCCGCCGAGGCCGCTGCGCTGAGTGATGCGGTGATTGCTTCCAACACCTCGACGTTGCCGATCACCGGCCTGGCGACTGCCGTGGCCAAACCGGAGCATTTCATCGGCCTGCATTTCTTCAGCCCGGTGGACAAGATGCCGCTGGTGGAGATCATCCGTGGCGAGAAGACCTCGGATGAGACGCTGGCGCGCGGCTTCGACTACGTCATGCAGATCAAGAAGACCCCCATCGTGGTCAATGACAGCCGTGGCTTCTTCACCTCGCGGGTATTCGCCACCTTCACCAACGAAGGCCTGGCCATGCTCGGCGAGGGTGTCAGCGCGGCGCTGATCGAGAACGAGGCGCGCAAGGCCGGCATGCCGGTCGGGCCGCTGGCGATCAGCGACGAGGTGTCGATGAGCCTGATGAATCATATCCGCCAGCAGACCCTCGCGGATCTCGCCGCCGAAGGCAGATCCATCCCCGAGCACCCGGCCTTCGCCGTCATCGACCTGATGGTGAGTGAGTACAAGCGTCCGGGCAAGGCGGCTGGGGCCGGCTTCTATGAATATCCGGCCAGCGGCAAGAAACACCTGTGGCCTGAGCTCAAGGCGCGCTTCGAGAAGGCCGATGCGCAGATCGCTCAGGAGGACGTGCGTGACCGCATCCTGTTCATCCAGGCCATCGAAACGGTGCGCTGTATGGAGGAGGGCGTGCTGAAGTCGGTGGCCGACGCCAATATCGGCTCGATCTTCGGCATCGGTTTCGCCGCCTGGAGCGGGGGCGCGCTGCAGTTCATCAACCAGTACGGGGTCAAGGACTTCGTGGCCCGCGCGCAGTATCTGGCCGAGCAGTATGGTGAGCGCTTCCTGCCGCCGGCGCTGCTGCTGGAGAAGGCGGCCAGGGGCGAGACGTTCTGAGAACGGGCGGGGCGGCAGGGGCATCGCAGCCCTGCCGCCGGCCTGGTGCCGCTGGTCGGGTTGCTGCCAGCGGCCGATCTTCGTCTACCCTAAGTTCGCTGCAGGGCGTATGATTCGCGCCCTTTTGATCATCCATCCTTACACCGGGAGGTGCCTTAGATGAGCGAACTCGAAACCCAGCGTCCGGCTGGGGAAAAACTGCAGAAAGTCCTGGCGCGCATGGGCCTGGGCTCGCGCCGCGAGATCGAAACCTGGATCAGTGAAGGCCGCGTCAAGGTCAATGGTGCCGTCGCCGAACTGGGGCAGCGCGTCGAGATCAGCGATGCCATCGTCCTCGACGGCCGCCTGCTCAAGCGCGAAGAAGTCGCCACCTCGGTGCGTCGCGTGCTGATCTACAACAAGCCCGATGGTGAGATCTGCACCCGTGACGACCCGGAAGGCCGCCCCACGGTTTTCGAGCGTCTGCCGCGCCCGCGTGAGGGCCGCTGGATCAATATCGGCCGTCTCGATATCAACACCACCGGCCTGCTGCTGTTCACCACCGACGGTGAACTGGCCAACCGCCTGATGCACCCCTCCTACCAGATGGACCGCGAATACGCCGTGCGCGTGCGCGGTGAAGTCACCGAAGAGATGCTGGAAACCCTGAAGAAGGGGGTGATGCTCGAGGATGGACCGGCCAAGTTCACCGACATCAAGGAAGCGCCCGGCGGCGACGGCCTCAACCACTGGTATCACTGCGTGGTGATGGAAGGGCGCAACCGCGAGGTGCGTCGTCTCTGGGAATCTCAGGGAGTGGTGGTCAGCCGCCTCAAGCGCGTGCGCTTCGGCCCGGTGTTCCTCACGTCCGACATCACCATGGGCCGCTGGCGCGAGATGGATCAGCGCGAAGTGGACATCCTCAGCGCCGAAGTGGGCCTGACGCCGCAAGCGTTGCCGGTGATGAAGGAAAGGGTGCGCGAGAAGCTCGACCGCCTGCAACGCAAGTCGGCCAAGCCGGTCGAGGCACGCGGCAAGCGCGTGCTGCGTCCTGCCTTGGATGAAGCGGGCGAGGGCGAGCGTGCGAGCCGGCCGGCGCGTCAGCGTGACGGTGAGCCGCGTGGGTCTCGCGGCCCGCGTCAGGAAGGTGGCGAGCGTCGTGAGCGCGGCACCCCTGTGGCCGAGCGCCCGAACGATGTGAAGAAGCGTCAGCCGCGCCCTGCGGTGGAACTGGCTGATCGCCCCGCGCGCAAACCGCGCCCCTCGACACCGGGCAAGCGCCCGTCGGGTGGTGATGGCCAACGTCCAGGCTTCGGGCGTAAGCGATAGAACAGCTTCAAGCTGCAAGCCGCAAGTGGGTCATCGCTTGTAGCTTGTAGCTTGTAGCAGCTCTTATCCCGCCATGCTCAGGCGGTTACGCCCTTCGCGCTTGGCGATATAGAGGGCGTTGTCGGCGCGGCGTAGCAGGCTTTCGCTGGACTCGCCCGGCAGCAGGCTGGCGCAACCGAGGCTGATCGACACTTCGATGGGTTGGCCGGCATTCAGGCACTGCAGTTCCAGCACGGCGAAGCGCAGGCGTTCGCCGACCTGAGCGGCTGCCTCGCGGCCCGTATTGGAGAGGATGATGAGGAACTCCTCACCACCATAGCGGAACACCATGTCGACATTGCGCAGTTGCTGCTTGAGCGTCTGCGCGACGGCCTTGAGCACCTCGTCGCCCTGAGCGTGGCCGTGCGTGTCGTTGATCATCTTGAAGTGGTCGATGTCCAGCATCAGCAGCGACAGCGGATGCAGGTTGCGCCTGGCCATGTCGACTTCCCGTTGTAGCACCTGATCCATGGCGATGCGGTTACCTGTATTGGTCAGTGGGTCGCGCAGGGCGCTGAGCAGAGCCGTGCGATAGAGCAGGGCGTTGCGCAGGGGGAACAGCAGGCAGGCCAGCAGCGACTCGAGCTGGGCCAGTTCATCGTCGTCGAAGCGTTGGCGGCGGCGAAAGGTCAGCTCGCCCAGGTACTCACCGTCATGGCTGAGGCGGTAGCCCGCCGAATGCGGAGCGCGCTCGCCCAACTCCAGGCGCAGGTCATGAGAGGTGTGCTGGAAGCCCATGGCGTCGATTGGCACCAGCGATTGCACCTCACGGTAGAACAACTCGAGGATGCGCTCGATCTCCAGGCTGGTTTGTAGCTGCAGGTTCAGTTGCTGGCGCAGCTCGGCGAGCGTGGTGGGTTTGAGCGGCAGGTTGCGATTGCCGGAAAAACCCAGGCGCTGCAGTTTGGCTGCATCGAAATCAATGGTGTTGGGGCGGCGGGGGGGAGCCATACGACTGAACCTCTGGCGCAAGAGTGCGACGACGAAGAGGTTAGAGCGAATTCCGTGCCAGGTGTTTCGTGGTTGTTTAAAAGCCCTTATTAATCAGTTAGTTGTCTGATAATCAAAAGGCTTGCCGGCAAGTATTTGCCGGCTTTTCATGAGGGATGCTGGCAAATTGATGCCGCTTGCGCCGGAAAGCTGTCGCCGCCCCGATCAGGGCTGGCAGCTATTGCGCGTCCAGTGCCTGACCATTGACGCCCTGGCTGTCCGGGCCCATCAGATAGAGGTAGAGCGGCATGATCGCTTCCGGCTCGGGGCGGCTTGTCGGATTCTCCGCCGGGTAGGCCTGGGCGCGCATGGCGGTGCGGGTGGCGCCGGGGTTGACGCTGTTGGCGCGCACGTTGGCGATGCCGTCCAGCTCGTCGGCCATGACCTGCATCAGGCCTTCGGTGGCGAACTTGGATACCGCGTAGGCGCCCCAGTAGGCGCGCCCCTTGCGCCCGACGCTGCTGGAGGTGAAGACCACCGAGGCGTCCTGCGACAGCTTGAGCAGCGGCAGCAGGGTGCTGCTGAGCATGAACATGGCGTTGACGTTGACGTGCATCACGCGCATGAAGTTGTCGCCGGAAAGCTGCTCCAGCGGCGTGCGTGGGCCGAGGATGGAGGCGTTGTGCAGCAGGCCGTCGAGGCGGCCGAACTCGTTCTCGATCATCACCGCCAGTTCGTCGTACTGATGCGGCAGGGCGGTTTCCAGGTTGAAGGGGATCACCACCGGCTGCGGATGGCCGGCGGCTTCGATCTCGTCATAGACCTGGCTCAGGTTGGCTTCGGTCTTGCCCAGCAGCAGCACGGTGGCGCCATGGGCCGCGAAGCTCTTCGCGGCGGCCGCACCGATGCCACGGCCGGCGCCGGTGATCAGGATCACTCGATCCTTGAGCAGGTCGGGGCGGGCGCTGTAGTCGTACATGGACAAATCTCCTTCGCAGAGCTGCAAGCCTCAAGCTGCAAGCTTCAAGAAAAAACAAAAACGAAATGGTGGCCGTCTGCCGCTGTTGGGTTAGCAGCCGCAGATGGCGCGATCGAGCACGGCGCGTAGCTCCGAGGGGTGGTCGACCACCACGTCGGCGCCCCAGTTGCGGGGGTTGTCTTCGGGGTGGATATAGCCGTAGGAGACTGCCACCGTGCGGCAGCCGGCCGCGCGGCCTGAGTCGATATCGCGGGCATCGTCGCCGATGAATAGGGTTTCCTCGGGTTTCACGCCCATTTTCTGGCAGGCCAGCAGGAGCATGTCCGGCGCCGGCTTGCTCTGCTCGACGTGATCCGGGCAGACCAGCACCGCCGAGCGCTCGGCCAGGCCCAGGCGCTGCATGATCGGCTCGGCGTAGCGCACCGGCTTGTTGGTGGCCACTCCCCATGGCAGGCGGGCGTGCTCGATGTCGGCGAGCAGGGTTTCGATGCCGTCGAACGGGCGGGTCAGCACCGCACAGTGTTCCTGGTAGCGCTCGAGGAATTCCAGGCGCAGGGCCTCGAAGGCGGGCGAGTCCGGCGCTTCGTCGAAGGCGCAGGCGACCATGGCGCGCGCGCCGCCGGAAACCTGATCGCGAATGGCCTTCTCCGGTAGTGGCGGCAGGCCACGGGCAGTGCGCATGGCCTGGGTGATGGCGATGAAGTCCGGCGCCGAGTCGAGCAGGGTGCCGTCCATATCGAAAAGAACCGCTTGCAAACGCATGCGTCTCACTCCTTGCGCAGCGTCTGGATCATGTAGTTGACGTCGACGTCGGCGGCCAGTTTGTAATGCTTGGTCAGCGGGTTGTAGGTCAGGCCGATGATGTCCTTGACCTCCAGCCCGGCGGCACGGCTCCAGGCGCCCAGTTCGGAGGGGCGGATGAACTTCTTGAAGTCGTGGGTGCCGCGTGGCAGCAGGCGCAGGATGTACTCGGCGCCGATCACCGCGAACAGATAGGACTTGGGGTTGCGGTTGATGGTGGAGAAGAACACCTGGCCGCCGGGTTTGACCAGCTTGTGGCAGGCGCGGATCACCGAAGATGGATCGGGCACGTGTTCGAGCATTTCCAGGCAGGTGACCACGTCGAACTGGCCGGGTATCTCTTCGGCCAGGGCTTCGGCGGTGATCTGCCGATACTCGACTTCGACGCCGGACTCCAGCTGGTGCAACTGAGCCACCGACAGTGGCGCCTCGCCCATGTCGATGCCGGTGACGCTGGCGCCGCGCTGGGCCATGGCCTCGCTGAGAATGCCGCCGCCGCAGCCTACGTCCAGCACGCGCTTGCCGGCCAGGCCGACGCGCTCGTCGATCCAGTTGACCCGCAGCGGGTTGATGTCGTGCAGGGGTTTGAACTCGCTTTCCCTGTCCCACCAGCGGTGGGCCAGGGCCTCGAATTTGGCGATTTCGGCGCGGTCGACGTTGCTCATAAGTCTCTCGATCGGAAGCAGGGGAAGCCTAACCCTGTCATGTTGCCAGTTTAAGGCGCCACAGGGCACGGCACGGATTCGTTCAATCTATGTCAGTTTGTCGCAGGGGCGGTGTCATGCTCTGGCGTCGCTGATCCTGCTGCCCCAGGCCCTGGCCTTGGCAATCAGCTCGTTTTCGTCCATGCGCGTCAGGCGGCCGTCTTCCAGGAGCTGCTTGCCGCCGACCCACAGGTGCCTCACGCAGTCGCGGCCACTGGCATAGATCAGCTGCGACACCGGGTCGTAGATCGGTTGCTGGGCGAGCCCGGAAAGGTCGAAGGCTACCACGTCGGCCAGCTTGCCCACTTCCAGTGAGCCGACCTGCGCCTCCAGGCCGAGGGCGCGGGCGCCATTGAGCGTGGCCATGCGCAGGGCGCTATGGGCGTTCAGCGCGGTAGCCGAACCGGCCACCGCCTTGGCCAGCAGGGCCGCCGTGCGGGTTTCGCCGAGCAGGTCGAGGTCGTTGTTGCTCGCCGCACCGTCGGTGCCGATGGCGACGTTGACGCCGGCCTGCCACAGGCGCTCCACCGGGCAGAAGCCGCTGGCCAGCTTGAGGTTGGATTCCGGGCAGTGGATCACGCTGCAGTTGTGCTCCACCAGCAGCGCCAGATCCTCGTCGTCGATCTGGGTCATGTGCACGGCCTGGAAGCGTGGCCCGAGCAGGCCCAGGCGGGCCAGGCGCGCCAGCGGTCGTTCGCCCTGCTTGGCCATGGCTTCGGCCACTTCCTGAGCGGTTTCGTGCACGTGCATCTGGATGCCGGCATCGAGTTCGTCGGCCAGCACGCGTATCTCTTCGAGCTTGTCGTCGTTGACCGTATAAGGCGCGTGCGGGCCGAAGGCGATGCGCAGGCGTGGGTGCTGCTTGAGGTCATCGAACAGTTGCAGGCCCTTGCGCAGCGCTTCTGCCGCGTTGAGCGCGCCGGGCACGGGGAAGTCCAGCACCGGCACGCTGATCTGCGCGCGCACGCCGGCGTCGTGCACGCATTGGCAGGCCACCTGTGGGTAGAAGTACATGTCGGAGAAGCAGGTGATGCCCCCCTTGATCTGCTCGGCGATGGCCAGCTCGGTGCCGTCGCGAACGAAGTCCTCGTCGACCCATTGGCCCTCGGCCGGCCAGATGTGCTCGTGCAGCCAGGTCATCAGTGGCAGGTCGTCGGCCATGCCGCGCAGCAGGCTCATGGCCGCGTGGCCGTGGGCGTTGATCAGGCCGGGCGCGAGCAGGCACTGCGGCAGCTCAAGCACCTCCCGGGCGCCCTGGCGCAGGGCTTCCTCGCGCGGGGCGAGCAGGGCGATCTGGCCATCGCGAATGCCCAGGGCATGATCGCGCAGCACGACGCCAGCCGGCTCCACCGGCACCAGCCAGGTGGGGAGAAGCAACAGATCGAGTGGAGCTGAGGGCATCAGGGCTATCCGTTTGCGTCGAGGACGGGGTGGGCGCCAGTTTATAGAGGAACATCAAGCGCTTGAAGCGCCGGCCTGGATACTCTTGCTGCCTGAGTGGTGGCCAGGCGGCGTATACTCAGCGGTTTTCGATTGCCAAGGGTGAGGTAATAGATGCGCGAGCAATTGCTGGCCGCAGAGAAGGTTCAGGCAATCGATTGGCGCGATGGTGCGCTCTATCTGCTCGATCAGCGCCTGCTGCCGCAGGAGCAGGTCTGGTTGCGCTTCGATTCGGCTGCCGAGGTGGCGCAGGCCATCCGCGACATGGTGGTGCGCGGCGCGCCGGCCATCGGCATCGCAGCGGCCTATGGCGTGGTGCTGGGGGCGCAGGCCTGCCTGGCCGCAGGTGGCGACTGGCGTCAGGCGCTGGAGGCCGATTTTCAGCGGCTGGCGGCTTCGCGCCCGACCGCGGTGAATCTGTTCTGGGCGCTGCAGCGCATGCGTGAGCGGCTGCAGCGCCTGAAGGGCGAGCAAGGTGTGCTGGAGCAGCTCGAAGCCGAGGCAGTCGGCATTCACGCCAGTGATCGCGAAGCCAACCTGACCATGGCGCAACTGGGCATGGAGCTGATCCGCAAGCATCAGGGCAGCGAGCAGGTCTTGATGACCCACTGCAATGCTGGCGCCCTGGCCACCGGCGGCTTTGGTACGGCGCTCGGGGTGATTCGCGCGGCCCACCTGGAGGGGCTGGTGGAGCGGGTCTATGTCGACGAAACCCGGCCCTGGCTGCAAGGTGCACGGCTGACCGCCTGGGAGCTGGCCGGCGATGGCGTGCCGGTGAGCCTGAACGTGGACGCCGCTGCCGCGCACCTGATGAAGGTCAAGGGGGTGTCCTGGGTGATAGTCGGCGCCGATCGCATCACCGCCAACGGCGACGTGGCCAACAAGATCGGTACCTATCAGCTTGCGGTCAACGCCATGCACCACGGCGTGCGCTTCATGGTGGTGGCGCCCAGCTCCACCATCGACATGGCCCTGGAAAGCGGCGAAGACATTCCCCTCGAAGAGCGCAGCGGCGATGAGCTGCGCCTGCTGGGTGGGCGGCCGATCGCCGCCGAGGTGGCGGTGAGCAACCCAGTGTTCGATGTGACGCCAGCGGATCTGGTGGACTACATCGTCACCGAGAAGGGTGTGGTCGAGCGTCCGGACAGCGAAAAACTGGCGCAGCTGATGTGCCGCAAGCGCCTGCACTGAGCCATCCGCCACAGCCAGTGGCGGGGTAGGTGCAGGGCGGGCTTTGTGGTAAGCTCCGGCAGTTTTCATGGGGCCTGCCGGCAGTGATCCCGGCGCCTCTTTAGCGCGGCATAACCCGTTGATTTATCGCGAGTCGTCATGGCCAGGCGCCATGCCGACGAACTTCGTAGCGTTCAGGAAGAATGACGCGGAGTTTCACCAGAAAAAGGAACCAGGCTTCTCATGGGCGAACTGGCCAAAGAAATTCTCCCGGTCAATATCGAAGACGAGCTGAAACAGTCCTACCTCGACTACGCCATGAGCGTGATCGTCGGGCGTGCGCTGCCGGATGCGCGCGACGGCTTGAAGCCGGTCCACCGTCGTGTGCTCTACGCCATGAGCGAGTTGGGCAACGATTGGAACAAGCCCTACAAGAAATCCGCCCGTGTGGTCGGTGACGTGATCGGTAAATACCACCCGCACGGCGACACCGCGGTGTACGACACCATCGTGCGCATGGCCCAGGACTTTTCCCTGCGTTACCTGCTGGTCGACGGCCAGGGCAACTTCGGTTCGGTGGACGGCGACAACGCTGCAGCCATGCGATACACCGAAGTGCGTATGACCAAGCTGGCGCATGAGCTGCTGGCCGACCTGGAAAAGGAAACCGTCGACTGGGTACCCAACTACGACGGCACCGAGCAGATTCCGGCGGTGATGCCGACCAAGGTGCCGAACCTGCTGGTCAATGGCTCGTCCGGTATCGCCGTGGGCATGGCCACCAACATCCCGCCGCACAACCTCAGCGAAGTGATCGATGGCTGCCTGGCGTTGATGGACAACGCCGAGCTGACCGTCGATGAGTTGATGCAGTACATCCCCGGCCCGGATTTCCCCACCGCCGGCATCATCAATGGTCGTGCCGGCATCATCGAGGCCTACCGCACCGGCCGTGGGCGCATCTACGTGCGCGCCCGGGTCGAGGTGGAAGATATCGACAAGGCCGGCAACCGCCAGCAACTGGTGGTCACCGAGCTGCCGTACCAGCTTAACAAGGCGCGCCTGATCGAGAAGATCGCCGAGCTGGTGAAAGAGAAGAAGATCGAAGGCATCACCGAGCTGCGCGACGAGTCCGACAAGGACGGCATGCGCGTGGTGATTGAGCTGCGTCGCGGCGAAGTGCCGGACGTGGTGCTCAACAACCTGTACGCCCAGACCCAGATGCAGAGCGTGTTCGGCATCAACGTGGTGGCGCTGGTCGACGGTCAGCCGAAGACCATGAACCTCAAGGACATGCTCGAGGTGTTCGTCCGTCACCGCCGCGAAGTGGTGACCCGGCGTACCGTCTACGAACTGCGCAAGGCGCGCGAACGTGGCCATATTCTCGAAGGCCAGGCCGTCGCGCTGTCCAACATCGACCCGGTGATCGAGCTGATCAAGAGCTCGCCAACGCCGGCCGAGGCCAAGGAACGCCTGATCGCCACCGCCTGGGAATCCAGCGCGGTGGAAGCCATGGTCGAGCGCGCCGGTGCCGATTCCTGCCGTCCGGAAGGGCTGGACGAGCAATACGGGCTGCGCGACGGCAAGTACTACCTGTCGCCGGAGCAGGCCCAGGCCATCCTCGAGCTGCGCCTGCACCGCCTGACTGGCCTGGAGCACGAGAAGCTGCTGGCCGAGTATCAGGAAATCCTCGCCCTGATCGGCGAGCTGATCCGCATCCTCACCAGCCCCGAGCGCCTGATGGAAGTCATCCGCGAGGAGCTGGAGAAGGTCAAGGCCGAGTTCGGCGATGCCCGCCGCACCGAGATCATCGCTTCGCGTCAGGACCTGACCATCGCCGACCTGATTACCGAAGAAGAACGCGTCGTTACCATCTCCCATGGCGGCTATGCCAAGAGCCAGCCGCTGGCTGCCTACGAGGCGCAGCGTCGCGGTGGCCGCGGCAAGTCCGCCACCGGGGTGAAGGACGAGGATTACGTCGAACACCTGCTGGTGGCCAACAGCCATTCGACCCTGCTGCTGTTCTCCAGCAAGGGCAAGGTCTACTGGCTGCGCACCTTCGAGATTCCCGAGGCGTCGCGTACCGCCCGTGGCCGTCCGCTGGTCAACCTGTTGCCGCTGGTTGAAGGCGAGCGCATCACCGCCATGCTGCAGATCGATCTGGAGGCCCTGCAGCAGAGCGCGGGCGCTGACGAAGAACTGGAAGACGAAGGCGTGGTGATCGAAGGCGAAGCCGTCGAGGTTGCCGAAGTCGCCGAGGTAGAGGAAGTCGAAGAGGTCGAGGGCGAAACCCCTGAGCTGGTGGCCGAGCCGACCGGCGCCTACATCTTCATGGCCACTGCCTTCGGTACGGTGAAGAAGACCCCGCTGGTGCAGTTCAGCCGTCCGCGCAGCGCCGGTCTGATCGCTCTGAAACTGGAAGAGGGCGACACCCTGATCGCCGCCGCCATCACCGATGGCGCGAAGGAAGTCATGCTGTTCTCCGATGCCGGCAAGGTGCTGCGCTTCGCCGAGAGCAAGGTGCGCACCATGGGCCGTACTGCCCGCGGTGTGCGTGGCATGCGCCTGGGCAAGGGCCAGGAACTGATTTCCATGCTGATTCCCGAGTCCGGCGCGCAGATCCTCACCGCCTCCGAGCGTGGCTTCGGCAAGCGTACCAGTCTGGGCAAGTTCCCGCGTCGCGGTCGCGGTGGCCAGGGCGTGATCGCCATGGTCACCAGCGAGCGTAACGGCAAGCTGGTCGGCGCCATCCAGGTGCAGGACGGCGAGGAAATCATGCTGATTTCCGACCAGGGCACGCTGGTGCGTACCCGTGTCGACGAGGTGTCCAGTTCCGGCCGTAACACTCAGGGTGTGACCCTGATCAAGCTGGCCAAGGACGAAACCCTGGTCGGCCTGGAGCGCGTGCAGGAGCCGACGCCGGTTGAGGAAGACGAGTTGCTCGAAGGCGAGGAGGGCGCTGAAGTCGCCGAAAACGCCGAAGCACCAGTCACTGATGCCGAGGAAGGCAGCGAGGAATAAAGTCGGGCTCCGTGGGAGGGGCCGGGCGGCGTTCCGATTAGCCGCGACTGTCGTGCTAAAGCCTCCCATAGACATGGTGACAGTTTGGACATGCCATCGCCTGGTGGTGGCGTTCTGTGAATCTGAGAGAGACAGACGTGAGCAAGCGAGCTTTTAACTTCTGCGCCGGCCCGGCCGCGCTGCCGACCGCTGTACTGCAACGTGCCCAGGCCGAAATGCTCGACTGGCAGGGCAAGGGCCTGTCGGTGATGGAGATGAGCCATCGCAGCGACGAGTACGTGGCCATCGCCAGCCAGGCCGAGCAGGATCTGCGCGATCTGCTCGCCGTGCCCAACGACTACAAGGTGCTGTTCCTGCAGGGCGGTGCCAGCCAGCAGTTCGCCGAAATCCCGCTCAACCTGCTGCCGGAAGACGGTGTGGCCGACTACATCGAGACTGGCATCTGGTCGAAGAAGGCCATCGAAGAGGCGCGCCGCTATGGCGCCATCAACATTGCCGCCAGCGCCAAGGCGCACGACTACTTCGCCATTCCCGGGCAGAACGACTGGCAACTGTCGAAAGATGCCGCCTACGTGCATTACTGCAGCAACGAAACCATCGGCGGCCTGCAGTTCGACTGGGCGCCGCAGACCGGCGATACCCCGCTGGTGGTGGACATGTCTTCGGACATTCTCTCGCGCCCCATCGACGTGTCGCAGTTCGGCCTGATCTACGCCGGCGCGCAGAAGAACATCGGCCCCAGTGGCCTGGTGGTCGTGATCGTTCGCGAAGACCTGCTCGGCCGTGCCCGCAGCGCCTGCCCGACCATGCTCGACTACAAGGTTTCGGCCGACAACGGTTCGATGTACAACACCCCGGCCACCTATTCCTGGTACCTATCCGGTCTGGTGTTCCAGTGGCTCAAGGAGCAGGGCGGCGTCGAGGCCATGGAGCGCGTCAACCGCGCCAAGAAGGAGCTGCTGTACAAGGCCATCGACAGCAGCGATTTCTATAGCAACCCCATCGCCCATAACGCCCGTTCCTGGATGAACGTGCCGTTCCGCCTGGCCGACGAGAAGCTGGACAAGGCCTTCCTCGCCGGTGCCGACGAGCGTGGCCTGCTCAACCTCAAGGGGCATCGTTCGGTAGGCGGCATGCGCGCGTCCATCTATAACGCCGTCGGCCTGGATGCCGTCGAGGCGTTGGTGGCCTACATGGCCGAGTTCGAGAAGGAGCATGGCTGATATGTCGGAACAGGAGCTGCAGGCGCTGCGTGTACGCATCGACAACCTGGACGAGCGCATCCTCGAGCTGATCAGCGACCGTGCTCGCTGCGCCGAAGAAGTGGCGCGGGTGAAGATGAAGGAACTCAAGGAAGGCGAGTCGCCGGTGTTCTATCGTCCCGAGCGTGAAGCCCAGGTACTCAAGCGCATCATGGAGCGCAACCAGGGCCCGCTGGGCAACGAGGAAATGGCGCGGCTGTTCCGCGAGATCATGTCCTCCTGCCTGGCCCTGGAGAATCCGCTCAAGGTGGCCTACCTCGGCCCGGAAGGCACCTTCAGCCAGGCCGCGGCGATGAAGCATTTCGGTCACGCCGTGATCAGCGTGCCGATGGCAGCCATCGACGAAGTGTTCCGCGAAGTGGCCGCCGGTGCGGTGAATTTCGGTGTGGTGCCGGTGGAGAACTCCACCGAGGGCGCCATCAACCACACGCTCGACAGCTTCCTCGAACACGACCTGGTGATCTGCGGCGAAGTCGAACTGCGCATTCACCATCACCTGCTGGTGGGCGAAACCACCAAGACCGACAAGATCACTCGCATCTATTCCCATGCCCAGTCCCTGGCGCAGTGCCGCAAGTGGCTGGACGCGCATTACCCGAACGTCGAGCGCGTGGCGGTCTCCAGCAACGCCGACGCGGCCAAGCGGGTCAAGAGTGAGTGGAACAGCGCGGCCATCGCTGGCGACATGGCGGCCAACCTGTATGGCCTGAGCAAACTGGCGGAGAAGATTGAGGATCGCCCGGACAACTCCACGCGTTTTCTCATCATCGGCAATCAGGAAGTGCCGCCGACCGGCGACGACAAGACCTCGATCATCGTCTCCATGCGCAACAAGCCCGGCGCGCTGCACGAGCTGCTGGTGCCGTTCCACAACAACGGCATCGACCTCACCCGCATCGAGACGCGGCCGTCGCGCAGCGGCAAGTGGACCTATGTGTTCTTCATCGACTTCGTCGGTCACCATCGCGACCCGTTGATCAAGGACGTGCTGGAAAAGCTCGCCCAAGACGCCGTGGCGCTCAAGGTGCTGGGTTCCTATCCGAAGGCGGTACTTTGAGCCGCAAGCGTCAAGCCGCAAGCTGCAAGAGAGAAGCAGTTTGTCGCCTGATGCCGGAGGCGCTGCCGTGAGTCGCTTTTTCTTGAAGCTTGTAGCTTGAGGCTTGTAGCTATGCCCTGTGATTTCCTTGCCCTGGCCCAGCCGGGCGTGCAAAAGCTTTCTCCCTATGTGCCGGGCAAGCCGGTCGATGAGTTGGCGCGCGAGCTGAATCTTGATCCGGCCGGTATCGTCAAACTGGCCAGCAACGAGAACCCGCTCGGCCCCAGCGACAAGGTGCTGGCGACGATTCGTGCCGAACTGGACGAGTTGACCCGCTATCCGGATGGCAATGGCTTCAATCTGAAAGCCGCGCTGGCGACCCGCTATGGCGTCGAGGCTGCACAGGTAACGCTGGGCAATGGCTCCAACGACATCCTCGAACTGGTGGCTCGGGCCTATCTGGCACCTGGCCTCAATGCCGTGTTCAGCGACTATGCCTTCGCGGTGTATCCCATCGCCACCCAGGCCGTTGGTGCCCAGGGCAAGATCGTGCCGGCCAGGGACTATGGCCACGATCTGGACGCCA
The DNA here is from genome assembly GCF_052156495.1 of Pseudomonas sp. NCHU5216. Taxonomy (NCBI): domain Bacteria; kingdom Pseudomonadati; phylum Pseudomonadota; class Gammaproteobacteria; order Pseudomonadales; family Pseudomonadaceae; genus Pseudomonas; species Pseudomonas sp. NCHU5216. The sequence continues at coordinate 14,715 of NZ_JBQLIX010000025.1, read as the reverse complement.
TGCTGGCCGCCATCGACGACGAGACTCGCGTGGTGTTCATCGCCAACCCCAACAACCCGACCGGTACCTGGTTCGGTTCGCAGGCTCTGGAGGCCTTCCTGGCCAAGGTGCCGGAGACAGTGCTGGTGGTGCTGGACGAGGCCTATATCGAGTACGCCGAAGGCGATGAACTGCCCGATGGCCTGGATTACCTGGCGCGCTACCCCAACCTGCTGGTTTCGCGCACTTTCTCCAAGGCCTATGGCCTGGCGGCGCTGCGCGTCGGTTATGCCATCAGCTCGCCGGCCATCGCCGACGTGCTCAACCGCGTACGCCAGCCATTCAACGTCAACAGCCTGGCCCTGGCGGCCGCCTGCGCCGCGCTGGCCGATAGCGACTATCTGGCCGAGAGCCGTCGTCTCAACGATGCCGGCATGCGGCAACTGGAAGAGGGCTTGCGCGCGTTGGGCCTTGGCTGGATTCCCTCCAAGGGCAATTTCATCGCCGTCGACTTCGGCCGCGATGCCGCCGCAATCAACCAGGCGCTGCTGCGCGAAGGGGTGATAGTGCGGCCGATGGCCGGTTACCGCATGCCCAATTTCCTCCGTGTCTCCATTGGGTTGCCGCGCGAGAATGCGCGTTTCCTCGATGCCCTGGCCAAGGTGCTGGCGGCGTGACCGAGACTGTAATGGCAGTGCAACCGAGCCCCCCTAAGATCGGCCGCCTGGTGGTGGTCGGCCTGGGGCTGATCGGCGGCTCCTTTGCCAAGGGGTTGCGCGAGCGCGGGTTGTGTCGGGAGGTGGTGGGTGTCGATCTGGATCCGCAGTCGCGCCATCTGGCCGTCGAGCTGGGGGTGGTCGATCGCTGCGAGAGCGATCTGGCTCTGGCCTGTCAGGGCGCCGAGGTGATCCAGCTGGCGGTGCCGATCCTGGCCATGGAGAAGGTGCTGGCCGAGCTGGCCAAGCTGGAGCTGGGCCAGGCGATTCTCACCGACGTCGGTAGCGCCAAGGGCAACGTGGTGCGCGCGGCGCGCACGGCCTTCTTCGGGCGGGCGGTGCGCTTCGTGCCGGGGCACCCCATTGCGGGCTCCGAGCAGAGCGGGGTGGAGGCCTCGAACGGCGAGCTGTTCCGCCGTCACAAGGTCATCCTCACCCCCAGCGAGCACAGCGACGATGCGGCGCTGGAGCTGGTACAGAGCTTGTGGCAAGCCTTGGGCGCGGATGTCGAGCAGATGGACGTGGAGCATCACGATCAGGTGCTCGCGGCCACCAGCCATCTGCCGCACCTGCTGGCCTTCACCCTGGTCGACTCGCTGGCCAAGCGCAGTGAGAATCTGGAAATCTTCCGTTATGCCGCTGGCGGCTTTCGCGACTTCACGCGGATCGCCGGCAGTGACCCGGTGATGTGGCACGATATCTTCCTGGCCAACCGCGAGGCCGTGCTACGCACCCTGGACACCTTTCGCGACGACCTCGACGCCCTGCGCGACGCGGTCGACGCCGGGGACGGGCATCAACTGCTGGGCGTGTTCACCCGCGCTCGTGTTGCCCGCGAACATTTCAGCAAAATTCTGGCCCGCCGGGCCTATGTGGACGCTATGCACTCGACCGATCTGATTTTCCTGGCAAAACCTGGTAGCTCGTTGTCCGGACGTATCCGCGTACCGGGTGACAAATCCATCTCGCACCGCTCGATCATGTTGGGTTCGCTGGCAGAGGGCACCACCGAGGTGGAAGGCTTCCTCGAAGGCGAAGATGCACTGGCCACACTGCAGGCGTTCCGTGACATGGGTGTGGTCATCGAAGGCCCGCAGCATGGCCGCGTGACTATCCATGGTGTCGGTCTGCATGGTCTGAAAGCCCCGGCCGGCCCGCTGTACATGGGCAACTCCGGCACCTCCATGCGCCTGCTTTCCGGCCTGCTGGCCGCGCAGCCGTTCGACACCACCCTGACCGGCGATGCCTCGCTGTCCAAGCGCCCGATGAACCGCGTGGCCAAGCCGCTGCGGGAAATGGGCGCGGTGATCGAGACCGGCGCCGAAGGTCGCCCGCCGCTGAACATCAAAGGTGGTCAGCGTCTGACCGGCATGGCCTATGAAATGCCCATGGCCAGCGCCCAGGTCAAATCCTGCCTGCTGCTGGCGGGGCTGTATGCCGCTGGCCGCACCTCGGTGACCGAGCCGGCGCCGACCCGTGATCACACCGAACGCATGCTGCGTGGCTTCGGCTACCCGGTCAGCGTCGAGGGCAGCACGGCCAGCGTCGAGTCCGGCCACAAGCTGACCGCCACGCGCATCGAAGTGCCGGCCGATATCTCCTCCGCGGCTTTCTTCCTGGTCGCCGCCAGCATTGCCGAAGGCTCCGAACTGGTGCTGGAGCACGTTGGCATCAACCCGACCCGTACCGGCGTGATCGACATTCTCAAGCTGATGGGCGGCGATATCAGCCTGGAAAATCAGCGAGAAGTGGGTGGTGAGCCGGTGGCTGACATCCGTGTGCGCGCCGCCAAACTCAAGGGCATCGACATCCCCGAAGACCTGGTGCCGCTGGCTATCGACGAATTCCCGGTGCTGTTCGTCGCCGCCGCCTGTGCCGAAGGCCGTACCGTACTGCGCGGCGCCGAAGAGCTGCGGGTCAAGGAGTCTGACCGCATCCAGGTGATGGCCGACGGCCTGGTCGCCCTGGGCGTCAAGGCCGAGCCGACCCCGGACGGCATCGTCATCGAAGGCGGCAGCATCGGGGGTGGCGAAGTCTGGGCTCATGGTGACCACCGTATCGCCATGTCCTTCAGCGTCGCCTCGCTGCGCGCCAGTGCGCCGATCCGCATTCACGATTGCGCCAACGTCGCCACGTCCTTCCCCAACTTCCTCGCCCTGGCGGCCGAGGTCGGCATCAATGTGGCAGTAGAGGGCAAGTCATGAACGCTCCGGTAATCACCGTCGACGGGCCGAGCGGATCTGGCAAGGGCACGGTCTGCGCCCTGCTGGCCAAGCAACTGGGCTGGAATCTGCTGGACTCCGGTGCCCTCTATCGTCTGCTGGCCTTCGCCGCCGGCAACCACGGCATCGACCTGACCAACGAAGAGGCGCTCAAGCAACTGGCGGCGCACCTGGATGTGCAATTCACCGACAAGCGCATCGTCCTCGAAGGCGAAGAGGTGACCGACGCCATCCGCAACGAACAGGTGGGGGCGGGGGCGTCCATGGTCGCTTCCCTGCCGGCCGTGCGCGAAGCGCTGCTGCAGCGTCAGCGCGCCTTCCGGGAAATGCCGGGCCTGGTGGCCGATGGGCGGGACATGGGCACCGTGGTGTTCAGCGACGCGCCACTCAAGGTTTTCCTCACCGCCAGCGCCGAGGAACGTGCCCGTCGCCGCTACCTGCAGTTGAAGGGCAAGGGCGATGATGTTAATCTCGCGAGTCTTCTTGATGAGATACGGGCGCGTGACGAGCGCGATACCCAGCGCGCGGTGGCGCCACTCAAGCCAGCAGCCGATGCGCTGGTGCTGGATTCCACCGAACTTTCCATCGAGCAGGTGCTGGAACGAATTCTGAGCGAGGTCGCCGCGCGCGATCTCGCCGGATAAAAGAACCCTCAGGGGTTCACCAGAACCACGGTTGCCTTAAACCGACAGGTTCGCAAGGAGGCATGCGGGAGACCAGTCCTAGTCCCGCAGGCCTCTTTTTACATGAACGAACCCACATTGTCTGGAGTGTGGTTTGGGCGAATCCCCGCCCTTGATCAACAGGAATCAACATGAGCGAAAGCTTTGCAGAACTTTTTGAAGAAAGCCTGAAATCCCTCGACATGCAGCCGGGTGCCATCATCACCGGCATCGTGGTCGACATCGACGGTGACTGGGTTACCGTACACGCCGGCCTGAAGTCCGAGGGCGTCATCCCGCTCGACCAGTTCTTCAACGAACAAGGCGAGCTGACCATCAAGGTCGGTGACGAAGTCCACGTCGCGCTGGACGCGGTTGAAGATGGCTTCGGTGAAACCAAGCTGTCCCGCGAGAAAGCCAAGCGCGCTGAATCCTGGCTGGTTCTGGAAGCTGCGTTCAACGCTGAAGAAGTGGTCAAGGGCGTCATCAACGGTAAGGTCAAAGGCGGCTTCACCGTTGACGTCAACGGCATCCGCGCGTTCCTGCCGGGTTCCCTGGTCGATGTCCGTCCGGTGCGTGATACCACTCACCTGGAAGGCAAAGAGCTGGAGTTCAAGGTCATCAAGCTGGACCAGAAGCGCAACAACGTTGTCGTTTCCCGTCGCAGCGTCCTGGAAGCCGAGAACAGCGCCGAGCGCGAAGCTCTGCTGGAATCCCTGCAGGAAGGCCAGCAAGTCAAAGGTATCGTCAAGAACCTCACCGACTACGGTGCGTTCGTTGACCTGGGCGGCGTAGACGGCCTGCTGCACATCACCGACATGGCTTGGAAGCGCATCAAGCACCCGTCCGAGATCGTCAACGTTGGCGACGAGATTGACGTCAAGGTTCTCAAGTACGACCGCGAGCGCAACCGCGTATCCCTGGGCCTGAAGCAACTGGGCGAAGACCCATGGGTTGCCATCAAGGCTCGTTACCCGGAAAACACCCGCGTCATGGCGCGCGTCACCAACCTCACCGACTACGGCTGCTTCGCCGAGCTGGAAGAAGGTGTGGAAGGTCTGGTGCACGTTTCCGAAATGGACTGGACCAACAAGAACATCCACCCGTCGAAGGTCGTCAACGTCGGCGACGAAGTGGAAGTCATGGTTCTGGACATCGACGAAGAGCGTCGTCGTATCTCCCTGGGTATCAAGCAGTGCAAGACCAACCCGTGGGAAGACTTCTCCGGTCAGTTCAACAAGGGTGACAAGATCTCCGGCACCATCAAGTCGATCACCGATTTCGGTATCTTCATCGGCCTGGACGGCGGCATCGACGGTCTGGTTCACCTGTCCGACATCTCCTGGAACGAGCCGGGCGAAGAAGCCGTCCGTCGCTTCAAGAAGGGCGACGAGCTGGAAACCGTCATCCTGTCGGTTGACCCGGAGCGTGAGCGTATCTCCCTGGGCATCAAGCAACTGGAAGACGATCCGTTCAGCAACTACGTTTCCCTGAACGACAAAGGCAGCATCGTGCGCGGCACCGTCAAGGAAGTCGACGCCAAGGGCGCCATCATCGACCTGGGCAACGAGATCGAAGCGACTCTGAAAGCCTCCGAAATCAGCCGTGACCGCGTCGAAGACGCGCGCAACGTGCTGAAAGAAGGCGACGAAGTAGAAGCCAAGATCATCAGCGTCGACCGCAAGTCCCGCGTCATCAGCCTGTCCATCAAGTCGAAAGACGTCGAGGACGAGAAGGACGCGATGAAGGAACTGCGTAACAAGCAGGACGTTGAAAGCACCGGCCCGACCACCATTGGTGATCTGATCCGTGCTCAGATGGAAAGCCAGAACTAAGTTCGGCTGATTCATCGAAGAAAAGGGCGGCCTTCGGGTCGCCCTTTTTCGTTTCTGCGGATTCGCTTGCCGCATTGCCAATGACGCACCTCGCCGGCAAATGCTGGCAAACTTGCGGTTCGTTTTCTCAGGAGTCAGACAGTCGATGCCCGCCAGCCCGGAATTGTCCCCCGGCCTCATCGTCATCCACGGTAACCATCTGGAGGAGCTGCGTGCGCTCTCGGTGGCCTGGATGCGCCGCTATCCCCTGCGGCCGCTGGAGAACGAGGTGCTGTTGGTGCAGAGCAACGGTATCGCACAGTGGCTCAAGCTGGCCCTGGCCGAGAACGACGGCTGTGGCATCGCCGCTGCACAGCAGGTGGAGCTGCCGGCGCGTTTTCTCTGGCAGGCCTATCGCAGTGTATTGGGCAAGGAGGCGATTCCTGCGCAGTCGCCGCTGGACAAGGCGCCGTTGACCTGGCGCCTGATGCGCCTGCTGCCGGGGCTGCTGGCCGAGGAGGCCTTCGCGCCGTTGCGGCGCTTTCTGGCTGACGATCAGGACTTGCGCAAGCGCTATCAGTTGGCCGAGCGCCTGGCCGATCTGTTCGACCAGTATCAGGTCTATCGCGCCGATTGGCTGGAGGATTGGGCCAACGGGCAGGATCGCCTGCGCACCTCACGCGGCGGTGAGCGCCCACTGGATCAGGCCTCGCTCTGGCAGCCTGCCTTGTGGCGGGCGCTGCTGGCCGATGTCGGGCCGCAGCACCTGGCCGAGAGCCGCGCTGGCGTGCATCCGCGTTTCGTCGCTCACTTGGCCGAGTTGGATAGCCGGCCAGCCGGCCTGCCACGGCGGGTCACGGTGTTCGGCATTTCCTCGCTGCCGGCGCAGATGCTCGAAGCGCTGGCGGCCATGGCGCGCTTCAGTCAGGTGCTGCTCTTCGTGCACAACCCCTGTCAGCATCACTGGGGCGATATCGTCGAAGACAAGGATCTGTTGCGTCATCAGTACCGCCGCCAGCGACGCAAGGGCAACCCTACCGGGCAGATAGGCCTGTTCGACGAAGTGGAAATGCACCAGCACGCTCAGCCGTTGCTGGCCGCGTGGGGCAAGCAGGGGCGTGATTACATCAACCTGCTGGATCAGTACGACGAGCCGCAGCGTTACCGTGAGCAGTTCGAGCGCATCGACCTGTTCAGCCCACCAGCGGACGACTGCCTGCTGGGCCAGTTGCAGCACGATATCCTCGATCTGCGCACGCTGGCGGAAAGCCGCAGCACCTGGCCGCCGGTGCAGCCCGAGCAGGATCAGTCGCTGCGTTTCCATGTGGCGCACAGCGCGCAGCGCGAAGTGGAGGTGCTGCACGACCAGTTGCTGGCCCGTTTCAGTGCCGACCCGAGCCTGCGTCCGCGCGACGTGATCGTCATGGTGCCGGACGTCAACGCCTATGCGCCGCATATCCAGGCGGTGTTCGGCCAGTTCGCCAGCGACGACCCGCGCTTCATTCCCTTTACCCTGGCCGACCAGGGATTGCGCGGCAAGGAGCCGCTGGTGATCGCCCTGGAGCACCTGCTGCGTCTGCCGGAGAGCCGCTTCAGCGTCAGCGAGATTCTCGACCTGCTGGATGTCGCCGCGCTGCGCGCCCGTTTCGCCATCAGTGAGGAGCAACTGCCCACCCTGCGCCGCTGGCTGGAAGGCGCCGGTATCCGCTGGGGGCTCGATGCCCGGCAGCGCGAGGCCCTCGGTGTCGGCCAGGGGCTGGAGCAGAACACCTGGCGTTTCGGCCTGCGGCGCATGCTCATGGGCTATGCGGTGGGGCGCGGCGAAGCCTATGCCGATATCGAGCCCTTCGATGAGATCGGCGGGCTCGATGCCGCCTTGATCGGCCCGCTCGACCGCTTGCTCGATGCCCTAGAGCGTTTGCTGCAAGCCTTGCACGAGCCAGCGACCCCGCTGCTCTGGGGGCAGCGCTTGCGCGACCTGCTGGAGCAGTTCTTCCTCGCCCAGGACGAGCGTGACGAGGTGTTGCGCAACCAGTTGCTGGAAGCCCTCGACACCTGGCTGGAACTCTGCGACGGTGCTGGGCTGGAGGAGGCTCTGCCGCTGGCGGTGGTGCGCGAAGCCTGGCTCGGCGGCCTCGATCAGGGGCGGCTCAGCCAGCGTTTTCTCGCCGGTGCGGTGAACTTCTGCACCCTGATGCCCATGCGCGCGATCCCCTTCCGCCAGGTCTGCCTGCTGGGCATGAACGATGGCGACTACCCGCGCAGCCAGGCGCCGCTGGACTTCGACCTGATGGCCGGCGACTACCGCCCAGGCGACCGCTCGCGGCGTGAGGACGACCGTTACCTGCTGTTGGAGGCGTTGCTCGCCGCTCGCGATCATCTCTATATAAGCTGGGTCGGGCGTAGCGTGCGCGACAACAGCGAGCGGCCACCCTCGGTATTGATCGGCCAATTGCGCGATCACCTGGCCAACGCCTGGAGCCTGGTCGGCGGTGGTGACCTGCTGCACGCATTGACCACCGAGCACCCCTTGCAGCCGTTCAGCCGGCGCTACTTTGGCGCCGATCCGCAGCTCTTCAGCTATGCCCATGAGTGGGCCGCCCTGCATGGGCAGGCGCCGCAGGCGCTGGACGAGACGGTTTTGCCGGTGTGGGAGGAGGGGCGCAGCCTGACCCCCGAGCTGTTGCAGAGCTTTCTGCGCGACCCGATTCGATGCCTGTTCAGTCGCCGCCTCAAGGTGCATCTGGACGAGCAGGCGCAGCCTCGTTTGGACAGCGAACCCTTCGCCCTGGACGGCCTGGCGCGTTACCAGTTGCAGGAGCGCCTGCTCAAGGCGGCCTTGTTGGCGGACGACGAAGCGCCCGAGCAGGCACTGACCCGTGCCGCCGAACGTCTGCGCCGCAGTGGCGTGCTGCCCCTGGCCGGTTTTGGCGAGCAATACCGTCAGGCCTTGCTGGCACCTTTGCCAGCGCAGGTGCAGCGTTACCGGATGCTGCGTAACGCTTGGCCGGGGCTGATCGACTCACCCCTGGCGTTGCATTACGAGCAGGGTGATGTACGGCTCGAGGGCTGGTTGAGTGGCCTGCGCCGTGGCCGCGATGGCACGCTGGCCAGCTTGCAGATGCTGCCTGGGGCGCTGGCCAAGGACGGCGCTTGGAAGTGGCACCGCCTGCTGCGACCCTATGTGCTGCACCTGATTGCCTCGGCCTGCGAACAGCCGCTGACCACCCTGCTGGTGGGCGAGGATCAGGCGCTGGCCTTCGACCCGGTGCCGCTCGAACGTGCCCGCGAGGTGCTCGGTACATGGCTGCAGGCCTGGGTCGAGGGCATGTGCGCGCCGCTGCCGTTGGCCCTGAAAACTTCTCTGGTCTGGTTGCTCGACGGCAACGAGGACAAGGCGCGCAGCGCCTACGAGGGCGCCTTCAAGCAGACCGGAGAGGTTCAGGCCAATGCCTGCCTGGCCCGACAGTTCCCGGATTATGCCGCCTTGACCGCTGATGGCGGCTTTGCCGAATGGAGCGAGCGTCTCTATCGACCCTTGCTCGACAGTGCGCCGCGTTCGCTCGGGGAGGTGACGCCATGAGTGCCGCCCAGCGACCTCTGGCCCTGCGTTTTCCCCTGCATGGCAGCCGCCTGATCGAGGCCAGCGCCGGCACGGGCAAGACCTACACCATTTCCGCCTTGTACTTGCGCCTGATTCTGCGCCACGGTGGCGAGGCGGCTTTCGCCGAGCCGCTGCTGCCGCCACAGATTCTGGTGGTGACCTTTACCGATGCCGCCACCCGCGAGCTGCGCGACCGCATCCGCGCCCGGCTGGTGGAGGCGGCAGCGGTTTTTCGCGGCGATCGCCAAGGTGATGCCTTGCTGGCGACGCTGCGCGATGACTTCCCTGAGGCACAGTGGCCCGATTGCGCGCGGCGCCTGGAGCTGGCCGCGCAATGGATGGACGAGGCGGCGGTGTCCACCATCCACGGCTGGTGCCAGCGCATGCTGCGCGAACATGCCTTCGACAGCGGCAGCCTGTTCAGCCAGACCCTGGAAACCGACCACAGCGAACTGCTCGCCGAAGTGGTGCGCGATTACTGGCGGCAGCATTGCTACCCCTTGCAGGGCGCTGCGCTGAGCTGGGTGGCGCAGCAGTGGGGCACGCCGGATGCTCTGGGTGAGCGGCTGCGGCCGTTGCTGGGCGAGGCGGATCAGGCCCAGGGGCAGTCGCTGAGGGAATTGCTCGAGCAGGCCTTGGCCGAGCGTGAAAGCGAACTGGCCACACTCAAAGCACCCTGGGCGAAGTGGGCCGATGAACTGCAACTGCTGCTGGACAAGGCCGTTGCCGACAAACAGGTGGACGCGCGCAAGATCCAGGCGCGCTACTACAACCCCTGGCTGCTCAAGCTGCGCGAATGGGCGAGCAGCGAAGAGGCTGCGCTCGATCTGGGCACCGGCTTCAAGCGCCTGACCCCCGATGGTCTGGCCGAAGCCTGGAAGGGCAATGCACCGCAGCATCCGGCGCTGGTCGCCATGGCCGAACTGGAAGCACGCCTGGCGGCGCTCAGTGAACCGAGCGAACCGGCGTTGCGGCAGGCCGCTGCCTGGGTACAAGCGCGGTTCGACTGGGAAAAACGCCAGCGTGCGGAAATGGGCTTCGACGACATGCTCAGCCGGCTCGATGCCGCGCTGCAAGGGGAAAACGGCTCGCGCTTGGCCGAGGTCATTCGCCGCCAGTTCCCGGTGGCGATGATCGACGAATTCCAGGACACCGACCCGCTGCAATACCGCATCTTCGACACCCTCTATCAGGTCGAGGCCAACCGCGACGATTGCGGCCTGTTCATGATCGGCGACCCCAAGCAGGCCATCTATGCCTTCCGCGGCGCCGACATCCATACCTATCTGCGTGCACGCCGCGCCACCCAGGGCCGCCACTACAACCTGGAAACCAACTTCCGCTCCAGTCAGGCCATGGTGGAGGCGGTCAATGCCCTGTTCCTGGCGGCCGAACAGCGCGAGGGCGGGGCGGGCGCCTTCCTCCTGCGTGACGATCTGCCGTTCATCGCGGTAGGCGCCCAGGGGCGCAAGGAATGCTGGACGGCGCAGGGGCAGAGCCAGCCGGCACTGACGGTGTGGCATCTGCACAGCGACGAGCCGCTGTCGAAGAAGGCCTATGTGGAGACCATGGCCGCCTCCGCAGCCAGCGAAATCACTGCGTTGCTCAACCAGGGACAACGTGACCAGGCCGGTTTCCTCCGAGGCGACGAGCTGAAAGCCCTGCAGCCCAGCGATATCGCCGTGCTGGTACGCGACTTCAGCGAGGCCCAGGCGATCCGTGGCGAGCTGGCCGCCCGTGGCGTGCGCAGCGTCTATCTGTCGGACAAGGACTCGGTGTTCGCCGCTCAGGAGGCGCGTGACCTGCTGCTGTGGCTGCGCGCCTGCGCCGAGCCGGATCAGGATCGACCCTTGCGCGCCGCCCTGGCCAGCGCCACCTTGGGCCTGCAGTTGCAGGAACTGGAAGGGCTCAACCTCGACGAGCGCACCTGGGAGCGGCGCGTCATGCAGTTCCGCGCCTATCGTCAGTGCTGGCAGCGCCAGGGTGTGCTGCCGATGTTGCGCCAGTTGCTGCAGGACTTCGCTCTGCCGCAGCGCCTGATGGGCCGCGACGATGGTGAGCGGGTGCTGACCAATCTGCTGCACCTGGCCGAGTTGCTGCAGCAGGCCGCCAGCGAACTGGATGGCGAGCAGGCGCTGATTCGTCATCTCGGTGAACTGCTGGCCGGTGCGGGGCAGGGTGCCGATGAGCAGGTGCTGCGCCTGGAAAGCGACGAGGCGCTGGTGCGGGTGGTGACCATCCACAAGTCCAAGGGCCTGGAGTACCCGCTGGTATTCCTGCCCTTCATCTGTGGCTTCCGCCCGCTGGACGAGAAGAAACCCCTGCTGGTGCAGGACGGCGAGCGACGACACCTGCTGCTCAAGGCAGACGAAGCGGCGCTGGAACGTGCCGAGCGTGAACGCCTCGGCGAGGATCTGCGTCTGCTCTACGTGGCGCTCACTCGCGCGCGGCATGCCTGTTGGCTCGGCGTGGCGGATCTGAAAATCGGCAACGCCAGGAAGTCGCGGTTGCATCAGTCCGCACTGGGTTATCTGTTGGGTGGCGGTGAGGCCCTGGCGCAGAGCGCCGATCTCGGGTGTTGGCTGGAGCGTTTCGAGCAGGCGCCCGGCAGTGCGCTGCTGCCGTTGCCCGAGGCCCGCGACGAGCGTTATCAGCCGCTGGCAGCGGCGGCGTTCCAGGCTCATTGGCGCACGCCATCGCGGCGCGCGGCCGAGCATTGGTGGATCGCTTCCTACAGTGCGCTACGCCTGGAAGAGGGGGAGGCGGCGCATGTGCAGCGCCATGAAGATGCTGCACCCGACAGCGCCGCCATGCAGAATGCCAGCGATGACGAGCCGGCCATGCAGTTAGCGCAACCCTTGCCGGTTGCGGCGCAGGGGTTGCATCGTTTCCCCCGTGGGCCGAACCCCGGTACTTTCCTCCATGGTCTGCTGGAGCTGGCAGCCAGCGAGGGCTTCGCCCAGATGCTCGATCAGCCGCAGACGCTGCGCGATCTGCTGGCCAGGCGTTGCCAGCGACGTGGCCTCGAAGCCTGGATCGAACCGCTGCAGGACTGGTTGCTGGCACTGCTGCAGCAACCTTTGAAGCTGGACGGCGAAGACTCGGTTAGCCTGGCGCAACTGGGTGAATACCAGGCTGAGCTGGAGTTCTGGTTCGAGGCGCGCCAGGTGGATGTGCAGCGCCTGGATACCCTGGTGCAGCACTTCGAGTTGCCCGGCCAGGCCAGGCAAGCGCTGCGTGCCGACCGCCTCAACGGCATGTTCAAAGGCTTCATCGACCTGACCTTCGAGTACGGAGGGCGCTATTACGTGCTCGATTACAAATCCAACTGGCTGGGCGGCGACGAACAGGCCTACACCCAGGCCGCCATGACCGACGCCGTGCTCGAGCATCGCTACGACCTGCAATACGTCCTCTATGTGCTGGCCCTGCACCGGCAGTTGCGCCTGCGCCTGCCGGACTATGACTATGACCGGCACCTGGGTGGTGTGCTCTATCTGTTTCTGCGTGCTCCGGCCAGCGGGCAGTACCTGGCCCGCCCGGCACGTGAGCTGATCGAGCAACTCGATGCGCTGTTTCTCGGCACGGCCGAGGAGGTGCGTGTATGAACAAGGCGCTGGATTCGCGCGAAGCACTCTTCACCTTGCTGGCAAGCTGGAGTGAGCGCGGCTGGTTGCGTGAGCTGGATCGCTCGTTGGCGGAGTTCTTCGCCGAGCTGGATGAGTCGGCTGCGCCGCTGCTGTTGTTGGCCACTGCATTGGCCAGTCACCAATTGGGGCAGGGGCATGTTTGCCTGGATCTGGCGGCGACACTGAGCGACCCGGACTTCGCCCTTTCGCTACCGCCGGAGGGCGAGGAGGCCGAGCAGACCGTGCTGTTGCCCTCCCAGGTATTGCAGGCGGTGACGCTGCAAGCCTGGATCGACGCCTGCCGAAGCAGCACCTTGCTGGCAGAGGATGCTGCGGCGCCATTGGTATTGCAGGGCAACTGCCTCTATCTGCGGCGCTACTGGGATTACGAGCAACGTGTTGCTGCACATATTCGCCAGCGCTTGCTCATGCCGGCTCAGGAGCCCGCGCAACTGGGTGCGCGCCTGGCCCGGTTGTTCCCCGAGCCTCTGCTGGTGGCAGGCGAGCGCCTCACCGATTGGCAGAAACTGGCCTGTGCCCTGGCGGCGCGCGGGCATTTCACCCTGGTCACCGGCGGGCCGGGTACCGGCAAGACCACCACGGTGGTGCGTCTGCTGGCGTTGTTGCAGGAAGCGGCGATGGCCGAGGGGACGGCGCTGCGCCTGAGCCTGGCGGCGCCCACTGGCAAGGCAGCAGCGCGCCTGACCGAGTCGATTGGCGCTCAGGTGGCGTCCTTGCCGCTGGACGAGGCGATCAAGCGGCAAATTCCCACCACAGTGACCACCTTGCACCGCCTGCTCGGCAGCCTGCCGGACAGCCGTCACTTCCGTCACGATGCCAGCAACCCGCTGCCGCTGGATGTGCTGGTGGTGGACGAAGCTTCGATGATCGATCTGGAGATGATGGCCAATCTGCTCGATGCGCTGCCGGTGCATGCGCGTCTGATCCTGTTGGGCGACAAGGATCAACTCGCCTCGGTAGAAGCCGGCGCCGTGCTCGGTGATCTCTGCCGGGATGCCGAGCAGGGGGGCTACAGTACGCAGACGCTGGCCTGGCTCGAGTCGCGCACGCAAGAGCCCTTGCCTGAAGGTAGTCTGAGTCAAGGTGAGCAGCCATTGGCGCAGCATATCGTCATGCTGCGCCACTCCCGACGCTTCGACAGTCGCTCGGGCATCGGTCAGTTGGCCCTGGCGGTCAATGGCGGTGATGTGGCCCGCGCCAAAACGGTATTGACGGGGGCATACGCCGACCTGCATCAGCTACTGTTGGTCGGCGAGCAGGACAGAGCGCTAGAGCGCTTGCTGCTCAAGGGCGTTGGTCAGCAGGCGCAGGGCTACCAGCACTACCTGCGGGTGCTACATCAGCAACGGCCGGCACTCGAGGCGGCGGACGCCCAGTGGGACGCATGGGCGGCGGCGGTTCTTGCCGCTTTTGATCGCTTTCGCTTGCTGTGTGCCGTGCGCAAGGGGCGCTGGGGCGTGGAGGCGATGAATCAACGCATCGCTCAGGCGTTGCAGGATGCCGGTTTGCTGGAAGCCGATCAGCTCTGGTACGAAGGCCGGCCCGTGCTGGTGACGCGCAATGATTACAGCCTGGGCCTGATGAATGGCGATATCGGCATCGCGTTGAAGCTGCCGGACGAGGAGGGCGGGCAAAGACGCCAGGTGCTGCGTGTGGTCTTCCCGCGTAATGACGGCAGTGGCGAGCTTCGGCATATCCTGCCCAGCCGGCTGAACGCCGTGGAGAGCGTATTCGCCATGACGGTGCACAAGTCCCAGGGCTCGGAGTTCGAGCATTGCGCGCTGTTGATACCTGACACACTCAATCCCGTGCTGACCAAGGAGCTGCTCTATACCGGCATCACCCGCGCCAGGAACTGGTTCAGCCTGATCGAAAGCCGCGCCGGTATCTTCGAGCAAGCGATGCAGCGCCGCGTCGAGCGCCGCAGTGGTCTGCGCGAGGCGCTCGAGGCGTCCAAGTAACAAAACTGCAAAATAAGCTTGACGCGCATGCTGCTGGATGTAGAATGCGCGCCACTTCAGCGATGAAGCGCTTCAAAAACTTCTTATTAATCAATGAGTTAAGTTAA
>NZ_JBQLIX010000024.1:0-83162 GCF_052156495.1 Pseudomonas sp. NCHU5216 | reverse complement strand
GAGGGTTTTGGTTACTTTTGCCCGCAAAAGTGACTCGCCCGGGAGGGCGAAACCAAAAACATCAGCAAAAACGCGGCAATTCGGAACAGACACCCCAAAAAACCAACCGCATTGCCAGTCCGGTATCAAACAAGCAGTCCCCCCAAACTGCCAATACCCCTACCAGCCTCGAATCTACAGCGCTGGCGTCCAGGTCACCGCCAGCAGCGCGGTGCGGCCAGCATCGCGGTAGGGGCGTGGCTCGCCCATGAAGTCCAGCGCGCTGGTTGGTCGCATGTAGTTGCTCAGGGCGTAGCGACGATCCAATACATTGTCCAGCTTCAGATCCCAGCGCAGCTCGGGCGTGCTCTGCCAACTGCTGCGCAGGTCGAGTACGCCATAGCCGGAGAGTTGGCGGGTGTTGGCGGCGTCATCGTAGCGTTGGCTCACCACACGCCAGGAACCGCCTACGGTGAAAGCGCCGAACTGGCGGTCGAGATCCAGGCTCAGGGTGCGCCGTGCGCGGTAGGCAAGTGTGTGGCCGTTGCTGCGGTCGCGCGGGTCGATCAGGCTCAGGCCGAGGTTGGCGCGCCAGCCCAGCAGGTTGCGGGCAACGCTGGCCTCGAAGCCATCGATGCGTGCCCTGGCGATGTTCTCCGGTTGGTTGGCGCTGCTGTCCCAGGCGATCATGTCGTCGATGTCGGTGCGATACAGCGACGTGCTCAACTGCGTGCCGGAGGCGTCGGCGCGCCATTGCAGCTCGTAGGTTTTCGAGGTCTCTGCTTGCAGATTCGGGTTGCCGGCACCTGGGTAGTAGAGGTCGCTGAAAGTGGGCGCGCGAAAGCCCTCGGCATAGCTGAGGATCCAGCTCTGGCTGTCGCCAACGGGCAGGCTGAGAGCGGCATTCCAGCTATTCTGGCTGCCGTAGCGCTGGTTGTCGTCGTGGCGCAGGCCCAGTTCGGTGCCGAAGTGCTCGCCCTTGAAGCTGTGCTGGGCGAAGAAGGCATGGTTGTCGCGTTGGTCTTCGGCAAATGCCGTGCTGCCATCGACCCGATCCTCGTACCAGTCGCTGCCCAGGGTCAGTTGGTTGGCGGCGCCCAGTTGCAGGCGGTTGATCCAGCTCGCCGAGTGGCGCGTGGTTTCCAGCGTGCCATTGTTCCAGCTATCTGCCGCGCCCAGCGCCTTGTTGCGGTCGAAGCTGCGGCCCAGCTCGAGACGGCTGTTCCAGTTAGCGCTGAGCTGGCCGTCCAGATAGCCGCTGTAGCTGCTCAGGCGGAACTCGTCGTGGGGCTGGCCGGGGACGAAGTTGTAAGCGTCGTCGTATTCACTGTCGCCGCGTTGGTCGTTCAGGTTCAGCCCGGCTTTCCAGTCATCGCTGAAACGATGATCCAGGTTCAGGTGTACGGCCTTGTTGCGCAGGCCGTCATGGTCGCTGTCGGCGCCGACGTCGTCGCTGGTGCGATCCCAGCCGTGGCTTTCGTCCAGGCTGCCGCCGAGATTGAAGGTGGTGCGCTCGTTGCCGCCTGCCAGCGTCACGCTGCGCTGGAAGGTACGATGGCTGCCGAGCGCCAGGCGCACCTGTGGGTGCAGACCTGCCTCGCCACGGCGGGTGAAAATCTGGATCACCCCGCCAATGGCGTCGGCGCCATACAGGGATGAGCGCGGCCCGCGCGTCACTTCCAAGCGCTCCACGTTATCGATGTTCAGGTAGTCCAGGCGGGCGATGCCACTGCTGGCGGAGGCAACGCGTTGGCCGTCGATCAGCACCAGGGTCTGTGCGGTACTGGTGCCGCGCACGGAGTAGGAAATCACCCCGCCGGAGCTAGCAACCTGCACGCCGGGCACGCGGCTGAGCAACTGCGGCACGCTGCGCGCCTGCAAACGCTCGATATCCTCACGCGTGAACACGCTGGTAGCTGCCGTGGCCTGGGCCTGCGGTTCGGCCTGGCGGCCGGAGGTGACCACCAGCGGTTCGGTCACATAGGGTTCGGCAGCCGGCGACAGCGCGGGCACAAGGGCGATGGCCAGGGCCAGGCGGGACAGTTTCATCGTTATTCCTCAAAGGTCGGCAGACGTTCGAGGAGGGCAGGCGCAAGCACGCGGGGGGGGCGGTGCTTGAGCGTGTCGCCCTCCGCAACACGCGTCACACCGCCAGGGCCGGTCTCCGGGCTCTCGACCGATATCCGCCTTCCCGGGGCTTACCCAGTGGCTGTTGGATGCCGTTGCAGCCTTGTGGCTGCTGTCGATTACCGTTGCGGGGGCAGCGTCGGCATTGCTCATGATGACCGCACCGACTTCCCGTTTAACGCCGCTTGCGCGGCACACCCTGGCGGAACATGAAGTGCGCGCACCTTAGTGCGCGCCCGTGGGAATGACAAGCAAGCTGCGCTCATTCAACGATGAGTGGAGTTCATGCTCATGTGAGTCGCTGCCCTGGACTGCGTCGGCAGCTTCTCGTGGCGCAGCTCGCGGGGCTTCGTCGTGGGCTCTTGCTGGCTCAGGCGACTGGCCGTCTTGTGCAGATCCAGCACCAGTTGCGCCAGGGCCTGAGCTGCCTGGAGGATCTCCTCGGCGCTCTGGCTGCTGCGCTCGGCGGCGCCGGTAATGGCCTGGGCCTGATCGTTCACCGCATGCACCTGGGTCAGTTGCGATTGCATGCTCTGGCTGAGCTGGACGAGGCGGCCTTGCATGGCCTCCACGTCATGCTGGATGCGCTGCAGGGCTGCGGTGGCCTCATCCGAGCGGGCCACGCTGCGCTGCGCCGCTTCCTGGCAACTGTGCATGCTGTCCATGCTCTCCAACGTCTGCTGGCGCACGCTGGCCAAGGTGGTGGTGATCTCCTCGGTCGCTTGCGAGGTGCGCCTGGCCAGGTTGCGCACCTCATCGGCGACCACGGCGAAGCCGCGTCCGCTGTCGCCGGCGCGGGCGGCCTCGATGGCGGCGTTGAGCGCCAGCAGGTTGGTCTGGTCGGCGATGGCGTGAATCGACTCGCTGATGTGCTGGATGGCCGCTGTCTGCTGGTTCAGGGCTTGCAGGGTCTGGCTGGACTGCTGGATACGCTCGGCCAGTTGGCTGACTTCCTGGGCGTTCTGGTTGACCGCTGCGCTGCCTTGGCGGGTCATGGCCAGGGCCTGTTGCGAGGCGCGTTCGCTGTCGACTATGTAGGCGGTGGCTTCGCCGATGCTGTGGTTGACCTCCACCATGGCACGGGCCGTGGACACCGCCGCGGTCTGCCCTTCGCCGGCGCATTGGCTGGCACTGCTGGAGATGCGGCTGAGGTCGCTGGAGCTTTGTTGCAGGGCGGCACCGGCGCTGAGAATGCCCTGCATGGTGTGGTCCATCTTGTCGACGAAGCTGTTGACCCAGCCGGCCAGCGCGCCGGCCTCGTCGCTGTTGAAACGCTGGAGCTCCAGGCGGTTGCTCAAGGGGGCCCCGCATTCGGCGGTTTCCAGGAAAAAGTCCGACAGCGCCTGAAGCTGACGCATGCGTGGGCGCAGGCTGAAGGCCCAGTAAACGAGCAGCAGCAGGGCGCTGGCAGTGATGCTCAGCGCGTTGGCATGGGTTGGCAGCAGGCGTGGTAATTGCCAGTTCAGCAGGCCCAATGCCAGCAGGCCGAATAGCAGGTGGCTGGTCAGGCTGTAGCCGAGGCTGCGCTGGCGGTAGACCTCTTCCAGATCGCCTTCGCACATCAGCCCCCAGGTGTCCGGGGAGCCGGGCATCTGCAAGGTCAGGCCGGCACCGACCACCGGCACGTAACGATAGTCTGGGTAGCCCGGATACAGGGCGAACAGGTTGTGCCCCTTGCGGATGGTTTCCCGCACCCCCGGATGCAACTGGCCGCTGGATGGGTCAGTGAAGCGCAGCTCGAACTCGGTGTGGTGTTGCACCTTTACGGTGCCGAAGGGCGTTTTCACGCCCTGTTTCAGGTTGTCACCGCCAGTGAAGGTGTCGTCCTCGAAGCGCGAGCGAGACAGGGCGGTGCCTGGCGCGATCTGCGGGTCGTGCACACTCTTGACCATGAACAGGTAGTTGTCGCCGGAGTCGCGGTAGACATGACCGGCCTCGCGCTGGATCAGGTCGCTGAGCACGTCGTTGGGGATGCGCGCGCACAGGCAGCCGAGCGCCTTGCCGGCCTGCTGCAGGGGCTGATGGAACATCAGGGTCACGGCATCGTGGAACTTCGAGGTGGTGGCCCCCAGTTGCAGGGTCAGCGGGTCGACATAGGGGCCATGCAGGAACTGCCCGGCCAGGCCTGCCGTCAGGGCCTTGGCATCGTGACGCTGGCCGATTCGTGGGGCGTGGGTGGAGGCGACGATCAGGCCGCTGGCATCGACCACGAACAGCTCGGAGACTTCCGGCAGGTGCTGGTGCAGCCGTTTCAGATCGGTGGTGCTGGAGAGTGGCCAGGCCTGCTGCAGGCCTGCTGCGATGAGTTCCAATGCCTGCCAGTGCTGTCTGGCCCAATTGGTCAGCAGATCGACGCGGGTCCGGGCCAGCCCCGCGAAGGTTTTCTCGACCCGCTCGACCTGGCCGGCGTTGAGCAGACAAGACCAGCGCATGGCCAGCTTGCCGGTCTTGCCAAACCAGGGCAGCCAGCGTCGCTCGCGCCCGGTGAAATCCATCCCATCACTGCGTAGCTGCATGATGCGCCCCTGTCCCCTGCCTTTGGGGATTCTTGTGCAGGGAGTCTAGGCCAAGTATTAGCAATAACTGGGCCGGACGGCGCGTCAGGTCAGGGCTGGAGCTGTTTCAGGCGTTGGCGGATCGCGCGTTCGATGCCGGCTTCGTCGAGGCCGCATTCGGCGAGCATCTGGCTGGGTTTGGCGTGCTCGACGTAGTAGTCCGGCAGGCCCAGGTGCAGCATCGGCACCTGGCGGTTCTCGGCGGCGAAGAACTCGCCGACCGCACTGCCGGCGCCGCCCATGATGCTGTTTTCTTCGATGGTCACCAGCAGCGCGTGGTTGCCTGCGAGTTCACGCAGCAGAGCTTCGTCCAGGGGTTTGACGAAACGCATGTCGACCACCGTGGCATCCAGGGTTTCACCCACGCGCAGGGCTTCGGCCAGTTGCACACCGAAGGCCAGCAGGGCGACGCCCTTGCCTTGGCGACGTACCACCGCCTTGCCGATCTCAAGCGGCTCCAGGCCGGCATCGAGCGGCGCGTTGGGGCCAGTGCCGCGCGGGTAGCGCACGGCGGCCGGGCCGTCGAACAGGTGGCCGGTGGTGAGCATGCGGCGCAGTTCGTTCTCGTCGCTCGGGGTCATCACCAGCATGCCGGGGATGCAGCGCAGGTAGGAGAGGTCGAAGCTGCCGGCGTGGGTCGGGCCGTCTTCGCCGACCAGGCCGGCGCGGTCGATGGCGAACAGCACGTCGAGGTGCTGCACGGCGACGTCGTGGATCAGCTGGTCATAGGCGCGCTGGAGGAAGGTGGAGTAGATCGCCACCACCGGCTTGGCGCCTTCGCAGGCCATGCCGGCGGCCAGGGTCACGGCGTGCTGCTCGGCAATGGCGACGTCGAAGTAACGCTCGGGGAAGCGCTCGCTGAACGCCACCAGGTCGGAGCCTTCCTTCATCGCCGGGGTGATACCTACCAGGCGCGCGTCCTGCTCGGCCATGTCGCACAGCCATTGGCCGAACACGTTGGAGTATTTCGGGCCGCTCGGTTTCTTCGGCGCGGCCACCGGGGTCACCGGCTCCAGCTTGGTGATGGCGTGGTAGCCGATGGGATCAAGTTCGGCCGGGGCGAAGCCCTTGCCCTTCTTGGTCACCACATGGAGGAACTGCGGGCCTTCCAGGTCGCGCATGTTGCGCAGGGTGGCGAGCAGGGTGGGCAGGTCGTGGCCGTCGATGGGGCCGACGTAGTTCCAGCCCAGTTCCTCGAACAGGGTGCCGGGCACCAGCATGCCCTTGGCGTGTTCCTCGACCTTGCGCGCGATCTCCCAGGCGCCGGGCAGGCGCGAGAGGATCTTCTTGCTGCCCTCGCGCATGCTGGCGTAGGTGCGGCTGGAGATGATCTTGGCCAGGTAGTTGGACAGGCCGCCGACATTCTTGGAGATCGACATGTCGTTGTCGTTGAGGATCACCAGCATGTTGGCGCCAACGTCGGTGGCGTGGTTGAGCGCCTCGAAGGCCATGCCGGCGGTCAGGGCGCCGTCGCCGATCACTGCCACGCTCTTGCGCTTCTCGCCCTTCAGGCGGGCGGCGATGGCCATGCCCAGCGCGGCGCTGATGCTGGTGCTGGAGTGGCCGACACCGAAGGTGTCGTATTCGCTCTCGCTGCGCCGCGGGAAGGCGGCCAGGCCGTCCTTCTGGCGCAGCGTGCCCATGCGCTCGCGACGCCCGGTGAGAATCTTGTGCGGATAGGCCTGGTGGCCGACGTCCCACACCAGGCGGTCATCGGGGGTGTCGAAGACGTAGTGCAGGGCGATGGTCAGCTCGATCACGCCGAGGCCGGCACCGAAGTGCCCACCGCTCTGGCCCACGCTGTAGAGCAGGTACTGGCGCAGCTCGTCGGCGAGGGTTTCCAGGTCCGCTTCGGCCAGGCGGCGCAGTTCGTCCGGCGTGTTGGCGCTGTCGAGCAGCGGCGTCAACGGACGCTCGCGGGGGATCTCGTGGAAAGTGGTCGGCATCAGGCGAATCGTTATAGGGGTAAAAGATGCGGCAGTTTACCTGATGCCGCCAGAACAGCCCAATCCGCTGTCCTGATCGTCAGCGATAATGTCGACCGAGGAAATCCAGCAACCGCTCGTTGACCTGCTCACTGCGCTCGCCCTGCAGCCAGTGGCCGGCGCCGGGCAGGTCGTGGCGTTCCAGGTGCGGCACCTTGTCGCCCATGCGTTTCAGTGTCGGCGCCTCGAAGCGGCCGACCGGGTCGTTTTCCCCGAGCAGGAACAGGGTCGGTTGCATCACCTGCAGCCCGGCCAGGTGCTCGGTACGCTGCCAGTTGCGCTCGAAGTTGCGGTACCAGTTCAGCGCGCCGCGAAAGCCGTGGCGCTCGAAGGTGCGCAGGTAGTGGGCGAAGGTGGTCTCGTTGCACCAGGTCGGCAAGGGCAGTTCATCCGGCATGCCGTCGAACAGCCGCGCATCGGCCGGTTTGTCCGTCGCCAGCAGGGCATCACCGAGGCCGCCGAGCAGCAGGCGCAGGCTGCGACCGATGTCTTCGTCCAGTTCCGCCTCGGCCAGCCCCGGCTGCTGGAAGTAGAGGATGTAGTGGAAGCGCCCGGCGTAGGCCTCACGCATCATCTCGATGGCCGGGCGTTTCGGCCGGCCGCCGAAGGGCACCGACAGCGCGCCGAGCGCCTTGACTCGCTGAGGCTCCAGCAGCGCCAGGTGCCAGGCCACCGGCGCGCCCCAGTCGTGGCCGACCACCGCCACCTCGCGCTGGCCGAGCAGGTTCATCGCCGCCTGGATATCGCCGCACAGGGTGAGCAGCTCATAGGCTGCCGGATCGGCCGGTGCGCTGCTGGCGCCGTAACCGCGCATCTCCGGGGTGAACACCCGGTAGCCGGCGGCGGCCAGCGCCTCGATCTGCGGATGCCAGGCGTACCAGCACTCGGGAAAACCATGCAGCAGCCACACCGGCTTGCCGTGCTCGGGGCCGGCGCTGTACAGGCTGAGTTCGATGCCGTTGACGGCGAGCAGGCGGTGGTTGAGGTGCATGGCGATTACCAGGTGTCGATAAAGGGACGTTTCTTGCCGTCGCGCCGCGGCGGACGCGGCGCCGCATTGAGGCCGCGCAGCAGCCAAGCGCGGCTGTCGGCCGGATCGATCACGGCGTCGATCTCAAGATAGCTGGCCATGTTCAGCGCCTTGCCGTTGGCGTAGGCCTTGGCCACCAGCTTGTCGAACAGCGCCTGGCGCTTGGCCTCGTCCGGCTGGGCTGCCAGCTCCTTGGCGAAACCCAGGCGCACCGCACCTTCCAGGCCCATGGCGCCGAATTCGCCACTGGGCCAGGCAGCGGTGAACAGCGGCGAATGGAAGCTGCCGGCCGCCATGGCCTGGGCGCCGAGGCCGTAGCCTTTGCGCAGCACCAGGGTGAAGAAGGGCACCGTAAGGCTGGCGGCGGTGACGAACAGGCGCGAGACATGGCGCACCGTGGCTTGCTGCTCGGCTTGCGGGCCGACCATGAAGCCGGGGGTGTCGCACAGCGAGACGATGGGCAGGTCATGCGCCTCGCACAGTTGCAGAAAGCGCGCGGCCTTGTCGCCGGCCACGGCGTCGATGGCACCGCCCAGGTGCGCGGGGTTGTTGGCGATCAGGCCGAACGGCTTGCCCTCGATGCGAATCAGCGCGGTGATCAGGCCGGGGGCGAACTGGCGGCGTAGCTCCAGCACGCTGCCGTGGTCGGCCAGCAGCTCGATCACCTGGCGCATGTCGTAGACGCGCAGGCGGTTTTCCGGGATCACCTGGCGTAACTCGCGGCTATCGCTGCACTGCCAGTCGCTCACCGAGCCCTGGAAATAGCCCAGGTACTGCTTGGCCACGGCGACCGCTGCGGCCTCGTCTTCCACCAGCACGTCGATCACCCCGTTGGGGCCCTGCACACTGGTCGGGCCGACCTGCTCTGGGGTGAAACGGCCCAGGCCACCGCCTTCGATCATCGCTGGGCCGGCCATGCCGATGCTGGCGTTACGGGTGGCGATGATCACGTCGCAGCAGCCGAGCAGCGCGGCGTTGCCAGCGAAGCAGCGGCCAGAGACCACGCCCACCGTCGGCACCAGGCCGGAGAGTTTGGCCATGGCGACGAAGGTGTGGCAGTCCAGCCCGGCCACGCCGACGAAGTCGGTATCGCCCGGCCGACCACCACCGCCTTCGGCGAACAGCACCACCGGCAGGCGCCATTGCTCGGCCAGGGCCAGCATGCGGTCGGTCTTCTTGTGGTTCATCACCCCCTGAGTGCCGGCGAATACCGTGTAGTCGTAGGCGATGGCCATGCAGCGCGCGGCCTCGGCGCCGAAACTCGCGGCGTTCACCGTGCCGATGCCGGCGACCAGGCCGTCGGCCGGGCTCAGTTCCAGCAGCTCCTCGGGCGAACGTCGGCGGCGCTGGGCGGCCAGGGCCATGGCGCCGTATTCGATGAAGCTATCTGCATCGAGCAAGTCCGCGAGGTTTTCCCGCACCGTGCGCTGACCGGTCTTGCGCCTTTTCGCCACGGCTTCGGGACGGCGCGCGTCGGTCAGGCGCGCGTGGCGTTCCAGCACTTCGGCCAGGTCGGCGCGGATATGCGCCAGGTCGACCGCCTGCTCGCCATGCTCGGCGAGGCCATCCACCTCGGCAGGCTCCAGGAACGCCAGCGCCTGGCCCTCACCGATGGCGTCACCGGGCGCCACGGCCAGCGCACGGACGATGCCGCTGTGCTCGGCCTTGACCTCGAACTCCATCTTCATCGCTTCCAGCACGGCGATGGCCTGGCCGGCGGCGACGGCTTCGCCTTCGGCCACTGTCAGGCTGACCAGTACACCGGCGCTGGACGCATTCAGGGCCAGGGTGCCGGGCGGCGCGTCGGCACTGGCCGTGGCGCTGTGCTGCGCAGCGTCAGTGGCGAAGTAGCGGTGCGGGTGGGCCTGCTCGCGCACCGCCAGCAAGGCGTCCAACTGGCGTTCGACATAGGTGGTATCGACCTGGTTGGCGATCACCGCCTCGCATTGCAGCAGGTTCTGCAGCAGGTGCAGGTTGCTCGCCACGCCGTCGAGGCGAAACTCGCACAGCCCCCGGTAGGCGCGGCGCAGGGCGCCGGGGTAGTCGCTGGCGCTGGCAATCAGCTTGGCGACCAACGAGTCGTAGGCCGGGCTGACGGTATAACCGGCATAGCCGCAGCCATCCACGCGCAGACCGGGGCCGGAGGGTGGTTGGTAGGCGTTGAGTACGCCGCTGGCCGGGCGCGCGCTGCCATTGGCGAGCAGGCTTTCCAGATTCAGGCGCACCTGCACGGCATAGCCTTTCGCGGGCGGTGGAGTGAGCAGGTTCAGCTCGGCCAGGCTCTTGCCGGCGGCCAGGTGCAGTTGCGTGTGCAGCAGGTCGACGCCGGTGACCTGCTCGGTGACGGTGTGCTCCACCTGCACGCGCGGGTTGGCTTCCATGAAGTAGAAGCGCCCCGGCTGGTCGAGGTCGAGCAGGAACTCGAAGGTGCCGATGCCGCGATATTGAACCTCGGCCGCCAGGCGCAGGGCGCTGGCGATGATGGCGTCACGGGTGGCCACATCCAGCTCGGGGCTGGGGGCGATCTCCACCAGCTTCTGGTGGCGGCGCTGCAGACTGCAGTCGCGCTCCCACAGGTGGCTGACCGCACCGCTGCCGTCGCCGAGTACCTGCACTTCGATATGCCGGGCGCGGCGCACTCGCTTCTCCACGTACAGGGCGCCGCTGCCGAAGGCGCCCTGGGCCTCCGAGGCGCAGCGGGCAAAGGCCTCGGCCAGTTGCGCCGGTTCGTCCACTGCACGCATGCCACGCCCGCCGCCGCCAGCCAGGGCCTTGAGCATCACGCTGCCGTGTTCGGCAAGAAAGTCCGCGGCCTGCTCCAGCGTCACCGCCTGGTTGATCCCCGGTACCAGCGGCACTGCGCAGCGTTCGGCCAGGGCACGGGCGGCGGCCTTGTCGCCGAACAGTTGCAGGGTTTCTGGCGACGGGCCGACGAAGGTCAGCCCGGCCGCCTGGCAACGACGGGCGAACTCGGCGTTCTCGGCGAGAAAGCCGTAGCCAGGATGGAGGGCCGTGCAGCCCCGCTCGCGGGCGATGCCGATGAGCTGATCCATGTCCAGGTAGGCCGCGACACCGCGACCGACCAGCGCCACGGCCAGGTCGGCCTTGCGCGTGTGCAGGCAGGCGCTGTCGTCTTCGGCGTACACCGCGACACTGCGAATACCGAGGTCGGCGCAGGCCTGGGCGATGCGAATGGCGATCTCGCCACGGTTGGCGATCAGCAGGGCGGGGAAGGGCATGGCGGCTCCGGACGTCTCGTCGTTATGGAGCCATCTTAGGAGGCTTGCCGCAGGGGTAAAGCAAGCCTCATATGGCGATCATGTGGTCATAGATGACAATGATGGGGGCGGAGCGGCCATCGCGGCTGAAGCCGCTCCCACAAGAGCCACCTAGCAGGCCGTTGAAAAACGTAGGCGAGGCAGGCAAGACAAGGCAAAAACAGCCGAAAAAGCGCAGTTTACGTGTTGTAAATGAGCATTTTGAGGCTGTTTTTAACGCAGTATTGCCAACGCAGGTAGTTTTTCAACAGCCTGCTAGCTGCGCCGCTCGACGATATAGCGCGCCAGCTCACGCAGCGGCTCGGCGTTGTCGCCGAGCAGGCGCACGGCGTGCAGGGCCTGGTCGCGCAGCTCCAGGGCATAGTCCTTGGCCGCTTCGAGGCCGAGCAGGGCCGGGTAGGTGGGTTTGTCGTGAGCTTCGTCCTTGCCCTGGGTCTTGCCCAGGGTGGCGGTGTCGCTCTCCACGTCGAGAATGTCGTCCTGCACCTGGAAGGCCAGGCCGATGGCGCGGGCGTAATTCAGCAGGGCCTTGAGGCTGATCTCGTCGGCCTGACCGCTGGCCAGGGCGCCGAGCAGCACGCTGGCTTCGATCAGCGCGCCGGTCTTGTGTCGGTGCATGATCTCCAGCGCTGCGCGGTCGAGCTTCTGGCCCACCGAGCCAAGGTCGATGGCCTGGCCGCCGACCATGCCGGCCGGCCCCGCGGCGCGGCCCAGGGCGGCGAGCATCTGCAGGCGCACCTCGGCATCCTGCGGGTTGCGCTGTTCGTCGGCGAGCACCTCGAAGGCCAGGCTCTGCAGACCGTCGCCGGCGAGAATGGCGGTGGCTTCGTCGAAGGCCTTGTGGGTGGTGGGCTGGCCGCGACGCAGGTCGTCGTCGTCCATGGCCGGCAGGTCGTCGTGCACCAGCGAATAGGCGTGAATCAGCTCCACGGCGCAGGCGGCGCCATTGGCTCGCTCGGCGTCGCCTTGCAGCGCCTCGCAGGCGGCGTAGACCAGCAGCGGGCGCACGCGCTTGCCACCGTTCATCACGCTGTAGCGCATGGCCTGGTAAAGGCGTTCGAGTTCCGCGCGTGGTGGCTGGAAGAGGCTGTCGAGCGCGGCATCGACACGCGCCTGGCAGCGCGCCTGGTAGGCCTTGATCATGCCTGCTCGTCCGCGTCGAAGGGGGCCGGCTGCAGCTCGCCGTCGCGCTCCAGCAGGATCTGCACCTTCTGCTCGGCCTGGGCCAGCGCCGCCTGGCACTCGCGGGTCAGGCCGATGCCTTGCTCGAAGGCGGTCAGCGAGTCCTCCAGCGACAGCTCGCCGCTTTCCAGGCGCTCGACCAGTGCCTGCAGTTCGGCGAGAGAATGTTCAAAGTCGGGGGCTTTCTTGCGGGCCATGGCGGCAGGTCTCGGGCAGCTTGGAAACCGCGCGACACTAGCAGAGCCGCGCCATGCGGGCAAATCAACAGGCGGCGCATCGACGAGGCCGCGCTGTTTCGGTGCGCACGGCGCACCCTACGGCAGATAGGTGCTCCAGAAGTAATACAGCGTCATGCCGCTGCCGACCAGAATGACGAAGCTGCGTAGCAGCGTCGGCGGCAGTTTCTCGCCCAGTGCGCCGCCGGCATAGCCGCCGAGCGTGGCGCCAGTGAGGAGGATGGCCAATTCGTACCAACTGACGCGCCCGGCAATGATGAAGGTCAGGGTGGCGATGCTGTAGATCACGGCCGAGATCAGGTTCTTCAGGGCATTGGCGCGGGCCAGCGGGTGGCCTTCGATGGAGAACGCGGCGAGCTGCAGAATGCCCATGCCAGCGCCGAAATAGCCGCCGTAGATCGACACGCCGATATGCGCGCCCAGCGACAGCGGCGTGTGTGGTGGATGTTCTGACTCCTTGCGCCGTGCAGCGAGCCAACGACCCAGCCAGGGGCTGGCGGCGAACAGTGCGGTGGCGGCCAGCAGCAACCAGGGGATCAATACGCGGAACACATCGTCGCCGCCTGCCAGCAGCAACAGGCCGCCGAGCAAACCACCGGCCAGACCCGCGAACAACAGGGGCAGCAGATAACGGCCGAGCGGCCGCAGCGAAGCGCGTGCGGCCCAGGCGCCGGCCAGGCTGGCTGGCCATAGCGCCACGGCGTTGGTGGCATTGGCGGTCACCGGCGGCAGGCCGGCGGCGAGCAGGGCGGGGAAGGAGAAAAAGGTGCCGCCGCCAGCCAGGGCGTTCATGCCCCCAGCGGCGAAACCGGCGAGGGCCAACAGCAGCAGGTCGAACAGAGTCATCGGGCAGGCTCGCACAAAAAGAGTGCAGCATAAGAGCAGGGCTCTGATGCGGCCAGCCCGACCATTGGCTCAGGGGGCTTTGTCGCTCATACCGTCATCGATCGCGATGCCCTGTTCGCGCATCTGCTCGATCAGGTGGGCGCGGGTATCCGGCAGGTTGAGCATGCTCACCTTGCGCAGGCGGGCGACTTCCTCGGCGCTGTAGGGCTGGTAGTGCGCCGGCATGCTCTTGCCGGCCATGCCGTCCTCGCGCAGTAGCCAGTTGAGCAGATCGGCCAGTTGCGCGTCGTTGAGCGCCGATTGCGACATGCCGGGCACGCGCACCAGAAACTCACGGCCACCCTCGACCTTGAGGAAGTTGCCGACGAAGTCCTTCATCTTCGGTGTGTCGTTGGCCTTCGAGCCCGTGCCGTCACCGAGGTGGCAGCCGGCGCACTGCAACTGGTAGTTAACCGCTGTGCTGTAGCCGGCCTGGGCAATCGGCGTTTGTGGCGCCTCGTTGCCCGGGGCGTGTTTCTGGTTGGGATCGGGGATGGCCCGCGCCATGGCCAGGGGGGCGACCATGGCGCAGGCCAGTCCGATGATGAGCGCACGCATGCTGGCCCCCTTTTCTCAGATCGCGACGCCACGAATGACGGCGATGGTGCAGTTGTAGATGTTCGACTTGGCAGCCAGGCACCAGTTGATGTCGTTGTTGTTGAAGGGGCGATACAGCGGCTCCTCGCTGTCGTTGCGGGTGCAGGCGCACTGGGTGCAGCTGTGCTTACCGCAGCAGTCGTTGTAGGAAATGATGTAGTCCTTGCCATCGCCGGGGTTGCGGCAGGTGCCGATCCAGCTCACCTGCGACACCTCGGTGCCTGGCGGGCAGGAGGTGACGGAGCCGCCGCAGCAGGAGCAGAGGAAGCCGTCGATGGAGCAGTAGCGCCAGTAGTCGCAGCTATTGGGATCCCCCGGATCGCCGGCTTTCGGTGCTTCGGCGGCCAGGGCCTTGCTGGTGCGGTCGATGGGCAGCAGCACCGGCAGGGCGGCACCGGCCACCATCAGCGAGCCGAGGCGACCGAGGAAGTTACGCCGCGAGGTGGTGTCGGCCACGTGGCGAGTGGAGCGTTCGAACAGGCGGTCTAGCAATTTCATGTCAGGGCTCCCTGGCTCAGTGGTTGTGCGCGCCGTGGGCGGGCTGGCTGTTATGCAGGTACTGCTGGAGGGTGGCGCTGCCCAGGTGTTCGGTCTCGAACAGGCTGTCGAGGTGCTCGCGCGAGTTGACCAGGCCCTTGGCACGCAGCACGCCGCCGTTGTCGATAAGAGCGGCGTAGGGCAGCTTGCCGATCTGGTAGGTCATGCCCACTTCCGGGCCGACCACATAGGTGGCGTTTTCGAGCTTGTGCTCGGCGATCAGCGCCTGCTGCGCGTCCATGTCACCGTCGCTGACGTAGACCACGTCGAGGCGATGGGCCTGCTCCTTGGCGATGGACTTGATGGCCGGCAGCAGCGATTTGCAGATCGGGCAGGTTGGCGAGAGGAAGAACAGCAGTTGCGCCTTCTCGCCGGCGTAGCCGAAGTTCACCGGGCGACCATGACGGTCGGCGGCGGTCACTTGCGGGGCGGGCTCGTTGACGGCCACGCCTTTGTCGACCATCAGTGCGCCGGCGGGCGCCAGGCGACCATGCAGCACGCCGATCTGACGAACCAGGCCCATGATGGCGAAGGCCAGGGCGATCAGCAGGCACCACAGCAGAATGTTAGAAACGATCAGAGCTTCCATGATTCACCTTCCGATGAGTTTGAGCAGACGGGGACCGTTGGCCAGCAGGCCTTCGGCGGTGGCGTAGATGAGCAGGGCCACGGCACTGGCGGCGATGACGACGAACGCGTCGAACAGGCCCAGGTCGCGGCTCAGTGGGGCGAGGCTGGCGACCAGGGCCAGGCTCACCAGTACGGCATTGCGTGCCAGCAGCAGCGGGCGGATCGGCTGATCCTGCTGCGGCCCGGCGCAACCGCAGTCGATGTCGCGGCGGCCGCGCCACAGGTTGATGGCGATGGCCAGGGCGTAACCGGCGAGCAGTGCGGCAGCGCCAAGCGCCGCCAGGTGGCGAGCCATCGGCACCAGCAGGGCGAAGGCCAGCACCGCTTCGAGCCAGGGCAGCGTGCGGGCCACCGGGCGCACCAGGGCCTGTGGCAGTAGCTGGTAGTTCTCCAACAGGCTGGCGAAGCGGGCCGGTGCGCGCAACTTGTGGGTCGCGGCGCTGGCCAGGATCACCGCTACCGCAAGGGCGGCGGTAATGACGAAGATCGGATCAGGTTGCATGACTGCACCTCGTCAGTGGCTGAGGACGTAAATCGAGGTTTTGGCGATCTTTTCCACGGTACCGCTGTGCTTGCCGCTGGTCAGGTCGAAGACCTCCAGGCCGCCGATGACGTTGGCGCCGAGCAGCAGCGGCTTGTCGTCGGTGGTGGCGCGCAGGCTCCAGACCGGGGCAGGGGCTTCCAGGGTGCCGATGCGCTTGTGCGTCTTGAGGTCGTAGACCCAGATGATCGGGC
This sequence comes from Pseudomonas sp. NCHU5216, assembly GCF_052156495.1. Taxonomy (NCBI): domain Bacteria; kingdom Pseudomonadati; phylum Pseudomonadota; class Gammaproteobacteria; order Pseudomonadales; family Pseudomonadaceae; genus Pseudomonas; species Pseudomonas sp. NCHU5216. The sequence continues at coordinate 67,406 of NZ_JBQLIX010000024.1, read as the reverse complement.
TCGGGTCTTCCCACTTCATCGCCTCGTGGGCGTCGTGCATCAGCACGTAGAGGCGGTTGAGCTTCGGCGCAACAGCAATCGATTGCCAGCCGCCCGGCGCCCAGCCGGCCTTCTTGTCGGCGGCGTCGGTCACCAGCTCCCAAGCCGGGATGATCTTCGGTTGCTCACCGGAGAAGTCCACGGCACGCACGGTGCCGGTGGTGCTGACGAAGTAGTAGGTGTCGCCCACGGCGTAGGCGCGCTCCACCAGCTTCTCGGCGTTGGGGTCGAAGAACGCGGTGTGACTGCGGGCCGTTTCCTGGCCTTGGTCGTTCAGCGTCACCACCTGCAGGTTGCCATCGCCGCACAGCGAGGCGAACCGGCGTTTGCCGATCGGGTAGTTGAGCACGCAGCCGGGGATCGAGATCTCGCTGACCACTTTCCTGGCCTGGGTGTCGACCACAGTGACCGAGGTGGACGGGGTGAAGTTGTAGATGTAGACGAAGCGGTCGTCCGCGCTGGTGCCCAGTGCGTGCGGCTCCGGCAGCATGACCCCGCGTTTGCTGGGGATCACCACTTCCCAGTCGGGCGACAGGGTGCTGGTGTTCCAGGCGGTGAGCACGTCGGTGCGGGTGCCGCGCACACCGCGCGAGTAGTAGAGGTCGGCGGTGTACAGGTACTTGCCGTCACGGCCGAGGGTCGAGGGCGCGGCGAACCCAGTGCTGATCATGCCGAGCATGCGCTTGCTCTCGGGGTCGACCACGGTGATACGGCCGGTCACCAGATTCTCGAACTCGGCGTCGACGATGTAGGCGCGGTGTGGTGATGGTGGGAAGGGCAGGGTTTCCTGGCCGATGGTGTCATTGGGCAGATCGGCGTGGGCGCTGAGCCCCGCCAGGGACAGACCCAGGGCAAGGGCGGTCTGCCGGATGATCCAGGGGGTTCGCATGGAGTTCTCCTTGTTCTTGGGCATGCAAGGCGTTGCCCTCGGAGGCTGCAGCGGTCTGGCCGGGCGGATGCTGAACATACGGGCTTTCTCCGGGGCGAGTGATGGGGAATGGGCATCACAACGATCCTAAAAACGCTGCCGGGTGACTTGTAAGCGCCTGCACGAAACTTGTATTTGCCTGCCAGTCTCCAGCTTTCTGTCGCTACATGACGCGATCTGGCAGGCATCGGCAAATGAATGGCAGGCAGATGAAAGTTCGCACGGGGTAGAGGACATAGCGTCGAGTTTCGCCAATTCCACTCATGACTCTGGGGATCGTTATGTGCAAATTGCCATTCTTTCATCTGTCTGCCCTTGCCCTGTTGATCGGCAGTGCATTACCTGCCGCTGCAGTCGAGCTCTATGCCGATGACGACACGCACCTGCAAGGCAACCTCGAAGCCGCATTCGGCATTTTTCACAGCCGTGAGAACTACGCGGCCAGTGGCCGCCTGCAGGAAGGCGGCTCGTCGTGGCGCGAGGGTTACGTCAAGTATGGTCTGAGTCTCGATCAGGGGCTGGGCAACATGGGCAGTGGCTATGGCGCCTTTTCCCTGCTCAGCTCCGCAACCTGGGGCGACGGTGACGCGGCGGGCTTCTCCGACGGCTCCGAGCGCACCACCAAGATCGAGGATGCCTACCTCGGCTGGCGCTCGGGCAACCTCTTCGAGGCGCTCGGCGAGAATGGCGTGGATCTTTCCTTCGGCCGGCAGAACGTCAGGGTCGGTGACGGCTTTCTGATCAATGGCGATGCGTTGAACATCGGCAAGGGCCTGGCCGATGGTGAATTCAATCGCGGTGGTGCCTACTACCTGGCCGCGCGCAAGGCCTTCGACCAGACCGCCGTGCTGCGCCTGGGTGGCGAGCAGGGCTGGCGCGGCGACCTGATGTGGCTGAAGTCCGATAACCGTGCGCAGGCCAAGACCGAACTGTATGTCGGCACCCTGGAACACGTGGCCGATGCCGGTACCGTCGGGCTCACCTACATCCGTACCCGCGACGTCGACGAACGCTACGCATCGCCCGCGCAGTTGCAACGCAAGGGCATGGAGACCTACAGCCTGCGCGCAGCGGGCAACGCGGGTGTGGAAAACCTGGCGCTGTCCGGCGAATACGCCTGGCAGGATCGCGACCAGGGCCCTGACGAGAACGCCTGGTACCTTGAGGCCGGCTGGACCTTCGCCGATGTCGCCTGGTCGCCAACGCTGACCTATCGCTACAGCCGCTTCTCGGAAGGCTTCGACCCGCTGTTCTATGGCTTCAGCCGTGGCTTCGGCACCTGGTTCCAGGGCGAGGTGGCGGGCAACTACGCCGGCCCGTTCAATAGCAACAGCCGCGTGCACCATGTCGGGTTGCGGGCCACGCCGCTGGAGAATCTCGCCATCGGCGCGCTGTGGTTCGACTTCGACACCATCGATCAGGCGCGTGGGGACTTTTCCGGGCGCGAGCTGGATATCTACGCCGAATGGGGGCTGACCGAGAACCTGGTGGTGATGCCGGTGGTGGGTCTCTATCAGCCCAGCAAGAGTGCCGGCGAAGGCGGTGCGCAACTGGGTAACGACGACCGCAACCTTTACAGCCAACTGGTCTTCGCCTTCAATTTCTGAGGCGTGCCAACCCTGCCAGCGCAGGCCGCGCCGCTTCCGAGCGGCGCGATGCCGCAGTGAAAGAATTAATGGATTTATCTATTATCTGGCGTCCTTTACAGCAAAGCGGTTCGTCCATGAAGGTGCCGAAAAAGCGTCGCAATCGTTACAACCCGATCAGCGAAGAATTTCACAAGGAAGAGTTTCCCTTCTACTGGCTGGTACGTGTTCATGCGCGCTACACCATGAGCATGGAGAGGCTGCTGAAGAAGATCGACCTCGACATCCCGCGCTGGCGGGTGTTGAACATCCTCTACGAGGCCCAGGAGGCCAGCATTTCCGAGATTTCCGAGTTCGCTGTGGCCAAGCTGTCGACCATCACCAAGATCGTCTATCGGATGAAGGACGATGGCCTGGTGGACACTCGGCAGAGCGACCAGGATGGCCGAGTGACCCAGGTGTCGATCACCGACAAGGGCCGTGAGGCCTATTTCGCCATGCACGAAGCCACGGCGCAGGTATTTCACGATGGCTTCAAGGGCCTGACCGAAGCGCAGATCCGCAAGCTCAACCAGACCCTGGCAACCATGTTTGACAACCTCTCCGGTACCTGAGCAGGCTCTAACCCGGCACTACCCGTTGCCGGTTCGAGGCGTCGGCACGATAGGCGCGCGGTGAAATGCCGTAATACTGCTTGAACACGCGAGAAAAGTGCGCCGAGTCGGTGAACCCCCATTTGTAGGCGATGGTGGTGATCGGCAGCGCCTGGCCGCTGGTCTCGGCCAGCTCCCGTGCGCTGCGTTCCAGACGCTGGCGCTGGATGTAGCGGCAGATGCTGTCGCCGTCGATCTCGAACTGCCGATAGAGTTTGCGCACCGAGACGTTCAGCTTCGCTGCCAGTTCGGCCGGCGTCGGTGCATTGGGCAGCGACTCGCTGATGATCTTCTCGGCCAAGCGTCTGAGTGGCCGGCCGGGATCCTGCAGGCTGTCGTCATGGAAGGCCGGTGGCAGCAGGGCGATCAGGGCATTCTGCAGAGCTGTACCGTAATGCTGCTGGGTGGCCGAGCTCAGTTCGCCATTGGCGATCTGCTGCAGGATGCCTTGCAGCAGGTGGCCGGTCGGGCTCTCCTGCTCCAGCTTGCCGAAGCGGCGTGCGCTGGCCGGTAGCAGCGGGTCGACCATGTCCCGGCACAGGTGCACGGAAAGCTGGCGGATCAGCCCCTGGGGTTTCATCTCGAAGGCTTGCGCCGAATCGAGCAAGGCCAGGTCACCGGGGTAGAGGACGAATTCGCGATCCCCCTGATCGATGGCCATGACGCCCTCGCGCTGCATGACCAGGAAGTAGTAACGGTCATCGGCGCGCGCCGTGTTACCGCGTTGGCGGTTGATGGCCAGGGCGTTGGTGCTGATGTCGGCGATCTCCAGGCCGCCCAGGTCGATGCGCTGGATCTCGCCGATGAAGTCGGCATCCCATGCCTGTTGGGTCTCGAAACGTCCACAGACGGCATGGACATTGTGGTTCCAGTGCTCGAAAGCGTGGGATGAATGCACGGTCATGAGGCGGCCTCGTTTTATTCTTGGCGTTTTTGGGTGCGCTTTTGTGTCGTATCTGCACACTCTTCAAATAACGTGAATGTTCAAGCATTTTTTGAGCCAGAAACTGCCAGGTGATGTCGCGCTGAGATCACTGGTCGGTTTTCCAGAAGGCAGCCGGATACGGGCGGGCGTGCTCGCCAATGAGCACTGTCGGGGGGCGTTTAGTTCAGGGGCGCGGCGGTTGCTGGGGGGCGAGGCGTTGTTGCTGGTTTGATACCGGAATGGCAAGTTTGTGTGTTGCTTGGTGTTCTGGACGCCGCTTCAGTGTGTTCGGAAACTCCTTGTTTCGCCCCCTCGGGCGACTCACTTTTCTTTGAACTCGGATTGCCGCCCAGCGCAAAGAAAAGTAAGCAAAAGAAACGCACCCCCGCCATCCGGAACTAGGCGTCCCCGTCATGCTTCGCTCGACTTACCTCACTCCGGCACCGCTCCGGGGTCGGCTTGCAAGGGCCATCCCTGACCCATCAAGCCTCTCGCGGCAGCCCCCTGCGCAATGCCTACGCTCGGCCTCCTGAAGGGGGAGTTAGCGCGCCTGAACGAACTGGCATGTCAGGTGTTGCACACAGTGTTCTGGTCGCGGTGAGTCGTCGAGTTAAACCAATAGTTTCATTCGCGTAGGGCGTACTCGCGAAGCAGTACGCCGTTGGTGGGAGTATTGAACGTAGGTTGTGGTGCCGAACTGGGCATGGCTCGGCGGACTGTTCGCTGGCGCTCCTGAGTCCGCCCTACGGCTGACCAGCACTCCGCGCTACTTCTGGGTTACCTAAGGTTCAGGCGCGTGCAGAGCCCGCCCAGGAGGGCGAACGGAATCGTCGCGGAAGAGGTTGAGCGACATGGATGTCGCGAGAGCCGCGATGGGCCAGGGATGGCCCACCGCGGCGGGCCTCTGGAGCGGCGATGGAGTGAGCGAACCCTCGCGCAGCGAGGGCCGGATGATCGGGCGGAGGGTTTTGGTTACTTTTGTCCCAAAAGTGACTCGCCCGGGAGGGCGAAACCAGAAACATCAGCAAAAACGCGGCAATCCGGAACAGACACCCAAGCAACCAGCAACCAACACACAAACTTGCCAGTCCGCTATCAATCCCCAAGGCCGTACTGCCCTTCAAGTGAACCGTATCCCAATCAGTAACGAATCATCACCGACTTGAGTTCGGTGTAGTCGTCGATGAAGGCGCTGCCGAATTCACGGCCGGTGCCCGAGGCCTTGATGCCGCCGAAAGGCACGGAAGGGTCGAGGAAGGTGTGCATGTTGACGTACACCGTGCCGGCCTCGATCTGCGGGATCAGGCGCAAGGCCTGGGACAGGTCGTTGCTCCAGATGCTGGCGGTGAGGCCGAACGGCGAGTCGTTGATCAGGCCCGGCAGTTCCTCGACGCTGTCGTAAGGCAGCACGCAGAGGATCGGGCCGAAGGTTTCTTCGTGCAGCAGGCGATCCTGCGGCCCGTTGGCCAGCACCACGGTGGGCTCGACGAAGTAGCCGGCGCGGGCCAGCGGCTTGCCGCCGAAGACCACCTGGCTCTGCTCACCAGCCAACTGCAGGAACTGCGCGACCTTGTCGAACTGCGGTTTGTTGGCCAGCGGGCCGAAGTTCACGCTTTCGTCCAGCGGCGAGCCGATGTGCATGCCCTGCAGGGCCGCAGTGAATTTGGCCAGGGTCTCGTCGAGGCGTGAGCGGTGCACGTAGACCCGTTCCGGCGCAGCGCAGACCTGGCCCTGATGGACGTAGCCGGTCTGGATCAGGCCGGCCACCGCGCCGTCGATATCGGCATCGGGCAGCAGCGCGGCGGCGTTCTTGCCGCCCAGCTCCAGGGTCACGCGGGTCAGGTTGGCCGCCATGGCGCTCTGGCCGACCTTGAGCCCGGTAGGCACCGAACCGGTGAAGGACACCTTGGCCACGTGGGGATGCTCGATCAGGCTGGCACCGACCTCGCCGCTGCCGTTGAGCACGTTGAACACGCCCGCCGGCACGCCCGCCTCGATGGCCAGCTCGGCCAGGCGCAACAGGGTCAGCGGGGTGAACTCGCTGGGCTTGAGCACCAGGGTGCAGCCGGTGGCCAGGGCGGCGGCGATCTTCCATACGCCGATCATCACCGAGAAGTTCCACGGCACGATACCGGCGACCACGCCCACCGGCTCGCGGCGGGTGAAGGCGGTGTATTGCTCACCGGCCATGGAGGGGAACGACGGGGTCATGGTTTCGCCGTTGATCTTGGTCGTCCAGCCGGCGTAGTAGCGCAGGAAGATGGCGCTCTGGCCGACCTCGAACATGCGCGACAGGTGGATGGACTTGCCCGAGCAGAGGGTCTCTAGCTGCGCCAGCTCCTCGCCGTTGGCTTCCATCAGGTCGGCCAGGCGGTTGAGGATCACGCCGCGCTGGTAAGGCGAGGTCTGCGCCCATTCGCCCTTGAAGCTGCGGCGCGCGGCCTGGCAGGCGGCCTCGATATCCTCCTGGCCGGCATGGCCGATCTGGGCGATGACCTGGCCAGTGCTCGGGTCGACGATGGGAATACGCTTGGCGCCGTTGGGCGCGCGGTACTGACCATCGATGAAATGGCCGTGATCGCGCTGGAGGAAGGCTTGCACCTGAGGCAGTAACTGGATTTCGCTCATGGACGACTCCGGGGGGCTGGCGCGACCCAAGGTTCTTCGCCTTCGTGGGCCTGCGGATGGGCGGGTGACTCGCAGGCGCCCGAGGGGCGAGGAGCCGGGATTGTCTGGGCGCTATTCATAGCATTCGGGCTGGCGAAGAAATTGATCATGGCAGACAGCTTTTTGTAGATGCCTGCCAGATGGGGGCTCAGCGATGGGCGGCCTTGACGCGCGCCCAGGCCTGATCGAGTACCTGCTTCTGTTCGCTGGAGAGGCTGTCGAGCAGGTAGCTGCGACGCCTTTGCTCTGTCGTCAGCACCTGGGCTGGATGTTCCTGGGCGAAGGCCTGCAGCAGCTTGGAGTCGTTCGGCAGGGGGGCGTAGAAGCCGGTGGTGCGTGCATTGCGGATGGCTGACTGCGGGGCGATGAGAAAGTCGATCAGGCGGTAGGCTAGCTGCGGATGAGGGGCATTGCTGGGAATCGCCAGGGTGTCGATGTACAGCGCCGCGCCTTCGTCGGGAATCGAATAGCGCAGTTGCGGATTGCCTTTCATGGCCATCACTGCGTGGCCGCTCCAGGCCATGGCCAGGCAAAGTCTGCCGGCGATCAACTCGTCGACGAAGGCCCAGTTGTCCAGGGAATGCAGCAGGGGCGCGACGGCTTCGAGGTTGCGCATTTGCCGGCTGATCAGTCGCTCGCTGCTGGCCGCCAGGCGCCGCCCACGGTAGTTGAGCAGCAGTGATCCGGTCTCCTCGGCGGCGTCGAGCATGCCGATACCGCAGGCGCTGAGCCTGGCCGCCTGCTCCGGGTCGAACAGCAGGCCCCAGCTATTGGGCAATGGCGTGGGGTAATGAGCCTGGGCCAGTTGCGGGTCGAGCACCAGGCCGATGGAGCCCCACAGATAGGGCACAGCATGGCGATTGGCGGTGGGGATACCGGCCAGGGTCGACAGCAACCAGGGATCCAGGTCGCGGTAATGCTGCAGCCGGCCAGTGTCCAGTGCGCTCAGGCGACCCTCGGCGATCAGGCCCTTGAGCATGAAGTGGCTGGGCATCACCAGGTCGTATTCGCTGCCCTGGGCCAGGGCCCGGAGCAGTTCTTGCGTACTGGTGTAGGGCTGATAGTCGACCTTGATCCCTGTTTGCGTCTGGAAATCCTCGAGCACCTGCGGGTCGACGTAATCCTTCCAGCCGTAGACGCGCACGACCTCCTGGGCCTGGGCGGTACAGGCCAGCAGAAGCAGCAGGGCGAGCAGCCGTTTCATCGCATACCTCCAGGTCGGGTGAGCGCGGCGATGGCCGGCCCCGGGTCAGGTCATTCAAGCGCCGCGGAACGCGTGTTAATTGATCACGACCGCCAAATTCTTGTACCTGGCTGCCAGTTCGCCTCAGCCCTCCAGAAAACGCCGTGCCAACCCCAGTTGCGATTCGGCCAATTGATGCAGGGTCTGGCTGATGGTGTTGCTGTGGTTGGCCTCCTGGCTGGCGCGTTCGGTCAGGCCGGCAATAGCCGTGATCTGCTGGTTGATCTGTTCGGCCACCTGGCCCTGCTGTTCGATGGCGGCGGCCATCTGCAGGCTCATGCCGCTGATCTGCGCGACCTCGTTGCAGATGCGCGTCAGGGCCTGGCGCGACTGCTCCACATCCTGGCTGGCGCGTTGTGCGGCCTGTTCGCCACGCTGGGCCGTGCTCAGGGCCGCGCTGCTGTCATGGCGCAGGCTGGCGATGGAGCGCTGGATGTCTTCGGTCGACTCGCGGGTGCGCGAGGCGAGGCTGCGCACTTCGTCGGCCACCACCGCGAAGCCGCGCCCGGACTCACCGGCGCGGGCCGCCTCGATGGCGGCGTTGAGGGCCAGCAGGTTGGTCTGTTCGGCGATGCTCTGGATCACCTCGGCGACGCCACCGATGGATTCGATGGCGGCAGCCAGATTGCCGACCGCCTGGCCGATCTCGTTCACTGCCCTGTGCATGTCCTGAGCCGAGCGTTGGCTGTCGAGCGCCTGATGTTCACCGTCGCGGGCCAACTGATCGGCATTCTGCGCCGCTTGCGCGCTGTGCTGCAGGTTGCGCGAAAGCTCCTGGATGGTGGCGCTCATCTGGTTGATCGCGGCAGCGCTCTGCTCGGTTTCCTGTACCTGGCGCTGCAGTTGCTCGACCGAGCGCTCCACCACGGCGGCGGAGGTCTGCGCCTGCTGGCGCAGTACCACGCTGTTGATGCAGATGCGCGACATCACCGTGCTCATGCGTTCGCGTTGGCTGTTCAGGGCCATGGCCAGCAGGCCGATCGGCCCGGGCTGGTCAGTGTGCAGCGGGGTCAGCAGTGGGTCGCTATAGGCCTGCGCATGCTGGGCGAGCAGGTTGCGAGTCAGTCGCTGCTGGCGCAGTGCCGGCTGCAGCCCGGCGAGCGCCAGCGCCAGCAGCAGTGGCAGACCCAAGGCGGCCGGCAGGTAGGCCAGTAGCGTGGCCAGTGCCAGGCCCAGGCCGAGCGCCAGTTGCAGGCCGTGACCGAGCAGCAGTTGGCCAAGGCGTTGCAGCGGGCTCCATGGCGCCCGGCCTTGCGCCAGGCGTGCATAGAGGCGTTCGGCCTGGCGCGCCTGCGCTGGTTCGATGGCTTGGTAGACGGTGCCCAGCGCCGCCAGCTTGCCGTCATCGAACAGCGGTACCACGTAGAGGTTGCGCCAGTCCACTCCACCTTGCCGGTGGCGGATCATCACCGGCGCCGTCCACGGCACGCCGGCGCGTAACGCACGCCACATGCTGGCGATCACCGCTGCCGGCATCTGCGGGTGGTTGATCAGTTCGTGAGGCTTGCCGAGCACATCCTGTTCGGCATGGCCGCACATCTCCAGATAGGCGGCATTGCAGGTGAGCAGGATGCCCTGCGGATCGAGCCGGGAAATCGGCGGCTCCTGGAAACCTGCTGGGGTGTTGGCGGCTTGCATGGCACGACTCCTCGGCTGTGGCCCGTTGTGGCCTGGATTACCAGTGCATGGCCCGTTCGGTGCGCATCTTGCGCACCATGGCGTCATAGAACTGGGTGGCGAAACCGCTCTCGCGGATCAGCATGGCGGTGAGGTCGGCGCATTTGGCGGCGATGCCGTCGTCCAGCGGGTTGTCCTCACCGCCCAAGGCGCCGGCGGCGCACTGGTTCTCGGCGGCGCGTTGCACCGTCCAGAGCAGGAAAAAGGCCTTCTCGATGCTGCTCTCGCCCACCGCGATGCCGTGGTTGCGCAGCACCAGCACGTGCTTGTCACCGAGGCTCTCGACCATCCGCGCCTTCTCGTCGTCGAACAGGGTGATGCCCTCGAAGCGGTGGTAGCCGATACGGCCATGCAACTGAGCGCCGTAGAAGTCGTCGTGGGTGAAGCCGCGTTTCTTCTGCACCACGGCGGAGATCGGCGTGGTGTGGGTATGGATCACGCACTGGATGTCGTCGCGTGCGCTGTGCACGGCACTGTGCAGAGCGAAGCCGGCGGGGTTGCCGTCGTAGGGCGAGGCCTCGAGCTTCTTGCCGTGCAGGTCGACCTTGAGCAGGTTGCCTGGGGTGACCTCGGTGTAGTTCAGGCCGAAGGGGTTGACCAGGTAATGATGAGCCGGGCCGGGCAGGCGCGCGGAAATGTGGTTGAAGATGGTCTCGCTCCAGCCGAACCAGTCCACCAGGTGGTAGCAGTAGGCGAGCTTGACGCGCAGTGCCCACTCTTCGTCGCTGCAGTGGGCGGGCTTGCTGAAATCGGTCATGGCGTTCATCGCGAAGTTTCCTGTGGATGATGGGACGAGGCGCTGCGAAAGCGCGCCAGGGCGAGGATGTCCTGGGTGGTGGGCATGGCCAGGCCCTGGTAGCCGGCCAGCTCGACGACCGCGTCGCCGATGGCGGCCAGCTCCAGTGGCCGGCCCTGTTCGTAGTCCTGCAGCATCGAGGTGCGCACCGCGCCCATGCCGGCGCCCAGCTCCATGAAGGTCGGCGGGTCGAAGGCGATGCGTGCGCCATAGGCGGCGGCGGTGAGCAGGGTTTCCTGAAGGATCTTGGCCACCAGCGTTTTCAGCTCGGCCTGGCCGTACAACTGCTCCAGGGTCGCGCCGGTGACCACCGACAGCGGGTTGGAGGTTAGGTTGGCGATGATCTTGGTCCATAGCTGGTCGCGGATGCGCTCGGTGGCGCGCGCCTCGATGCCGGCGGCGGCGATCAGCGCGCGCACCCGTTCCAGGCGTTCGCTCATGCGGCCGTCCGGCTCGCCGAAGATCATCAGGTGCGGGTTGTTCGAGCGCACCACGCCAGGGCCGCTGGTTTCGGCGGTGATGAACACCACGCAGCCAAGCACGTGGCGCAGGTCGAGGCTGGCGCTGAGCGTGCCGTCGGGGTCGACCGCCTCGACGCGGCGGTCGGCGAGGCGCCCTTCGAGGCCGTGGAAGTACCACCAGGGCACGCCGTTGACCACCGGCACCACCACTGTGTCGGCGCCGATCAGCGGCGCCAGGGTAGGCAGCAGGCCAGCCAGAGCTGGCGCCTTGGTACAGATGAACAGCAGATCCTGTTCACCGAGCGTGCGGCAGTCGTCGCTGGCGCTGACGTCCACCTGGTGCTCGCCGTCCAGGTCGCTCAGCCGGATGCCGGTTTCACGCAGCGCGGCGAGCGTCTTGCCGCGCGCCAGCAGGCTGACCGGCTGGCCGCTTGCGACCAGGCGCGCGGCAAGGGTGCAGCCGATGGCACCGGCACCGGCGATGCAGACACGCAGTGGCTTGGAGTTGGGCATGGGCATGTTTCCTTGCAGGCTGACGACAGCGCCCGTCAGGCGGGCGCCGTGGGTTCAGGTGGCGAGCATTTCCTGGTGTTGGCTGGCCAGGCCCAGATAGGCCTCGATCACCCGAGGGTCATCGGCCAACTGCGCGGCCGGGCCCTGCATGGCGATCTGTCCGGTTTCCAGCACGTAGGCGTAGTCCGCCACGCGCAGGGCGGCGCGGGCGTTCTGCTCCACCAGCAGGATCGACACGCCCTGCTGGCGCAGGGTGGTGATGATGCGGAAGATCTCGCGGGTGATCAGCGGCGCCAGGCCCAGGCTCGGTTCATCGAGCATCAGCAGCTTGGGCTTGGCCATCAGCGCACGGCCGACGGCGAGCATCTGCCGCTCGCCACCGGAGAGGGTGGCGGCCAGTTGCTCGCGGCGTTCCCACAGGCGCGGGAACAGTTCGTAGACCTCCTTGAGCGTCTGGCCGTGGTCGCGCTGGCCGCTGCGGTGGCGCTGGAACGCGCCGAGCAGCAGGTTGTCGGCCACCGTCATGCTGCTGAACAGCTCGCGCTTCTCCGGCACCAGACCGAGGCCGCGGCCGACCATCACCTCGACTTCCGGCACTGCTTCCAGGCTGCCGTCGAAGGCGACCCGGCCACGGGAGCCGAGCACGCCCATGATGGCCGAGAGCAGGGTGGTCTTGCCGGCGCCGTTGGGGCCGATCACGGTGACGATCTGGCCCTGGCCGACGCGCAGGTTGGCGTTGGACAGCGCCTCCACCTTGCCATAGGCGACGCACAGGTCGCTGACCTCCAGCAGCGGGTTGGCCACCTGGTTCTGCGTGTGCTGCAGGTTGTGCATGGGCATGTTCATCACTCCGCTCCTCCGAGATAGGCTTCCAGCACCGCGGGATCCTTCTGCACCTCGGCCGGCAGGCCGAAGGCGATGCGCTGGCCAAATTCCATCACCACCACGCGATCGACCAGGCCCATGACGAAGTCCATGTCGTGCTCCACCAGCAGGATCGCCATGCCTTCGCTGCGCAGGCGACTGAGCAACTGGCCGAGGGCTTCCTTCTCCTTGTGACGCAGGCCGGCGGCCGGCTCGTCGAGCAGCAGCAGGCAGGGGTTGGCGCACAATGCGCGGGCGATTTCGAGAATGCGTTGCTGACCGAAGGCCAGGCTGCCGGCTTCCACATGCAGGTAGTCACCGAGGCCGACCCGCTGCAGTTGACGCCGCGCCTCGCCGAGCAGGCGTGCCTCCTCGGCGCGATCCAGGCGCAGGGCGGCGGCGAGCACGCCCTTGCTGCCGCGCAGGTGGGCGCCGAGGGCGACGTTCTCCAGCACGCTCATCTCCGGCAACAGCTTGACGTGCTGGAAGGTGCGGCTCATGCCCATGCGCGCGATGCGCCGCGAGGGCATGCCGTTGATGCGCTGACCACGGAACAGCACCTCACCGGAGGTGGGTGTATCGACGCCGGAAAGCTGGTTGAACAGGGTGCTCTTGCCAGCGCCGTTGGGGCCGATCAGGGCGAGGATCTCGCCGGCGTGCACTTCCAGGTTCATCGCGTCGTTGGCCACCAGGCCGCCGAAGCGGCGGGTCACGTCGCGGGCTTGCAGCAGCACCTCACCGGCAGTCGGCGCTTGGCGCTGCGGCAACTCGCTGGCGTCGTCGATGGGCAGTGCGGCGCGGCGGGCCTTCCAGCTATCCGGCAGCAGGCGCATCAGCAGTGGCCACAGACCGCCGGGCGCGCGCTGCATCAGCAGCACGATGGCGATGCCGAAGACGATCACCTCGTAGTTGCCGGTATTGCCCAGCAGTTGCGGCAGCAGATCCTGCAGCCACTGCTTGAGCATGGTCAGCACGCCGGCACCGAGCAGGGCGCCCCAGACGCTGGCCACGCCGCCGATCAGCGCCATGAACAGGTATTCGATGCCCATGTGCAGGCCGAACGGCGTGGGGTTCACGAAGCGCTGGGTATGGGCGTAGAGCCAACCGGAGAGGGCGGCGAACAATGCCGAGATGAGGAAGATCACCATTTTCGCGCGGAAGGTGTTCACCCCCATCGACTCGGCCATCAGCTGGCCGCCCTTGAGCGCGCGGATGGCCCGGCCTTCACGCGAATCCAAAAGGTTCTGGGTGAGCAGCATGGCGCCCAGCAGGATGGCCCAGATCAGGTAATAGATCTTCTCGCCCTTGTCCAAGACCCAGCCAAACAGGGAAATGCTCGGCAGGCCGCTGACGCCGGTGTGGCCACCGAGCGACTCCAGGGTGCCGAACAGGTAGTACAGCGACAGGCCCCAGGCGATGGTGCCGAGCGGCAGGTAGTGGCCGGACAGTTTCAGCGTCAGCGCACCGAGCACCAGCGCCACGGCGGCGGTCAGGGCCAGGCCGAGCAGCAGGGTCAGCCAGGGCGAGGCGCTGGCCCAGGCCAGCCAGCTTGGCAGTTCCTGCACGGTGGTCAGGTAGGCGCTGGTGTAGGCACCGAGGCCGACGAAGGCGGCCTGGCCGAAGCTGGTCATGCCGCCCACACCGGTGAGCAGCACCAGGCCGAGCACTACCAGGGTGTACAGGCCGATGTAGTTGAGCAGGGTGACGTAGTAGGGCGGCAGCACCGCTGGCGCCACGGCCAGCACGGCGACCAGGGCGAGGATCAGGTAGCGCGGTTTCATTCATCGTCCTCCACATGACGGCTGGTGAGGGAGCGCCAGAGCAGGAAGGGGATGATCAGGGTGAAGACGATGATCTCCTTGTAGGTGCTGGCCCAGAACATCGAGAAGGCTTCGATCAGGCCCACGGCGAGCGCGCCCAGGGCCGCTACCGGGTAACTGACCAGGCCGCCGATGATGGCGCCGACGAAACCCTTGAGGCTGATGACGAAGCCGGAGTCGAAGTACAGGGTGGTGATGGGGGCGATGAGGATGCCCGACAGCGCGCCGATGAAGGTGGCCAGGGCGAAGGTGGCCTTGCCCGCCAGGGTCGGCGAAATGCCCATCAGCCGCGCGCCCAGCCGATTCACTGCGGTGGCGCGCAGGGCCTTGCCATACAGGCTGCGCTCGAAGAACAGGAACAGGCCGATGATCAGCGCCAGGGACACGGCGATGACCCACAGGGTCTGGCTGTTGAGCGTCACCGGGCCGAGCGTCAGGCCTGCTTCGGAGAACGGCTCGGTACGCGCACCCTCGGGGCCGAACAGCAGCAGGGCGATACCGACCATGGCCACGTGCACGGCGATGGAGACGATCAGCAGTACCAGTGCACTGGCCGCAGCCAGCGGCTGGAACACCAGGCGGTAGAGCTGCGGGCCGAGCGGCACCACCAGCGCCAGGGTGAGCAGGGCCTGCAATGCCAGGGGCAGCTCCGCGAGCGGCAGGCTGCGGATCAGGCCGACCATGCTCAGGGCGTAGGCGAGCTTGAGCAGGATGCGTTTCGGCAAGCGGAAGGGGCGGCTGGCGCGGGCGGCGTCGTACAGATCCATGGCGCAGTCGGCCAGGGTCAGCGCCAGCAGCAGCCAGACCAGCGCGGTGGGGTGGCCGGCCTGGAGGGTGGCCATGGTCAGCGCGCCGTAGGTGACGAACTCACCCTGAGGGATCAGCAGGATGCGCGTCACGGTGAAGACCAGCAGGATCGACAACGCCAGCAGCGCGTAGATGGCGCCGTTGGTAATGCCGTCCTGGCCGAGCAGCAGGGCAATCTGGAAGTTCATATCGGAAACTCGTTAGCGGTATGGGGCGTACGTGTGGGGGCGGCGTGACCGGGGCGTAGGGTGGATGACGCTTTTTTCATCCACCTTTCGGCGTGGGGCCGGGCTCCATCCGGTGGACAGAAAAGCGCTGTCCACCCTACGGGGAACCCGTGCCTGCGATCAGTTGCCCTCGAGCAGAGTCCAGGTGCCGTTCTTCACCTGGATCAACTCGCGACCACGTTCGTCGAAGCCGCTGTGATCCTCGGGCGTCATGTTGTAGACGCCCTGGGTGGCGGCGAACTCGTGGGTGCTCTCCAGTGCGTCGCGCAGGGCGGCGCGGAACTCCGGCGTGCCCGGCGCGGCTTTGGCGGCAGCCAGCGGAATGGCCCGTTGCAGCAGCAGGCCGGCGTCATAGGTATTGGCACCGAAGGTGGCCGGCTTGCTGCCGTTGAGTTTCTCGTAGGCCGTCACGTATTCACTGGCGATGGCTTTGGAAGGATGGCTGTCGGGTATCTGCTCGAGCACCAGCATCAGGCTGGCGGCGAGGATGGTGCCCTCGACCTTCTTGCCGCCGAGCTTGAGGAAGTCCGGCAGGGCGGCGCCGTGGGTCTGGTACATCTGGCCGCGATAGCCCTGGTCGAACAGGGTGGTCTGCGGCAGGACTGCGGAGCTGCCCGGTGCGGCTACCAGTACTGCATCAGGGCGGGCGGCGAGCACCTTCAGGCTCTGCCCGGTGACGGAGGTGTCCTGGCGCTGGAAGCGCTCGTTGGCCAGCATCTTGATGCCGTGTTCGGCCGCCAGTGCGCTCATCACCTTCGACCAGTTCTCGCCGTAGGGGTCGGCGGTGCCGATGAAGCCCAGCGTCTTCACCCCGCGTGCCTGCATGTCCTCGACCAGGGCCTTGGCGATCAGGTCGTCGTTCTGCGTGGTCTTGAACACCCACTTCTTCTGCTCGGTCATCGGCAGCACCACGGCGGCGGTGCCCACCGGTGCCAGCAGCGGCACGCCGGCTTCGGCGACGAACTGGATCACGCCCATGGCATTGGGCGAACCGCTCGGGCCGATGATGGCATCGACGTTTTCCTCGCTGATCAGCTTCTTCAGCGCCTTCACCGTGGCAGTGGGGTCGCTGCCGTCATCCAGGGCGATGTACTTCACCGGTTGGTCGCCGGCCTGGGTGGGCAATAGCGGTATGGAGTTCTTCTGCGGCTGTCCTACCAGCGCGATGGGCCCGGTGGAGGAGGTGATGACGCCGACTTTCACCTCGGCCTGCGCGAAGGAGGCACAGGCGGTGCTGAGCAGCAGGGCGGACAGGGCTCGTTTGAAATTCATGAGGACTCCCAGGTTTGCAAGGCTATTGGAGAGGCAGAGGCCATTCGGCTGTCGGCATCGCGGCCGGTGGTCGAGTGGCGTGTCGTCTTCTTGTTGTTCTGGCGCCTGTGGGCGCTGCCGGTGGGTTTCCCTCCGACAAGGCCGGTTTTGCACCTCCCATGCCAGAAAGGCGTGCGCGCAGATGGCGCACGGCTGTTCCTGGCTTGGCTGGGAAGAGGCAGCGGTGCTGCGAGGCGGGCCTGAGGGAGCCGTTATGGCGAGCCTGTCTGCCAGCGCCTCAAGGCCGATTCACAAAGGGTTTGAGGCGCATTTTGGGAGGCCTTCGAGGTGCATTTTTCAGGTGTTTTTTAGGTTTGAAAATTAGCTTTAAATTGGCTTTTAAAGGCTGCTTTGATGCTGCATTTTCTGTGCGATTATCGGTCGTCCTGATGATTCGGGCTTGATGC
The DNA here is from genome assembly GCF_052156495.1 of Pseudomonas sp. NCHU5216. Classification (NCBI taxonomy): domain Bacteria; kingdom Pseudomonadati; phylum Pseudomonadota; class Gammaproteobacteria; order Pseudomonadales; family Pseudomonadaceae; genus Pseudomonas; species Pseudomonas sp. NCHU5216. The sequence goes on along the minus strand of NZ_JBQLIX010000024.1, from coordinate 50,482 downwards.
GTAAGAAAGTCATCGGTAAACGATAATTCATCTCTTTTGTAGTTTAACTATATGATTTTATTGAATTTTATATATTGATAAGCATGAAAGTTACAGGTTTTTACTGTTACCAAACTGCACGGTAAAGGTGCTTGATGTGTCAAAAATGCACCGAATCTACCCATTGTTTTCTGGTTGATAATTCAATTGACAATTCACGTAATTCTTCCGATTCTGGATTTACGCGAGCCGCTCCCCCTGAGGCGGCTTTGACCTCCAACAAGAACGGTGATGGGTGAAGCAGATGGCGACAGTGGTCGAGAAACTCGATCTCGGTGGGCAAGGCCCCCGTGTGATGGTGAAAGACACCATCGATGTGGCTGGTCATCCCACCCGTGCTTCCAGTCGTGCCCTCGAGCGTGCGCCGGATGCCGAGCGCCATGCCGATGTGGTTCAGGCGCTGCTCGACGCCGGTTGCCACCTGATCGGCAAGACCAGCCTGCATGAGCTGGCCTTCGGCACCACCGGGCTCAATGCCTGGACGGGCACGGCGGAGAACCCGCGTTATCCCGGGCGCATTCCCGGTGGCTCTTCCAGTGGTTCGGCCGCTGCCGTGGCCGCCGGCCTGTGCGATTTCTCCCTGGGCACCGACACCGGTGGTTCGGTGCGCATTCCCGCCGCTTGCTGCGGTGTATTCGGTCTCAAGCCCAGCTTCGGTCGCGTCAGTCGCGCCGGGGTGATGCCGGCGCAGACGTCGCTGGATTGCGTCGGCCCCTTCGCTGCCGACATCGACACGCTGATCGCGGCGATGAAAGCCATCGACCCTTCCTTCAAGGCGCTGCCGAGCGTGAACGGCATCCGCATCGGCGTGGTGCCGGTGCAGGCTAATGCCGAGGTGCAGGCCGCTCTGGATGCCGTGCTCGAAGCTGCGGATTTCGAGCTGCACGAGGCGCCCTTGCCAGGCATGCCGGCGGCCTACGACGCCGGCCTGGCGGTGATCAACCGCGAGACCTGGAATGCCTGCGGGCACCTGCTGGAAACCGGCCTGGTGGGCGCCGATGTCGCCGCTCGGTTGCTGGCTGCGCGTGACACCCACGACGACGCTCTGGCCGAGGCCGAACGTTGCCGCGCCGCCTTTACCGCCGAGGTGGACGCTGCCCTGGCGCAGTGCCCGATTCTCGCCCTGCCGACCATGCCGGATTACCCGGCGCTCGTCGCAGACGCCGCCGACACCCGCGCGGCGATCGGCATGACCGCTTTCGTACGCCCTTTCAACCTGACTGGCCACCCGGCCCTGAGCATCCCTTTCGAGGGCGCTTCGAAATTGCCGGTAGGACTACAACTGGTCGCCGCCAAAGGCGCGGACGAACTGCTCCTGGCAGTCGCCCGCGAGCTGTTGCAGCGCCTCGAACAATAACCGTGCCCATCCTGGAGAAGCCCATGTCTTCCCTAAGCCAGCTGGATCACCAGCGCCTTGCCCCGATCACCGCGAACGAAGCCTTTCAGACGCTGCTGGCCGATATCCGCGAGCGCGCCCGCCGCGAGGAGTTCGATCAGCAGCGTTACATCTCCCATGACGTGATCGAGCGTTTCAAGGAGCTTGGCGTCTATCGCGCGCTGGTGCCCACGCGCTTCGGCGGCGAGCAGCGCAGCCCCATGGAGTTCTGCGAAATGGTGGAGGACATCTCCGCCGCCGACGGCTCCGCCGGCTGGGTCGCCAGCTTCGGCATGAATCCGGTGTACCTGGCGGCGCTGCCGCTGGAAACCCTCAAGCAGATCTATGCCACTGGCCCTGACGTGGTCTTCGCCGGTGGCATCTTCCCGCCGCAGCCGGCGGAGTTCGTCGACGGCGGCCTCAAGGTCAACGGCCGTTGGAAGTTTTCCAGTGGCTGCATGGGGGCCAGCCTGATCGGCGTCGGCATCAGCCCGAAGAACGGCGAGACCCTGGGCCTGCCGCGCCTCGCGGTTATGCCGCGAGAGAAGGTGAAGATCGAGGAGACCTGGGATGTGGTCGGCCTGATCGGCACCGGCAGCCACGACGTAGTGATCGAAGGCGTGGTGGTGCCTGAGGAGTGGACCTTCGTTCGTGGTGGCCCGGCCAACCTCGACGAGCCGCTGTTCCGTTATCCGTCGTTGTCCTTCGCCACTCAGGTGCTGTCCGTGGTCGGCCTCGGTGTCGCCCGTGCCGCGCTGGACTACCTGGCCGACATGGCCAGCGGCCGTTTCTCCGTCACCGGCGCACCAGCCCTGGCCGACCGCCCGCTGGCGCAGATGCAGATGGCCAAGGCCGAAGCCGAACTGCGCGCCGCTCGCGCCTGGTTCTACGAAGCCATGGAGAACGCCTGGGCCAGCGTGCTGGCCGGCGATGCGGTGAGCGTCGAGCAAACCAACCTGCTGCGCCTGTCCTCGACTCACGCCACCCGCGTGGCCGCCGAAGTGGCGCGCACCGCGCAGATGCTCTCGGGCATGACCGGCGTGTACCGCCAGAGCCCGCTGGCGCGCTTCGTCAACGACGCCCAGGTGGTCACCCAGCACGCCTTCATGGGCGACATGACCTACCAGAACGCCGGCGCGATCTTCTTCGGCGGCAAGCCGACGCCCGGCTACCTGTAATCGACAACTTCAATAGCGGTGACTGTGATGACTGAGAAAAAAGCCTTGCGCGTGCTGTTTTGCATGGGCATCAACCAGAACTTCTTCGACGCCCCGCGTGAAGAGCAACTGGAAGTCTGGGCGGCGTTCAGCGCCATGTGGAACGGCATCCACGACCTGCCCGGAGTGAAGGTATTCGGCAACATGGACGACGACCAGAGCATGGTCGGCCCATCCACCGGCTACCCCTGGACCACCTACCTGCTGGCCGACGTGCCGGACATCGAAACCGTCCACGCTGCCTGCAACCTGTTCCGCACCACCGCCGTGGGCAGCGGCCCGTACAAGCTGTGGCGCTACTGCAAGGTGGAAGCGCGTACCGGCCGTGAACTGATCATCCAGCGGGCCTGAGCCATGAGCCCATCCCTCGAAGCCCGCCTGCGCCAGCTGGAAAGCGAGAACGCCGTGCGTGCCTGCATGAACCGCTACATGGTGCTGTGCGACGCACTCGACGCACGCACCCCGCTGGACGAGCTGGCCGGGCTGTTCACTGCCGACGCCATCTGGGAAGGCAAGGGTGCCAAGTACGCCAAGAGCTTCGGCGGCTACCGGGGGCGCGAGGCGATCCGCGCCATGTTCGCCGGCTACATGAGCGAGCCGGCGCACTTCGCCCTCAACGTGCATTTCCTCTGCTCGGAGCTGATCCGCGTGGAGGGCGACGAGGCCAGCGGCAGTTGGGTGATGTTGCAGACCTCCACCTTCGCCAGCGGCGCCTCGCACCTCAACGCAGCGCGCCTGACGGTGCGTTTTCGCGAAGAGCAAGGCGTCTGGCGCATGGCCCATTTCCAGACCGAAAACCTGTTCGGTCGCCCGGTCGATGCCTGGAACAGCGATGCCCACCTGCCCGTGCCGGGGCAGACCGAAGAATGACTTTGATGAGTCGGTGACCTGCGCCGACGAGGAGTGACCGTGACCAATCTGATCGAAACCGTGAACCTGGCCAGCTCGCCGGCCGACCTGGTGCTGCACGACCGCGTGCACACCTCCCTGTACACCGACGCGCGCATCTTCGACGAAGAGCTGGAGAAGGTGTTCTACAGCACCTGGGTGTGGGTGGCGCACGCCAGCGAGATTCCCGACAACGGCAGCTACAAGAGCACCTACATCGGCAAGCAGCCGGTGATCGTGGTGCGCGACCGCAAGAAGGACGTGCACGTGCTGCTCAACCGCTGCCGCCACCGTGGCGCCACCGTCTGCGAGCACAAGAAAGGCAAGACCAACAGCTTCGTCTGCCCCTACCACGGCTGGAGCTACGCCCTCGACGGCAGCCTGCGCGGCGTGCCGCACCCGGAGAGCTACGCCGACTGCCTGGACAAGGGTGAGCTGCCGCTGGTGAGCCTGCGCGTCGAGCAATACAACGGCATGATCTTCGCCACCTTCAAGGACGACATCGAGCCGCTGGAAGACTTCCTCGGCGCGGCGAAGAAGTGGATCGACCTGTTCATGAAGCAGGGCGCCGGCTACGGCGTGAAGGTGTCCGGCGAGCATCGCTTCCGCTTCCCCGGCAACTGGAAGATCCAGCTAGAGAACACCACCGACGCCTACCACTTCCCGCTGGTGCACAAGTCGTTCCTGTCCTCGGTGGACGAGCAGACCCTGGAGCTGTTCGATTTCGTCGAAGGCCCCGGCTACGTCGAAGACCTCGGCAACGGCCACAGCGTGATGGTGATGATCCCCGAGCTGGTGGATCTGGAAGCCGACCTCGACAAGCCGATCCCCGAGCGTTTCGAGGCGCTGGCCCAGGAGCTGCGTGACGAAGGCATCGAGGAACAGCAGGTACGCCGCATCGTCCGCGCCGTCGGCGGTTCGGGCTTCAACCTCAACCTGTTCCCCAACGTCGCCTGTTCCATGGCCTTCTTCCGCGTGCTGCAGCCGGTCTCGGTGAACGAGACCGAAATCCACCACGCGGTGATCACCATGGACGGCGGCCCGGCCGTGGCCAACCGCTACCGCCTGCGCCTGCACGAACACTTCCAGGGCCCGATGGGCTTCGGTACGCCCGACGACTCCGAAGCCTGGGAACGCGTGCAGAAGGGCGCCCAGGCCGGCAGCGACCTGTGGATCATGCTCAACCGCGGCCTGCCCGGCGAGAAGCCGAGCGCGGACGGCCTGGTCAGCGACGTGAGCGCCGAGACCGGCATGCGCGCGGCCTACCAGCAGTGGAAAAAGATGATGTCGGCCTGAGCCGCCGCGCCCCTCTGCCCGCGTGGGTGAGAGGGGCCCGTCACGCACCTATTTGAAGAGAACCAATATGAATCTTGAACTGCTCAACCACGTCAGCGCCTTCATCTGGCAGGAAGCGGACATGCTCGACCACGGCGAGTTCGACGCCTGGCTGAACCTGTGGGCCGACAAGGGTACTTACATCATCCCCATCGACCCCAACGAGACCGACTTCGAGAACACCCTCAACTACGCCTACGACGACCACCACATGCGCCAGTTGCGCGTGCAGCGCCTGATCGGTGGCGAGTCCATTTCCACCAGCCCGCGTGCCCGCACCGTACGCAGCCTGTCGCGCTTTCGCGTGCTCGGCGAGGCAGACGGCGTGGTCACCGTGCGCTGCGCGCAGAACCTGCGCGAGTTCCGCAAGGATGTGCTCAAGCACTACACCGCGGATGTCACCTTCCAGCTCAAGCGCGACGGTGACTGCTTCAAGATCCAGCGCAAGCTGATCCAGTTGATCAACTCCACCGATACCCTTGCCGGTATCGGCTACATCCTGTGAGGGCGCCGTCATGACTCAGGTAGCCCTCGTCACCGGCGCCGCCCAGGGCCTCGGTCTGTCCATCGCCAACCGTCTGTTCGCAGCCGGTTACGCGGTGGTGATCACCGACCTGACGCTGGAGCATGCCCAGGCCGCCGCCGACCACCTCGATCCAAGCGGTCAGCGCAGCCTGGCGCTGCGACTCGACGTCGCCAGCAAGGCCGACTTCGAGGCCGCGCTGGCCGCCGTGCTGGCCCGCTGGGGCGCGCTGCACGTGGCGGTCAACAGCGCCGCGATGACCCGCACCACGCCGGTCATGCAGATCAGCCCGGAAGAGTTCGACCAGGTCATGAGCCTCAACACCCGCAGCATCTTCCTCGGTTGCCAGGTGTTCGGCGGGCACATGGCCGGCGCCGGCTATGGGCGGATCATCAACATGGCCTCGCTGGCCGGGCAGAACGGCGGCACCGCCACCGGCGCGCACTACGCCGCCTCCAAGGGCGCCATCGTCACCCTGACCAAGATCTTCGCCAAGGAGCTGGCCGGCGCCGGGGTGACGGTCAACGCCATCGCCCCTGGCCCCATCGAATCGCCCGCCGTGCATGCGGCGGTGCCGCCGGAGCGCATGGCCGGGCTGCTGGCCAACATCCCGGTGAAGCGCCTCGGCGATGCGGATTTTCTCGGTGACCTGGTGGTGCAATTGGCGCGCCCGGAAGCCTACTTCACCACCGGGGCGACCTGGGACGTGAACGGCGGCCTGTTTATGCGTTGAACCCCGTCCGCTGCGGCCCAACAGCCGCCGCGGACAAAGAAAGAATGCCGCGCGTGCGAGCTGCGGACTGTAACGAACGAGAACAATCAGCACCCCGAAGGGTGCGGGAAGGTCAGCTATGACTGAGCAAGTGTTGAACCTGGTGGTACGCAAGCGGCAGGAACAAGGCGAGGGCGTGGTGATCCTCGACCTCGCCGATCCGACGGGCAGCAATCTGCCGGCCTTCGAGGCCGGTGCCCATGTCGATATCCACCTCAAGCCGGGCCTGGTGCGCCAGTATTCGCTGTGCGGTGACCCGGCCAACGCCAGCGTCTATCGCCTCGGCGTGCTGCGCGACCCGGCTTCGCGCGGTGGCTCAGTGGCCGTCCATGAGCTGCTCACCGAAGGTGCCAGTGTCAGCGTCGGCGCGCCGCGTAACCTGTTTCCCCTGGCCACTGGCGCTAGCCGCTCGATCCTTATCGGCGGTGGTATCGGCATCACCCCGATGATCGCCATGGCGCACCAACTGACCGCCCAGGACAGCCCCTTCGAGCTGCACTACTGCGGGCGTTCGCGCCAGCGCTCTGCCTTCCTCGACGAACTGGCCAGCGCCGACTTCGCCACCTGCGTGCGCACCCACTTCGATGACGAAGGCGATGCGCAGAAGCTCGACCTGCCGGCCGTGCTCGGCCAGCCGGGCGCTGACGTGCACGTCTACGTGTGCGGCCCTGCCGGCTTCATGGACTGGGTCATCGAAGGCGCACGCCAGGCCGGCTACGCCGAGGATCACATCCACCGCGAATACTTCCAGGTGGAAGTGGATGCGTCCGGCGACAGCTTCGAGGTGGTCGCCCAGCGCAGCGGCAAGAGCGTTCAGGTCGCCGAAGGCCAGACCATCATCGATGCCCTGGCCACCGTCGGCATCAAGGTGGAGATCTCCTGCGAGCAGGGCGTCTGTGGCACCTGCCTGTGCGACGTGCTGGAAGGCGAGCCGGATCACCGCGACGTCTACCTCACCGATGACGAGAAGGCCGCCAACGACCAGATCCTGGTCTGCTGTTCGCGCGCCAAGTCAAAAAAACTGGTGCTGGGTATCTGAGAGGACAAGATCATGGTCGACACCACAGGTTTCCGTAATGCCATGGCGCTGTTGGGCGGCGCCGTTTCAGTCATCACCACCGACGGCGCCGCCGGGCGCTGGGGCTTCACCGCCTCGGCCGTATGCAGCGTCACCGACCAGCCGCCGACGCTGCTGGTGTGCATGAATCGTTCATCTTTCTCCAATGGTCACTTCAAACAGAACGGCGTGCTCAGCGTGAACGTGCTGAGCGCCGAGTTGAAGGACATCTCCGGCGTGTTCGCCAATCGCGAACTGGATTCCGAGCAGCGTTTCGCCAAGGCCCGCTGGAGCACCCTGGAAAGCGGCGCACCGCTGCTGGACGGCGCCCTGGTCAATTTCGATTGCCGTATCACCCAGGCCCATGAGGTGGGTTCGCACACCATCTTCTATTGCGAGGTGCTGGGTATTCGTAACGGCAACAGCCAGGACGGGCTGGTGTATTTCAACCGCGCCTATCACCGCCTGGGTGAGCAGTCGCGCTCGGCATGCTGAGGTTTTGCGGGTGGGCCTCGCTCACCCGCTCCAGGAATTCCGAAGCCTTTCGGAATGCAGAGTGAATGGATCATTCATTCTGGCAAATGCAGTAAGCGTTGAATAAGAAATCAACTGTCCAGTTATCAAGGGCAGTGCCTTGCTACGACCGTTTTTGCAGTCAGTGGTTATAAAAACAACACTGCGGATTAACTGCCAAATTTGCACCTTCCTGCCAATTAATCTGCTCCCACTCATTGTGCTTTGCGCAAGTAACGAAGGATCACAACAATGTTCCAGAACAATTGGCTGGCCAGCAGCATTGGTGCTGTTGGCCTGATGGGCATGTTCGCGTCGCTTTCCGCCCAGGCGGACTTCATCGATGATCGGCAAGTCAGTCTTGGTTTGCGCAACTTCTATATCGACCGCGACTTCAAACAACATGACGCCCCCAAGTCACGTATTGGCAGTTGGACTCAGGGTTTCGACTTCCGCGCCATTTCCGGATATACCGAGGGCACTGTGCAATTCGGTCTCGACGTATCCGCGCAATATGCCTATCGCCTCGATGGCGGCGGTGGTCGCGGGCCCGATAGCATCATTCCCTACGATGACAGCAAGGGCGAACAGGTGCGCGATTACGGCCGTGCCGCACTGACCGCCAAGATGCGCTACTCCAAGACCGAGCTGAAGATCGGCGAGCATCGCCCGACACTGCCGGTGGCCTTCTACGATGACTCGCGGCAACTGATCACCACCTACCACGGCTTCATGCTGGAGTCGCGCGAGGTGGACAAGCTGACCCTCACCGCTGGCCGCTTCACCGAGATCAGCAGCCGTGAGTCGTCCAACCGCGAGAAGATGTACCTGTTCAACGGCCCGAACATCCAGCGCCGCAGCGACGGCCTGAACTTCGCCGGCGCCACCTATGCCTTCACCCCGGCACTGTCCGCCACCTACTTCTACGGTCAGTTGGAAGACATCTACCAACAGCAGTACCTCGGCGGCACCTACAACGCCGACCTGGGCAACGGCTTCGGCTTGAAGACCGACCTGCGCTACTTCGACAACCGCGAAGACGGCAAGGCGCTCTATGGTGACATCGATAACCGCTCCTACGGCGTGATGACCACCCTGCGCAAGGGCGCCCACGCCATCGGCGTCGGCTACCAGCGCATGCTCGGCGACAGCACCTTCCCGACCCTCAACGGCTACGCGCCGCAGCCCTACCTGGTGAACTGGTCCACCGTGGCCTTCGTCAAGCCCAACGAAAGCTCCTGGCAACTGCGCTATGACCTGGATTTCGCCAGCTACGGCGTGCCCGGGCTGAAACTGATGACCCGCTACCTGCGCGGCACCGGTATCGACCGCGGCAACAACGATCTGGATCAGAATGTCGAGAGCGAGCGCAACATCGTCCTCGGCTACGTGGTGCAGAGTGGCCCGCTCAAGAACGTGGCCTTCGAGTGGCGCAACATCGACGTGAAGACCCGTTACGGCAATGGCGCGGCGTCGGGTGCGGACTACCAGGAAAACCGCCTGATCACCTCCTACACCTTCAAGTTCTGACCGACGGCGGGGCCGGGTGCAGATCCGGCTCCGCCTGCATTCACAGGCTGCGAGAAGACCATGCGACTCTACGAACTGATCACCTTCACCCTACGCGTGCGCACCCCGGCCGAAGCCCTGAAACGCCTGCGCGAAACCCTCGGCGAGACGCGCGATGGCTGCGTGCTGATGGGCTGCTGGTCATCCGAAATCGGCCCGCTGAACCAGATCGCCGTGTTGCGTGGTTTCCGTGACGAAGTGGCGCGGCAAACGGAACGTGAGCGTTTCCTTCAGGCAGCGGATGCCTTTGGCATCGAAGCCTTCATGCTCGATATGAAGGTGGAGAACTACACGCTATTCCCCTTCCTCGAACCGCTGGCGCCTGGCAAGCACGGACCGTTCTACGAACTGCGCGAATACAACCTGATTCCCTCCGGCTTGGCGCCGACCATGGCGGGTTGGGAAAAAGCCATCGGCCCGCGTACCAGCGCGGGTTACTCGGCGGTTTACGCGGCCTTCTTCGCCACCGACGGGCGTACTCCGCGCTACCTGCATATCTGGCCCTACGCGACCCAGGCACAACGCCTGGACGTGCGCACCCGCGCCGTCGCCGACGGCGTCTGGCCGCCGGAAAACTCCGGGCCGCAACTGCGCGAAATGCATTCCACCCTCTATCTACCGGCGGCGTTTTCGCCGTTGCAGTAGGGCAGAGGGTCTCTTTCATGCCCGTTTCCCTCCTTGCGGGCTTTTTTCTTCCTGTGCCGTCAGCTATCGCGTGCGCGCGACAGCTCATCCACCAGCGCCAGGCAATGTTGCAGCGCTGGCGCGGCCTCGCCGACGCGGCGGCTGATGATGATGGGCGAGGTGGCCTGCGCTTCCTGCAGCGGCGCGTAGTCGATGTCGTCGCGGTGCAGCACCTGCACCGAGGCCGGCACCAGGGTGATGCCGATGCCGGCGGCGACCAGGCCGATGGCCGTCTGCAGCTCGTTCGTCCACTGCGCCACGCGGATTTGCAGGCCATGGGTGGCGAACAGCGTCAGTACATGATCGGCGTAGCTCGGGCGCGGATTGCCCGGATACAGCACGAACGGCTCGCGGGCCAGTTCGGCCAGGCTCACCGGTCCCGGCAGCAGCGGATGCCCGGCGGGCAGGGCGGCGACCAGCGGGTCGAGCCTCAGCACTTGCTGCTGCACGGCGGCGTCATCGATATGAATGCGGCCGAAGCCGATGTCGATGCGCCCGGCCTTGAGCGCCTCCACTTGCTGTAGCGTGGTCATTTCCGACAGGCCCAGTTCCAGTCCGGCATCGCTGCGCAGGCGGCGGATCAGTTCCGGCAGCACGCCATAGAGGGTGGACGGGGCGAAACCGATGCCGAGCCAGGCCTTTTCGCCCGAGCCGATGCGCCGGGTGCTGTCGCAGACCTTGCCCAGTTGTTCCAGCAGGGCACTGGAGTGCTCGTGGAAGAAGCGCCCTGCCTCGGTCAGGCGCAGGGGGCGGCCACGTTCGATCAGGGCCACGCCCAGCTCGTCTTCCAGTTGCTGGATCTGCCGGCTCAGCGGCGGTTGGGCTATGTGCAGGCGTTCGGCGGCGCGGGTGAAGTTGAGGGTTTCGGCGAGCGCCTGGAAATAGCGCAGATGGCGAAGCTCCATGGGCGGTTGTCCTTCAGGGGTGACGATACCTGTAGGGTATTGTTGCAGACAAAATCAATATTGGAACCTCTGTAAAGGCGGTATCAATATCGGGTCATGGATAACAACAACCTGATGGGTATTGAAATGAGCCACGCCGCGATCGAGTCGCTCGAAGCGATCATCGTCGACCTGCCGACCATCCGCCCGCACAAGCTGGCGATGCACACCATGCAGAACCAGACTCTGGTGATCCTGCGCCTGCGTTGCGCCGACGGCATCGAGGGCATCGGCGAGGCCACCACCATCGGTGGCCTGTCCTATGGCAACGAGAGCCCGGACAGCATCAAGGTCAACCTGGATCGTCACTTCGCGCCGCTGCTGATCGGTCAGGACGCCAGCAACATCAACGCATGCATGCAGCGCATCGATCGGGTGGTGAAGGGCAACACCTTCGCCCGTTCGGCGGTGGAAACCGCGCTGCTCGACGCTCAGGGCAAGCGCCTCGGCCTGCCGGTCAGCGAGATTCTCGGCGGTCGCGTGCGCGACAGTCTGGAAGTGGCCTGGACCCTGGCCAGCGGCGACACCCGTAAGGACATCAGTGAGGCTGAGCAGATGCTCGAAGCCCGCCGCCACCGCATCTTCAAACTGAAGATCGGTGCCGGCGAGGTGAACAGGGATCTGGCTCATGTCATCGCCATCAAAAAGGCTCTGGGCGAGCGCGCCAGCGTGCGTGTCGATGTCAACCAGGCCTGGGACGAGGCGGTGGCGTTGCGCGCCTGTCGCATCCTCGGTGACAACGGCATTGATCTGATCGAACAGCCGATCTCGCGTCACAACCGCGGCGGCCAGGTGCGACTGAATCAGTCCAGTCTGGCGCCGATCATGGCCGACGAATCCATCGAGTGCGTGGAAGACGCCTTCAACCTGGCTCGTGACGGCGCCGCTCCGGTGTTCGCCCTGAAGATCGCCAAGAATGGTGGCCCGCGTGCCGTGCTGCGCACCGCCAGCATCGCCGAGGCGGCCGGTATCGGCCTGTACGGCGGCACCATGCTAGAGGGCAGCGTCGGCACTCTGGCCTCGGCCCATGCTTTCATCACTCTGAACAAGCTGGCCTGGGACACCGAACTGTTCGGCCCGCTGCTGCTGACCGAAGACATCGTCACCGAGCCGCCGCTGTACCGTGACTTCCAGTTGCACGTGCCGCGCCTGCCGGGTATCGGCCTGACCCTCGACGAGGAGCGCCTGTCGCGCTTCCGCCGTTCCTGACCCTGCCTGAAGGAGGCAAGCCAATAAGCTGTTCCACGTGAAGATGACCGTGAAATTGCCGGTCGACATGGATCCCGCCCAGGCCGCCAAGCTCAAGGCCGACGAGAAAGAACTGGCGCAGCGTCTGCAGCGCGAGGGCAAGTGGCGCCACCTGTGGCGCATTGCCGGGCACTACGCCAATTACAGCGTCTTCGACCTCGCCAGTGTCGAGGAACTGCACGATACCCTCATGCAGTTGCCGCTGTTCCCCTACATGGACATCGAGGTGAACGGCCTGTGCCGCCACCCGTCTTCGATCCACCAGGACGATCGCTGATCAATCTTCCAGTCGATAAAAACAAGATGAGGAAATAATCATGAGCATCAAACTGTCGCATACCGAAAGCGTGCAGAAATTCTTCAAGGAGGTCAGCGGCCTCGACAACGACCAGGGCAGCCCGCGCATGAAGGCGCTGGTCAACCGCATCCTGATGGACAGCATCCGTCTCATCGAGGATATGGAAGTGACCACCGAGGAGTTCTGGAAGGCGGTGGATTACCTCAACCGCATGGGCGCCCGTAGCGAAGCTGGCCTGCTGGTGGCCGGCCTGGGGCTGGAGCACTACCTCGACCTGCTGCTCGATGCGCAGGACGAAGCCGCCGGCCTGCTCGGCGGCACCCCGCGTACCATCGAAGGCCCGCTGTATGTGGCTGGCGCGCCGATGAGCGAGGGCGAGGCGCGGATGGACGACGGCACCGATCCGGGCACGCCGATGTACCTGCATGGCCAGGTGCTAGATGCCGAAGGCAAGCCGGTCGTCGGCGCTGTGGTTGACCTGTGGCACGCCAATACCAAGGGCACCTATTCCTACTTCGACTCCAGCCAGAGCGAGTTCAACCTGCGTCGGCGCATCGTCACCGACAGCGAAGGCCGCTACCGCGCGCGCAGCATCGTGCCGTCCGGCTACGGCTGCCCGCCCGACGGCACCACTCAGGAAGTGCTCAACCTGCTCGGTCGTCACGGCAACCGCCCGGCGCACATTCACTTCTTCATCTCCGCGCCCGGCTATCGTCACCTGACCACGCAGGTCAACCTGGCCGGTGACGAGTACCTGTGGGACGACTTCGCCTACGCCACCCGCGATGGCCTGATCGGCGATATCAACTTCGTCGAGAGCGAAGCTGCCGCCCGTGACCATGGCTTCCAGGGCAACCGTTTCGCCGAGGTGAAATTCGACTTCCAGTTGCAGAAGGCCCCGGCACCGGATGCCGAACAGCGCAATGCACGCCCGCGCGCGCTGCAGTAACGCCTGACGCCCCGCGCTCCGTCCTCAGCCGGCCCATCGTGGCCGGCTTTTTTCGTTCTGTACCGCAATACCTCCCATTTCAGGCGTGAGCCTGCTGCCCTTCTTCGTCTGCACGGCGAGCCCTGAGCATCTTTTCCGACTGCGCTTTCGTACCCGCGAGACGGAAAAATTTCATTTTACGTATAGTAATAACTATACTTTGAATGTAGCTTTAGCTATACAAATACAACAGGCCATGTCGAGGTTCTCCCATGTCTTCCACGAAATTGCTCAACCAGCTCCCCACGGTATTCAACGCGAGCGCAGCGGGCTCTTTGTCCTGTGTCATCCAGTTCGTCACCGATGAAGCGACTTACGTCAGCATCGCCGATGGCACCTGCACCGTGACGGCCGGCACTGCGCCGAGTGCCGATCTGGTGGTCACCCTTTCCGAGCAGAACCTCACGGAGTTGCTCAAGGGAAAACTGAATCCCGCCATGGGCTTGATGCTCAGGAAGCTGAAGGCAGAGGGGGATCTGGATCTGGGCATGCGCCTGACCAGCCTCTTCGACTTCTCGCGGATGTAACGCCCTCTGACCACTACCGGAGTCGTGAAATGTCTACGGATACTCAGCAAGTAAACCTGAAAGCACTGGCCGATCTTCCTTCCTTCGTGCCCTTCTTCACCGAGGAGGACGGCTTCGCGGCGGTGTATCCCGAGCTGTTCGCCGATCCTGGGCTCGGGCTTATGAAGGTCGAGGGATTCGGTCCGTTGAAACTGGCCGTATTTCGCAATCGTCACTTGCGCAGCCTGATGATTCACCCGGCGCTGACGGGCAATACGCCCGCTGCGATGCTCGCGCAGCAGGCGTTCTACAGCGCGCAGGCGGATGACGGAAAGGAAGACGAAGTTCGTCATCACGCAGCGATACTCGCGCGTTATCTGCAGAACCAGATCTTCACGCTCAACCCTCCCTTGCATCGTGCATACCGCAACGTGCTGGGGCGCCACCTGATGGGCAGCAACATCGAGCGTTATGCGCCCATCATGCGCGGTATCGTCAAGGATCTGCTGGATTCGGTGGTGAATCGAGGGCGAATCGACTTTGTCGATGATTTCGCCGGGCTGGTTGCCGCTCGATTCTGGGGGGTATTGATCGATCTCACGGCACAGGAAGAGAAGCGTATCGTCGAACTGATGCACGGTATCGTGCCGATGTTCAACATCCTCATGTCCCAGGGTGACCTCGAGATGGCAGGCCAGGCGATGGGCGAATACATGTCCATCGTATCCGACGCTGTCGAGCGAGCGTTGGAAAGAGGCAATAACGATCTGCTCAACACCATTGCTGCCGATTTCACTGCAGTGACTTCGTCCGTGCAGGCGCCTGCGGATGAGTTGCCTGAGAGCGTTGGAATGTTGGTCGCCTCGAACCTGTTCGACGGTTTCCACACGGCGGGAGTGGGGGCGGCCAACTGCGTCTATCGGCTGCTGAGCAACCCTGACTCGCTCGAGCGGCTACGCCATGAACCCTCTTTGATCGCCAGTGCCGCCAGCGAAGGGCTACGCCTCGATCCGCCTCTGACGTTGTCCCAGCGTTATGCCCTGGAAGACTTTCTGTTCGAAGGGGTGCTGATTCCCAAGGGGACGCAGGTGGTGATGATGTGGGGCGCAGGCAATCGGGATCCCGAGGTCTATGCCGGGCCAGATGTCTATGACCTCAGCCGCTCGCCACGTGGTGCCACTACCTTCGGTGGCGGTACACGCATGTGCATGGGGCGTGGTGTGGCGCAGTTGCTCATCGAGTCGGTGATCGAGGCCGTCACTGCGCCTGGCGTGGAGATCGAACGGGTTGGTGAACACTACTCACTGTTGCCCATGTCGCTGATGCGCCAGTTCGCGGCCATGCCCGTCGCAATCAAGCGCGCGCAGTGAGGCCTGTCGCCCATGTATGCCCAACCAGAGAGTCTGTGGGTTCGTGTGACCCGCAAGAGCCATGAAACCAGGGATATCTGCCTGTTCGAGCTGGCAGATGAGCAGGGCGGGGAACTGCCGCCTTTCACCGCAGGTGCACACATCGATGTGTTCATACCGGGGGGCACCGTCCGTCAGTACTCGCTCTGCAACGACCCCGCCGACTCCCACCGCTATGTCATCGCGGTGTTGCACGCAACGCAATCGCGTGGCGGTTCCGCAGCCATGCACGCGCAGGTGCGGGAAGGGGATCTGTTGCAGATCAGCACCCCGCGCAACCTTTTCCCGCTGCAACCGGCTGCTTGCTCCCTGTTGTTCGCGGGGGGCATTGGCATCACGCCGATGCTCGCCATGGCTGAGCAGTTGAGCAACACCCACGGCCAGTTCGCCCTGCACTACTGTGCGCGAGCGCAAGAGCGTGCTGCATTCCTGGCGCGCCTGCGCACATCACGCTTTGGGGGCAAGACGTTCTGTCACTTCGATGAGGGCGATGCGTCCCAGCAACTGGATCTGCCGTCGGTATTGACGCCCCATGTCGAGACCGCCCATCTCTACGTGTGTGGGCCGCAAGGGTTCATGGACAGGGTCATCGGTGCTGCTCGATCCTTGGGATGGGCGTCCGAACGCATCCACCACGAGTCATTCGGTGCAGCTTGCGGCCAGCAGGGAGAGGTAAACAGCGCCTTCGAGATCGAGCTGAAAAGAACCGGTGGTGTGCATGTCGTACCCGCTGACAGGTCGGTCGCATCGGTTTTGCTCGAGCTGGGTGTCGAGCTGCCGTTGTCGTGCGAGTCGGGGTTTTGCGGCACCTGTGTGACCCGCGTTCTCGATGGCCGCCTGGAGCATCGAGACTCGTTTCTCACGGATGCGGAGCGGGACAGGCACGACTGCTTCACCCCCTGTTGCTCGCGTGCCGCGAGTGCGCGGCTGATGCTCGATCTCTGAGGTGTTCAGTCCGTGAGACTGGCTAGCAGTGCATGGATCATGCGTGCTGCTTCCCGAATGGTGGTGTCACGCGTGATTCTGTCTTCTTCGTAGATCAGTTCATCGACGACGTAGCTGAACTCCACCACGATACGGATACGGCTCCAGAGCTGTGGCCACTGGCTTTGATCGACGAAGCGGCGAACCACCTCGAAGATCTGTTCGGTGTAGCGGCGTTGCCAGTCGAGCCTGACATGGCTGAGGTTTGGCAAGGCGCGCAGGGCTCTTATCGTCCAGATGCCTCCCGGTTCCTGCGCCACGAAGTCCGCCACGGTGAAGAACCAGCGCTCGACCATGGCCTGTGTTGGGGCGAGTTGTTGGCCTGCTGCATATTCTTCGAGCCAACTGGCAAAAGCTTCGTTCTGTTTGCCGAGAAGCTGGTCGGCCAGCTCTTCGAGGACTTCGTACTTGTCCTTGAAGTAGTGGTAAAAGGTCGGTGGCGTGACGCCTGCCTGGCTGCAGATCGCGTTCGAGGTGAGTTTCTCGAAGCCTGTCGTGGCGAGTAACTCGGCGGCGGCTCTGACCAGTTTGTCGAAGGTCGCCTTGCCGCGGTTCATGGCCGGGCGAGGCGTCTTTTGGGTCGCGGTGGAGGCTTCTGTTTTACGGCGTGACACGCGAGGCGCAGTGGCTGCTTCGGTCTTGTCTTTCTTTCTGGAAGCGGCGGCCGGCTCTGATGGGCTGGAACGCGTCAGATTGCCTCTTTTGGCACTGCTCATAGTGGTTCCCTGAATCCTGATGCGCGCCAGGTTCTGTCGGTGATTCGCCGAAGGCGGAGGCTGGTCTTGCGCAGTTCAAACACGTTTTACGAGGCCAGTAGGGTACAGATAACCAGCTTGAAACGACATGACATTGTCGCTCTGGAGGCCAGCAGCCATCGCTCTCGCTCCGCCTTGACGCCGGCCCATCGTGGCCGGCTTCCTGTATCTGTGGCGAGTCCAGCGCATGGCATCGTAGTCCCTGGCATAGCGAAGGGAGCGCCGCGGGTCAGACCTGATGGTCTTGCCTATGGCCGTCAGGCAAGGGTGTTCGGTCGGTTGACCCGCGCGCCCGAGGGGAGGGCCGGTGTATAGTTAGTTACCTTGCTATCTTTCTTGCGCCTTGCGCACTGTCCCCAGGTATTTCATGAGCCTCACCCCGTTATCCGGCGCCAATCATCCCCTCAAGGGCATCGGCCTGATGGTATTGGCGACTTTTCTGTTCGCCAGTCACGACACCATGTCCAAGTACCTGTCGGGTTTCTACCCGATCATCCTCATCGTCTGGGCGCGTTATCTGGTGCATACCCTGCTGATGGCCGGGATCTTCCTGCCGCAGTCCGGGCTGCGCGTGTTGCGCACCAAGCGTCCGGGGCTACAGGTGTTGCGGGCGTTGTGCCTGCTGGGGGTCAGCCTGTTGTTCACCACGGGGCTGATGTTCATTCCGCTGGCCGAGGCGACCTCGGTGATCTTCCTCGCGCCGCTGCTGGTCACGGCGCTGTCGGTGCCCTTGCTGGGCGAACGGGTCAGCGTCGGCCAGTGGGTGGCGGTGATCATCGGCTTCATCGGCGTGCTGGTCATCGTTCATCCGGGCGGCAGCCTGTTCACCCCGGCGGTATTGCTGCCGCTGAGTGCGGCACTGTGCTTCAGCCTCTACCAGATCCTCACTCGCCGTCTGAGCGGTGTGGACAGCGCCACCACCAGCAACTTCTTCGCCGGCCTGGTCAATACCCTGGTGATGAGCCTGCTGGTGCCCTTCGTCTGGGAGGTGCCGAGCCTCACTCATGGCCTGATGATGCTGGCCCTGGGCGGTTGCGGCATGGGCGCTCACCTGCTGCTGACCCACGCCTTCCGCCATGCCGCACCGGCGTTGCTGGCGCCCTTCGGCTACGTGCAGATCGTCTTCGCCGGGCTGCTGGGCTGGCTGGTGTTCCAGCACACACCGGACGCCACCGCGCTGATCGGTATCGTCATCATCTGCCTGAGCGGCCTGGCGGCTGCGTGGCAGAGCCGACGCGCTTGAGGCGCTGCGACGGGCGAAGCTGATCGAGGAGAAAGTCCGCAAAGTGGGCGCCCGAATAGCCTGCGCCCATCCAGCAATGGCGTAGCCCGGATGCAGTCCGGGGCTGCACTCACGCCTGGTCGCTGCCCATCGCTGGGCGCAGGGTGGCGAGGCCGATGCCGTCCTTGGTAGCTTCTGCAACGTGATATAAACCCACGATCATTCATGCACAGGGATGGCTCAAAATGACTACTACTGCATCGGTACAGGCCGGCGAGCTCAGCCCTCTGCCCTATCAGACCGAAGTTATGTCCTTCCTGAAGGATAGAGAGCCTGAAGTGTGGGCCTGGGCCACCTCGCTAGTGGTAAAGGAGCAGCACAGCGAAGAGGTTCGCGCTGATCTGCTACGCGACACCTATCGATTGATGCCCGCGAGTCATACAGCCGTCTACGATCTCTGCCAGCAGGCTGTACAAAGGCTGCAACTCGACGTATCTGTCACCCTTTACCAGGCGAGCGGCGCGGGTATGAACGCCACGTTGCATTACTTGCCTGGCGAGGCCCATATTGTCCTACAAGGCCCCGTTATCGAGCGTTTGCAAGACAACGAGCTGCTTGCCCTGCTTGGTCACGAACTGGCTCATTACCACCTTTGGTCCAAGTATGACGGCGAATATCTGGTGGCTGATCGTGTGCTCGGTCACAGCTCGGCGGAGGAGCGCGATAGCCCCTGTTACAGCGAAACGGCACGTCTTTACGCTTTGCATACCGAGCTGTACGCAGACCGAGGTGCCGCGCTTGCGGCCAACTGTCCGAAGGCTGCAATTGCCATGTTGGTCAAGGTGCACACAGGCATCACCGATGTCGATGTCGATGCCTACCTGAAGCAGGCACAGGAGATCGACAGCAAGGATGAGCAAGCATCTCTGGAGTTTTCTCATCCGGAGTTCTTCATGCGCTCTCAGGCAATCGACAAGTGGTGGCGCCGGGATGAGCAACTGGATCATTGGCTGAACAAGCGCTTGAGAGGCCCGTTGCGTCTGGCAAGCCTGGATCTGATGGGGCAGGTGGCTCTGTACGAGATCACTCGTGGTCTGATCGCCCACTTTCTCCAGCACCATGACCTGCGTTCCGAGCGGGTCATGACTCAAGTGCGCCAGTTCTTTCCTGACTGGTGCGACGACTCCCCGCCCCTAGAACTGTCCACGCTGAATAATGAGTGCATTGACTCCAGCGTTCAGGAGTACTTGCACTACGTGCTGCTGGATCTGGCGCTGGCCGATGAGGAGTTGCGTGAGCCTGGGCTGTTACGGGCCGCCAATATCGCTCACGAGCAAGATCGCCAAGCGGGATTCATGAGAATACTCAAGCGCGATCTGCAATTGAGTCGACGTGAGCTGAACACACTTACCAGACAGTTGAAGGAAGGAATCAGCGCATGACTGGGCAAGTAGCTGAACGGACGCTGGGAGATCTGCTGTCTGAGCAGGAGGATGTCCAGCCATCCATCGATGATGTATTGCACATGATCCTGCCTTTGATGCGTGAGACTGCCCGTCTACACGACAGTGGCTTCGTAGCGCATCTGGACGCCGGCTCGGTGTTGTGTAACGCCCAGGGTTTACTGTGCCTGCGTAATCCCGTCGGGCTCGAGCCCAGCTATGCCACAGAGCGTTTGCAGCAGGTGCAGCCCTCCCACGGTTCTGCGCTGAACATCGTCGGCGACCTACGCCTCACTCGAGATTCCGAGTTCGGCGTGAGCGTGGAGGATCTGCGGATCATGGAGAGTGAGCATGGGGACATCGACAAGCCAGTGTTCGTACCCAGATTCCGCTCCTGGGAGTTGTTGATCGGCCATCATGATCAGGTGACGGATATCTTCCTGATGGGACAGATTCTGGCGTGTCTGGCCTGTGGCCTGGATTTTCGCCATGCTCAGGATCTGCGTGACTTCGTTCAGCACCGTACCAACCTTTTCATGTTGGTCGATCAGCTCAATCCAGTGCTGGCCAGCATCATCGTCGAGATGACCGAACTCAACCGTCATCAACGCGCCAGCGACCTGGGTTCGATCATTCGCCGTTTGGAGAGCTGGCGTGATCAGCCGCTGGGGCGTGATGTCGAGAGTGTGCTCAATGGTGTCAAAGAACCGAGCAGTCGACGTTTGCTGGTGCTGGAACACTTGCGTGATCGTCTGTTCGACCTGTCGCGACGCAATCGCCTGCTGTACTTCCGCCCAACCTTGGCCAACGTCAATTTGACCATTGCCAGTGTGCCGATGGTCATGAATATTCAGAGCATTCGCGCCGATCAACTCTGTACCTGGGGTGGCAGCTTCGCCTCACAGGCTCTGAGTGGCAAGGCAGTCAGCCTGCATAAGTGGCTGCGCTTTCAGGAGCAACCCTTTCTTTCCAGTCATCTGGATAAACTGATCCAGGACATGCGACGTGATCGTGCCGAGTACGGGTTCAGCAACTTGCGCCTGGTGGTCGCCTTCATGCACTGGCACAACCTCAAGGACAATGCCGACGAGCGGATCCTTTCTCCCTTGTTGTGGTTGCCGGTGGAGCTGGTCAGGAAAAAGGGGGTCAAAGATCAATATGTATTGAAGTGCGAGGAGTCGATAGCCGAGTTCAATCCGGTGCTGCGTCATCAACTGCGCCAGCTCTATGATATCCAGCTACCCGAAACCATCGACCTGCAGAAGGTGTCTATCGCTGATCTGCATGCTGATATCAGTCAGCAGATTCATCAGAGTGAACCGAACGTCGAGCTACGGTTACAGAGCAAACCGGCTATCAAGTTGATTCACCAGAAGGCGGTGCAACGCTTGCAGCAGTTTCATCGCAAGCGCGGCAGGGCATTTTCATCTTCGATCATGCTGCGTCCGGACTTCAGTTACGATCGCAATGACTATCGGCCTCTGGGGCTGGCGTTGTTCTGTCAGTGGGTCGAGCCTGTGAAGTCGCCATTGCGTGACGCCATTGGCGTGCGGCCGGTCGGGCCGGATGCCCCTCAGCATGCAGTTGCCAATGGGCAGAGCGCCGATAGCGCGACATACAGCCTGTCCGAGAGTGAAGGGCACAGGTATGCGTGGGACATAGACCTGACTCAGGTCACGCTGGCCAACTTCAACTACAAGAAGATGTCCCTGGTGCGTGACTACGCACAACTGCTCGATGAGGCAGCGGCCAACGACGGCTTTGATCGCATGTTTTCCATCGAGCCGCGAGAGGTTGAGGTCGATGCTCCGCCGCCCATTGCGTTGGATCAGCAGTGGAACGTGGTCGCCGCCGACGCGACGCAGAATGCGGCGGTCAGCCTGGCCCGTACTGGGCGCAGCTTCATCATTCAGGGACCTCCTGGCACGGGCAAGTCGCAAACCATTACCAACCTGATTGCCGATTATGCCGGGCGTGGGCAGCGGGTGCTGTTCGTCTGCGAAAAGCGTGCAGCGCTCGACGTGGTCTTCCACCGACTGCAGCAGAACGGTCTGGATGATCTGTGCTGTCTGATCCATGACTCGCAAACCGACAAGAAGGCGTTCATCGGAAATCTGCGCGATTGCTACGAAGGTTGGTTGAGCACTCCGCATAACCGCGAGGTGCTCGAAGCACGGCGCAATACCGCACTCGAACGGATGAGAGAGTCGCTGAGCAAGATCGAATGTTTCGATCGGGCGATGAGTGATAGCACCTCACAGATCGGTAGCAGTGTACGGCAATTGATCCAGCGTCTGATCATGCTGCCGCAGGTGCCTGTCGAGGTGGGGGCTGCGGCTCGTGAGCGTCTGCCGAACTGGGCTGTTTGGGACGCGAATCGAGAGCTGACCGAGCGACTGAATGCACGACTGTGGGAATCGTTCGGCCTGGTCAATTTCGCGTCCCACCCATTCAGCCAACTATGTGCTCAAGCGCTGCAGGGTGAGGAGGTCTATGGTCGCCTCTCGGCGTTCCTCGACAAGTCGACACCCTTGCTCGATACGCTCGAGAGCTACATGGATGAACCAGGTAGCTTGTTCATGGCAGACACCTCCTTGGCCAATGGGCAGGCGGTGGCCCAGGCCCTGGCGCGGTTGGTGGATGCCAACCTGATTGCCAACCTGGATCTGCTCGATGAGCATTCGCGGGCACGGCAAACATTGCATGAGCGATGGAGTGCCGTGCAAGCGCTCATGGCTGAACAGCAGCAAGTGCAAGAACATGCGCTTCACTGGCGTGAACGCTTGAGCGAGGAGGACACCAGGGCCGCCTTGGCGCTGGAAGAGCAAGTTGGGGATTCGCTGCTGCGTTTCTTCAAGCCCGCATGGTGGCGTTTGCGTCGTGAATTGCACAGGCGCTATGACTTCAGTCAGCATGCCATTGCTCCGAGCTATCGCAGCTTATTGGAAAAGCTCGTCGTGGTTCACAGTGCTGAGGCCGCTACCGCCAAGGCCGAAAGGGTGTTGGCAACGAGCTACGGCGTCACCAGCAGTGACCAGTTGATGACGGCCTTGAGTCAGGTCACGCAGGCCATGGAGATGTCTACTCTGTTGCGTGATTGGCTCAAGAGCCTGGCTGCCAGTAGCGCCGATAGAGCCAGGCAGGCGCAGCGGGCATTGAGTGCGGCACGGGCTTTTGCGTCGCTAGAGGAACAGTTGCGAGAAGTCGTGGCTGGTACACAGCTAACGCTGGGTGAGCTTGGCGAGTTCCTGCGCGACCTACGTGAAGATCTTGAAGCGTTGCCGGACTGGATACCCTTGCTGCGTGAACTGCATGGCGCCGACCCCACTTATGTCACTGCGTTGCAGACGCACGCAATGGGGCGTGATGAGCTGGAAGCGCTAATTGCGGCGGAGTCGCTTGCACGCGTTTACCGACTCGACCCGGCATTGGCCAGGTTTGATGAGCGTGAGTTGACCGAGGCGGTGAATCTAATCAGTGTCGCCGAACGCGATTTACTACGTTTGAATGCTCAGATCATCAAAGCCACGCAGCAGCAGAACTTTCTCGAGCAGGTCAAGCGTTCCACGCTTGTGAACAGCCAACTCGACGAGGCGGACAAGTCGTTCAAAAGGTCTTATGCCAAAGGCCGTCGTGAGCTTGAACATGAGTTCGGCAAGAGCATGCGTTATCGCGCCATTCGCGAGTTGGCGAGTGGTGACACCGGTGGGGTAATCAATGACCTCAAGCCCATCTGGCTTATGAGCCCGCTGTCCGTATCCGATACCCTGCCTTTGCAATCCAGTCTGTTTGACGTCGTGATTTTCGATGAAGCCAGTCAGATTACCAATGAGGAAGCCGTTCCTGCCTTGAGTCGGGCACGGCAGGCGGTGGTCGTCGGGGATGAAATGCAGTTGCCGCCCTCGAACTTCTTTTCGGTCAGCGGCGATGATGACGAAGATCAGCTCATGGTCGAGGAGAATGGCGAGTTGGTCGCCATTCCTTTGGATGCTGACAGCTTGCTGACCCAGGCGGCTCGTAATCTGCCGGCAACACTGCTGGCATGGCACTACCGCAGTCGCCATGAAGCGCTCATCAGTTTTTCCAACGCGGCGTTCTACGAAGGGCGTTTGATTACGATTCCCGATCGGCGGATCAACCAACGGATCGCGCCAAGTGGTGATCTGCAGGTAGCTGACCCAAATATGCCGAGCCTTGCCTGCGATGCCTTGCTGGACAAGCCAATCAGCTTCCTCAAGGTGGCCGATGGCGTCTACGAAAACCGTCGTAACCAGGCCGAAGCCGAGGTCATCGCTGCGACCGTATGCGAGTTACTCAAGCGTGATACAGGGATGAGCATAGGCATCGTTGCCTTCTCCGAGGCGCAGCAAGGTGAGATTGAAAACGCGCTGGATGTTCTGGCCGCGAAGGATCAGAAGTTCGCCACGTTGCTGGAGCGCGAATATCTGCGCGAAGACGATGGCCAATTCAATGGCTTGTTCGTGAAGAACCTGGAAAACGTCCAGGGCGATGAGCGAGACATCATTCTACTTAGCATCTGCTATGGCCCAGGCCCTAACGGCCGCATGTTGATGAACTTCGGGCCGATCAACCAGCGCGGCGGTGAGAAGCGTCTCAACGTCATTTTCAGTCGAGCGCGTCATCGGATGGGCGTGGTCACTAGCATCCATGCGCAAGCGATCACCAATACGCACAATGACGGTGCGGTGGCGTTCAAGACCTTTCTACAATTTGCCGAGGCGAGTTCTCGTGGGGAAACCGAGCATGCGCAAAGTATTCTCGGCACGCTCAACCCCGGTGCGCAACGCTCTTTCGACACCCGTATGCCTGCCAACCCTCTGCGTGAGGCACTCGCCAAGGCATTGCGCGAGCGTGGCCATCAGGTACATGAGCATGTCGGTAGCTCTCAGTTTCGTTGTGATTTGGCTATCGTCGATGAGAGTGGAGAGAGCTACGCCCTTGGCATTCTCTTGGACAGCTCGCGCGCCCAAGGCCATGCGGACGTCCGTGGGCGCTACATATTCCAGCCTACTGTATTGCGCAGCTTTGGTTGGAAAGTCATCGATATACCCGGTAAACAATGGCTGAGTGACCAGGCGGGTGTCATTGCGCGTATTGAATACGTGCTTAGGGATAACTCTGCCATTTCCACAGAGTCGGTCACCACCCCTTGTATCGAAGACGATGTGCAATGCCTAACGGCTTTGCCGCATGATCCTGGTGCACCGATGGAACTTAAAATGCGTGAATTCCGTTTCACGCAAGGTAACTCGGCCAAGTTCTGGAAGGTCGCGGTGCAGGGTGATGAGCTAACCATTTGCTTCGGGCGCCTGGGCAACAAGGGGCAAACGCTGATCAAGACATTCGACAGCATCGAAAAAGCAGAAAGGGAGCGCGCGAAGCTGATCGAGGAGAAAATCCGCAAAGGCTACGTGGAGTGGGCGCCCGAATAGCCTGCGCCCATCCAGCAATGGCGTAGCCCGGATGCAATCCGGGACTGCACTCACGCCTGGTCGCTGACCTGCGCGACGCGGTTGCGGCCGCTGTGCTTGGCCAGGTAGAGCCCTTCGTCCGCCTTGATCACCAGGCTCAGCGGCTCGCTGCCCATCGCCGGTCGCAAGGTGGCGAGGCCGATGCTGACGCTGATCGACGAACCTGGCGTGGGCAGGTCATGGGGAATGCCCAGCGCCTCCACGGCGCGGCGGATCTTCTCGGCCTGCAGGCGCGCACCGCCGGCTGCGGTGCTGGGCATGATCACGGCGAATTCCTCGCCGCCATAGCGTGCGGCCAGGTCGCTGGAGCGTGAACAACTGGCGCGCAGGGTGTCACCGACGCGGCGCAGCACGTCGTCACCTTCCACATGGCCGTACTGGTCGTTGTAGGCCTTGAAATAGTCCACATCGATCATCAGCAGCGACAGCTCGTTTTGCTCGCGCATGGCGCGGCTCCATTCGATTTCCAGGTACTCATCGAAATAGCGGCGGTTGGCCAGGCCGGTCAGGCCGTCGGACTTGATCAGCCGCTGCAGCACCAGGTTGGTGTCGAGCAATTGCTGCTGGCTCTCGCGCAGCGCCCGGTAGGCTTCGTCGCGCTGCAGCAGGGTGAGGTAGGAGCGCGAGTGGTAGCGAATGCGTGCCAGCAGTTCGATCACGTCCGGCAGCTTGACCAGATAGTCGTTGGCGCCTGCGCTGAAGGCGGCGCTCTTGACCTGGGGATCTTCCTTGGTCGACAGCACGATGATCGGTACGTCGCGCAGGCCCGGGGTGGCGCGATATTGGCCGAGCAGTTCGAGGCCGTCGATGCCGGGCATGACCAGATCCTGCAGGATCACCGTCGGCTTGATCTGCTGCGCCACGCTCAGTGCCTGCTGCGGGTCGGAGCAGAAGTGGAAGTCGATGTCGCTCTCTGCGCTCAGCGCCCGTCTCACGGCCTCGCCGATCATGGCCTGATCATCGACCAGCAGCACCATCATGGGCTGCTCGTGCATGCCATGGTGCGGGTTGGAGTCCCCTATGGGCCGTTGCATTACCTTGTCTCCGCCAATATGTGAATGTTGAAGGCGCTCAGCCCAGTCGCTCGACCAGGCGCGCCGCGATCCTGCCCAGTGGCAGGACTTCGACCGCAGCATCCAGCGCCACGGCGGCCTTGGGCATGCCATACACGGCACTGCTGGCCTGATCCTGGGCGATGGTGTGGAAGCCGCGTTCGCGCATCCGTTTCAGCCCTTGTGCCCCGTCGCGCCCCATGCCGGTCAGGAGTACGCCGATCGCCTCGCCGCGCCAGTGGCTGGCCACGCTCTCGAAGAACACATCGATAGAGGGACGATAGACCTGATCGAGCGGTTCGCGACGATATTCCAGATGCCCCTGCTCGGTCAGATACAGATGATTGTTGGTGCCGGCCAGCAAGACGGCGCCGGGTTGCAGGGCTTCGCCGTCCCGGGCCAGGCGTACGGGCATCTGCGACTCGCTGGCCAGCCATTGTGCCATGCCGGCGGCGAACACCTCGTCGACATGCTGAACCAGCACGATGCTGGAGGCAAAGTCTGCGGGAATTTCCCTGAGCAGCTCCACCAGCGAGGCCGGGCCACCGGCGGAGGCGCCGATGGCCACCAGGCTCCGGCCACGGTTCTCGTTACCGCTCAGAGGCGACTGTCTGACCGAGCGCGAGGTCTTGTGGCCGATCATCCAGGCGATGTTGTGGATCTTGCGGCGCAGGGTCGCCGCGTCGAGCGTCTGTTGCGGGCCGAGCGACGGCACGGCGACCACGTCCAGGGCGCCGGCGCCCATGGCATCGAACACCTGGGTCATGTTGCGCTCGACATCGGAGGTGACGATGAGGATGGCGCAGGGG
Organism: Pseudomonas sp. NCHU5216; assembly: GCF_052156495.1. Taxonomy (NCBI): domain Bacteria; kingdom Pseudomonadati; phylum Pseudomonadota; class Gammaproteobacteria; order Pseudomonadales; family Pseudomonadaceae; genus Pseudomonas; species Pseudomonas sp. NCHU5216. The sequence continues at coordinate 23,361 of NZ_JBQLIX010000024.1, read as the reverse complement.
GTGTCCTGCATGATCAGGCGGGTCGCCTGCACGCCGTCCATGCCGGGCATCAGCATGTCCATCAGCAGCAGGTCGGGCCGATCCTCCTGACAGCGGCGCACGGCTTCCTCGCCATTGTCCGCTACCCAGATCACCTGGTATTGCGGCTCCGTGGCCAGCGCGCGGCGCAGGGCCTCGATGGCCAGTGGCATGTCATTGGCAATGGCGATCCTCATTCGCGGGCCTCACCGATCAGGGTTTGTACGGCATCGAGCAGTGCTTCGTCATGGAAGCTCGCCTTGGCCAGATAATAGTCGGCACCGGCCTCCAGACCACGGCGGCGATCCTCTTCGCGATCCTTGTAGGACACCACCATCACCGGCAGCGAGCGCAGGCGCGGATCCTGGCGCACCAGCGTGACCAGCTCGATGCCGTCCATGCGCGGCATGTCGATGTCGCTGATCAGCAGGTCGAAGTGCCCGGCGCGCAGGGCGTTCCAGCCGTCCATGCCGTCGACGGCCACTTCCACCTGATAGCCGCGGCTGAGCAGCAGCTTGCGCTCCAGTTCGCGCACCGTCAGCGAGTCGTCGACCACCAGCACGCGCTTGGCCTGTGTCTGGCGCGCCTGGCCGCCATGGTCGACCCGCTGCAGGTGGCCGGTGCCGAGTAGTTTGCCCACCGAGTTGAGCAGGTCATCGACATCGAGGATCAGCACCGGCGTACCATCGTGCAGCAAGGCGCCTGCCGCCACGTCGCGCACTTTGCCCAGGCGGGGGTCGAGTGGCATCAGCACCAGGGTGTACTCGCCGACGAAGGCCTCCACGGCCAGGCCATGGCAGCGCTCGCGATCACGGATCAGCACGATCGGGATGTCGTCCTGCTCGCCTTGTGCTTCGGGGCGCTGCAGTAATTGGGCGACGGAGATCAGGCCGATATGTTCGTCCTCCAGCCAGAACTGCTGGCGCCCTTCGAGCTGGACGATGGCGCTGCGCGGCAGGCGCAGCATGCGTTCGATCTGTGCCAGTGGGAAGGCATAGGCCTCGCCGCCGATGGTCACCACCAGGGCACGCACCACCGACAGGGTCAGCGGCAGTTCGAGGTGGAACAGGCAGCCCGCCTGTGGGCTGCGCAACAGGCGGACATTGCCGCGCATGCGGCGAATCTCGTGCTGCACCACATCCAGGCCGACGCCACGCCCGGAGACTTCGGTGACTTGCTGGCTGAGGCTGAAGCCGGGCAGGAAGAGGAAGGCCAGCAGTTCTTCCTCGGTCATCTGCGCCACCTGTTCCGCCGAGGCCAACTGACGGTTCACCACGGCCTGGGCGACGCGGTCGAGGTCGATGCCGGCGCCATCGTCGCTGACTTCCAGCACCAGCATGCCGGCATGGTGGCGGGCGCGCAGTTGCACGCAGCCTTCCTCCGCCTTGCCCTTGCGCGTGCGCTCGGTCGGCTGCTCGATGCCATGGTCGACGGCATTGCGCAGCAGGTGGGTCAGTGGCGCTTCCAGGCGTTGCAGCACGTCGCGGTCGACCTGGGTGTTGTCGCCTTCGATCTCCAGGCGCACCTGCTTGCCCAGCGAACGGCCGAGATCACGCAGCATGCGCGCCTGGCCGCCGAGGACATCGGCAAACGGGCGCATGCGCGCCGCCAGGGCCAGGTCATAGAGCTGCTGGGTGCGCTGGCCGCCATGCCAGACGAAGTCGTCGAACAACTCCTGATGAGCCTGCAACTGCTGCTGGCATTCGATCAGCAGGTTGCGACTCTCGTTGAACAGGGCCTGGGCGGTGGCATCCAGCGCGCTGCCGAGCAGGTGTTCGCGCAGTGACTCAAGGGTGCGTCGCGCCGCTTCCTGTTGGCGTTTGAGACGCTGCAGAGCTGCGCTCAAGGGTTTGGTGCGCTGGAACTCCACCAGTGACTTGCCGGAGAGGTCGATCAGGTGATCGAAGCGTTCGGCCGATACGCGCAGCACTCGGGCGTTGCGTTCGTCCGCCTGTGGCTCGCTGGATGCCGCGGCAGCGGCAGGATTTGCCGGCCCTTGAGCGGCGGTCGCGCTGGGCACGGTTGCCGCTGTCGGGGCTGCTGCGGGCTGGCCGAACAGCGTGCGCAGGCGCGCGGTCAGGCTGGCCACCTCGGCGTCGAGGGCCTCGTTGGGCTGGGCTTGGCCGATGCGCAGGAGCAGGTCGGAGCCCTGCAGCAGGGCGTCGATATGTTCCGGCGACAGGCGTAGCCGGTGTTCCTGGGCGGCTACCAGCATGTCTTCCATGACATGGGCGACCTGAACGCCATTGTCCAGGCCGACGATGCGCGCGGCCCCCTTGAGCGAGTGGGCTGCCCGCATGCAGGCTTCCAGTTGCCCGGCATTGACCGGGTCGCGCTCGAGCGTCAGCAGGCCGCTGTCGAACATCTGCTTCTGCGCCTCCGCCTCCAGGCGGAAGAGTTCCAGCAGCGATGCATCCCTCATCTGATCCGGTGTCACGCGAGGCTCCTGATCATGTGCTGTAGCAGTGCGTCGTCATCCAGTACGGTGATGCTGCGTTCCTGCCACTGCAGCACTCCGGCGCTGAAGCGACTGATGGCGCGGCTATCTTCGTGGCGTGGGTTGCTGATGCGTGCCAGCGGCACGCGCTGGGTACCGCTGACTTCGTCCACGGGGATCACCAACGGCCCGCTTTCGCTGTGCAGAATCAGCATGCGCGGGATCACTCGGCGAGTGTCGCTCGGCGCTGCCTGGCTCGGCAGGCCGAGCAGGTCGGCCAGCGACAGGCAGGCGACCAGTGTGCCGCGAACGTTGGTGACCCCAAGCAGGCCTTGCTCGTTGCGATGCGGCAGCACGTGGATCGGCGACACCGGCATCACCTCGGCCAGGCGCCGCGTGGCGATGCCCAGCCATTGTTCGCCGAGACGGAAGATCAGCAGCGAGCGCTGCTCGCCGACCGGCGCTGCTACCGCCTCTGTTTCGTCCTCTGCCGGGGCTTCGTTCTGCAGGCTGCCGTAGCGGTCGAGCAGGGCGATGGCGGCGGCGCCGTAGACCTCGCAGTTGCGGCAGTGGATATGACGCGCCAGGAGCGGGCAGCTCTTGTCGCCGAACACGCCGATGCGGTTCCAGCAGTCGTCCACCTGCGTCCGTTCGAGCAGGATTTCAGTCACGCTTGCCTACCTCCGTGTTCTGCGCACGCCGATATAGGCGCTGTGCACCGCTGGCGTCGCCCTGGGCTTGCAGGTGCGTGGCCAGGTGGGTGAGCGCCTCGCGATGTTGCGGGTCGAGATAGATGGCCTTGCGGTAGTAGGCGCAGGCCTGCTCGGCGTTGCCTTGCACATCACTGAGCAGGCCCAGCCAATAGTAGCCCTCGGCACTGGGGCCCTGTGCCTGCAGATGCTGCTCGCAGCGTTGTCGGGCTTCGTCGCTGCGCCCGGCGTTGGCCAGCGCGGCGACCTCTTGCCAGATGTCCCGCGCTTGGCTGGCAGGTGCGACCGGTGCCTGCACTGCCGGGCTGGGGCGCGGGCGCAGCGCGACACTGGGCCGTGGTGCCGGCAGCGGCGCCTGGCGCAGCGGCGGCGTGCTGGGGCGCGGCACGGGAGCGGGCGCCGGCCTGGGTGGCGCCAGGCGGAAGGCGAAGGTCTGTTGTCGGCCGATGGCCTGCAGGCCGTTCTGGCTGGCCAGGCTGGCTTCGGCTGGGCCGATGAACAGGGTGCCGCCTTCCTGCAATTGGCGCTTGAGCGACTCCAGCACGCGCACCTGGGTGGGGCGGTCGAAATAGATCAGCAGGTTGCGGCAGAAGATGAAATCGTAGGGGGACTGCCCTGCGAACAGCGCGGGATCCAGCAGGTTGCCGGTACGCAGGCTGACGCAGTCACGCACCTGGGCATCGAGCAGATATCCATCGGCCTGTTGCTGGAAGTGGCGCTGCCGAAATGCCAGTTGCTCGCCACGGAACGAGTTGCGCCCATACAGGCCGCGACGTGCCTGTTCCAGCACCTTGTCGCTGACGTCCAGCGCGTCGATCTGGAACTGTGCGGGCAGCAGACCGGCGTCGAGCAGGGTCATGGCGATGGAGTAGGGCTCCTCGCCGCTGGAGCAGGGCAGGCTGATCAGCCGCAGCGGGCGACTGCCGGCCAGCGGCAGCAGACGCTCGAGGGCCAGGCTGGCCAGCGCGGTGAAGGACTCGGGATAGCGGAAGAACCAGGTTTCCGGCACCACCACGGCTTCGATCAGGGCTTGCTGTTCGCGCGGCGAGCCGCCCAGGCCCGCCCAGTATTCTTCCAGCGTGCTCTGACCGAGCGCCGTCATGCGCTGGCGCACGGCACGCTCGATCACGCTGCGACCGATGGACTCGGCGTCCAGGCCGATACGGCTTTTGAGCAGGCGTTCGATGTGCTCGATCATGCCTTCAGCCTCATTCCTGCGCCTGGAACAGCAGGGCGCGCATGGCCGCATCGAGCAGGCCGTTCACCTCGATGCGCTGGATCAGGCCGGCGCCCTTGCCCTGTACCGGGCCGAGGTAGTCGGGCTGGCTTGCTTCCAGGCCCGTGGGCTGGAAGGCCTCGTCGGGCAGGCGCAGGGTGTTGGTGGCCTGTTCGAGAATCAGCCCCAGTACGGCATCCGGCGTGCCTGGGCGTACGGCGACATGCACCAGTACCAGGCGCGTGCTGCTGCGCGCCAGGGCTGGGCGGCCGAGCACGCGGCGGCTGAGATCGAGCACCGGGATCATCTGCCCGCGATGAGCGAGCAGGCCGGCGACCCAGTCCGGCGTCTCGGGAATCTGCTTGAGGCGGCGCAGCGGCAGCACCTCGACCACCATGCGGGCAGCGAGCGCATAGCGATCCTCGCCGAGCTGGAACTGCAGGTGCAGTTCGCCGGCCGACGCCTTGCTGGAGGCTTGCATGCTCAGACCTTGAAGCGGCTGACGCCAACACGCAGGTTGTTGGCCACCTGGTTCAGCTCGTCGATGGCACTGCCGGCCTGGCGCAGGGAGTCGACGGTCTGGCTGCTGGCCTCGCTCAGTTGCACCAGCGCCTGGTTGATCTGCTCGGCGCCGGTGGACTGCGCCTGCATGCCTTCGTTGACCATCTGGATGCGCGGTGCCAGGGCCTGCACCTGCTGGATGATCTGGCTGAGCTGGTCGCCCATCTGGGTCATCTCACCGATGCCGCGACGCACCTCTTCGGAGAACTTGTCCATGCCCATCACTCCGGCCGACACGGCGGACTGGATCTCGCGCACCATCTGCTCGATGTCGTAGGTGGCCACGGCGGTCTGGTCGGCCAGGCGGCGCACTTCCACCGCCACCACGGCGAAGCCCTTGCCGTATTCGCCGGCCTTCTCCGCCTCGATGGCGGCGTTTACCGACAGCAGGTTGGTCTGGTCGGCCACCTTGACGATGGTGGTGACCACCTGGGTGATGTTGCCGGCCTTCTCATTGAGGATCGACAGCTTGCCATTGACCACGTCAGCGGCGCCCATCACCTGATGCATGATCTCTTCCATGCGTGCCAGGCCAAGTTGCCCGGTGCCGGCGAGGATGGAGGTCTGCTCGGCGTTGTCGGACACCTCGCCCATGGTACGCACCAGGTCGCGCGAGGTGGCGGCGATCTCCCGCGAGGTGGCGCCAATCTCCGTGGTGGTGGCGGCGGTTTCCGTGGCGGTGGCCTGCTGTTGGCGTGAGGTGGCGGCGATTTCGGTGACCGAGGTGGTCATCTGCACGGCGGAGCGCTGGGCGCTGCCGACCAGGGTCTTGAGTTCGGCCACCATGCTGTTGAAACCCAGCTCGATGGCGTTGAATTCGTCGCGCCGTTGCAGGTCGAGGCGCGCCGACAGGTCACCGCTCTCGAGTGTCTTGAGGGTGGTGACGATGCGTTCCACCGGCTGGGTGATGGCGCGCATCAGCAGCCAACCGCAAACGGCTGCGGCGAGCACGGCGAGGAGGATGGCCATTAGCAGGTCGACCTCCAGGCCGAGCACTTCGTCGCGGATGCCATTGGCGGCACGATCCGATTGCAGTCGATTGCTTTCGATCAGATCGTCTAGGGTCTTCTGCCCCTTGTCCCAGGCGGGAAACACGTTCTGAAAACTGAAGGCGCTGGCCTCCTGGGGCGCGCCCTGACGGAGCAGTTCGCGCAGTTGCCCATGGCGGGTCATGTACTGCTCGTGCTGCGCCTCGAACGCCTCGAACAGGGCCTTGTCGCTCTCTTCGCGGATGGTTTTCTGGTAGAGCGCGAGCAAGTCATCGAGCTCAGCTTCGATCTGGCCGAAGGCTTCGAGATGGGCACCGAGCTTGTCGACGTTGCTGCCGCTGATGGCATCGATCAGGGTGCGGCGGGTCTCCAGCATGTGCCGAGCCCACTCATTCTGCGCCTTGCTGACGTAATAGGCGCCCGGCACGGAGTCGCTGAGCATGCTCTGCGTGCTGTTCTCGATATGCTTGAGGCGCAGATAGGAGGCGGCGGCGAGCAGAGCCAGGATGGCGATGACCAGTGTGAAGCTGGCAATGATTCGGTTACGTAAGGTCAGGTTCATCATCGTTCTCGGTGCCCTGGCTGATCCCTGCGAGTGTCGATTTACAGCATAGCGGTCTCGCAGCGGCTGGCGTGAAAAGCTGCGATGGCGCAATGCGAAAAGATTAGGGTCTGTTGACGTTTCGGCGCGAACCGCGTTGCTGCGCCAAATTGCGCCAAGCTAGGCGCAGGATGCAGGTAATGGTCGTTCCCTTGCCAAATCCTGCAACGACGCATGGCGCAATTTGCCGCGCAACCCGAAGGGGCGGGCCAATTTTTGCGTGGCGCGTCGTTACTCGACGGCTCATTTGGGCGACCAAACTTCGCGTCTCGCGCCTAGCCCCACGCAAAAACTGGCTCCGTCGCGGCCGCGAGCGAAACGTCAACAGACCCTAGGAAAGACAATAAAAAAGCCGGCTTGTGGCCGGCTTTTCGGAGGTGTCAGGGCTTACTTCTGGTATGCCGCGACTGCCTTGTTGATCAGGCCGCGGGCTTCTTCAGCGCCGCCCCAGCCTTCTACCTTGACCCACTTGCCCTTCTCCAGATCCTTGTAGTTCTCGAAGAAGTGCTTGATCTGCTCGATCAGTAGCGCGGGCAGGTCGGTGTATTCCTGAACGTCCTTGTACAGAACGGTCAGCTTGTCGTGCGGTACGGCAACCAGCTTGGCGTCGCCGCCGGCTTCGTCGCTCATGTGCAGTACGCCCACCGGACGGGCGCGAATCACCGAACCCGGTGCGACCGGGTAAGGGGTCACGACCAGCACGTCGAGGGGGTCGCCGTCGTCGGCCAGGGTGTGCGGGATGAAACCGTAGTTGGCCGGGTAGAACATCGGCGTGGCCATGAAGCGGTCGACCATCAGGCAGTCGGTGTCATGGTCGATTTCGTATTTGATCGGCGCGTGGTTGGCCGGGATTTCGATGGCAACGTAGATGTCGTTCGGCAGGTCTTTGCCAGCCGGGATCTTGCTGTAGCTCATGGGGGAACTCCCAGGGAGGGCCAAAAAGTGGGGCGCATTATAGGCAGATTCGCGTGGCGTTACTACGTCAGCCTAATTAGCAATTGGTCTCAGGCATTGGTCGCGGTTTCGACCCTCTGGTAGTCAGGGTGTTCCGCCTGCAGTCGCTGCAAGCGGGCCAGGGTGTCCTGGCGGTAGAACAGCGCCAGTTGCCGGTAAACCTCGGGGAAAGCATGCGCCAGCAGATCCGGAGCGCTGAAGAAGTATTCGCTGGTCACGGCGAAGAACTCCGCCGGGTCTTCGGCGGCATAGGGGTCGATGGCGGTTTCGGCTTCGAGGTTGGCGTTCAGCTCGGCGTTCAGCGCGTCATAGGCGCCTTGCATGGCGTTAGCCCAGTCCTGCACGCGCATGTCGCGGTGCAGCGGTGGCAGGCCATTGGCGCTGCCGTCGAGCATGTCCAGCTTGTGCGCCAGCTCATGGATCACCAGGTTGTAACCCTCCCAGCCGCCGCTGGTCTCGACGCCGGGCCAGGCGAGGATCACCGGGCCTTGCAGCCAGGCTTCGCCGCTGCGCGCGTCGTCCCATTCGTGCTCGATACCGGCGGCGTCGCGGTGGCGTTGAGGGCTGAGAAAATCGTCGGGATACAGGACTATCTCGTGAAAGCCGCGATACCAGTCGAGCTCCTCCAGGTTCAGCAGCGGCAACTGCGCCTGGGTGGCCAGCAGCAGATGCTCGACCGGGCCGAGCTCGAGGCCGGGCAGGGCGGTCAGGTGCTTGTCGTGCAGGAACAGCACGGCGCGTTCGCGCAGGCGCTGCAGCTCCAGCTCGTCGAGGCCGTCGAGAATCGCCAGGCGCTGGCGCACTGCGGCCCAGTGCTCGGCAGCGACCGGGTTGCGTTCGAGGGTGCGACGACGGCGCCAGGCCTTGAGTGACCACATGGGGAGAGCTTCGCGGTTGAAAACCCGACAATCATGAGAGCGCTGGCCGCTTGCGGCAAGCCAGCGCGGCTGGCGAGTCAGTCTTCGTTGATGGGCAGCACATAGTTCTTGAACTGCTCGTCCTCGTGGAAACCGATGGACTCGTAGACCTTCTGCGCCACCTCGTTGTCACGGCTGGTGGCCACGCGCATGCGCACGGCGTTGGTGTCCTTGGCCATCTGCTTGGCGGTGTGCAGCAGGCGGTCGGCCACCAGTTGGCGGCGTGCGTCTTCGGCCACGTAGATGTCGTTGAGAATCCACACGCGCTTGAGCGACAGCGAGGAGTAGCTGGGGTAGAGCTGGCAGAAGCCGAGCAGTTTGTCTTCATCGTCGGCCAGGGCCAGGTAGATCACCGATTCCTTGCGGCGCAGGCGCTTCTCGAGGAATTTGCGCGAGGACTCCGGGAACGGCAGTTCGTTGTAGAACTCGCGGTATTTGACGAACAGCGGGGTCAACAGATCCAGGTGCTCCAGGGTGGCTTGGACGATGCGCATGGCGGGCCTCGACTTCTGTGGTGGGCTGGAGTTGTTGTGTGGCAGGCCTGTCGATGCTGCCTCAAAGCCAGTTGAAAGCGCAATCCAAGCAAGCGTTTGATTTTATGCGCAGGGATGCAGAGCGTCTGAGTTGCGGGGCAGCGAGGCTTCCAGGCCGGTGGGCTCAGGTGGCGGGTAGCTGCAACTGCAGGCCGAGGCGGCTGCCTTCGTTGAGGATGTGCTGGCGCATGGCGCGGCTGGCCAGCTCGCTGTCGCGGCGGCGGATGGCGCGCAGGATGCTTTCGTGTTCCTCGAGAATCTGCTCGGCGTGTTCGGGTTCACGCAGAACCGGGCCTTCGCTCTGCTCCAGCGCCCCGGCGGTTTGCTGAGAGACGCTGAGGAAGATGGGGTTGGAAGTGATGGCGACCAGCTTGCGATGAAAGGCCGTGTAGGCACTGGCCAACGCCGGCGGGTCGCGATCCTCGACGGCCTCGCGCATGTCCATGACCAGCAGCCGCAACTGGCTCAGGGCGTTGTCGTCCACCGACTGCGCTACCAGGCCGGCGATGAAGGGCTCCAGGGCGTAGCGCAGTTGCAGCACGTTCTCTAGGGTGGCGGCCCTGGCACTGGCCTGCGTTGCCGCAACATCGACGGGCTGCGGTGCGTCGAGCACCAGCACCCCCTTGCCGGGCAGGGAGCGCAGCACACCGAGGGTTTCCAGCACGGTGATGGCTTCGCGCAGGCTTGGTCGGCTGATTTGCAGTTGCTCGGCCAGTTCACGCTGCCCGGGTAGCATCTGCCCGGCCGGCCACTGCCCACGCTTTATGGGCTCGAGTAGCTTCTGCACGATGGCGTTGAGCCGTTTGGATGATGCGAACACTGAGCCTTTCCTCTGTATTGAGCCTGCAGGCCGTCAGGCATCCGTGCTGCCCGGGCGCGCCAGTTGTGCGCGCGCTTCGTCGGCGCTGGCCTGGGCCGGATTGGCGATGCACTGTTGGGCATGCTCGAGATCCATGTCGTTCTCCCAGCGGGCGATGGCCACGGTGGCGACGCAGTTGCCGGTGAGGTTGGTCAGCGCCCGGCCGATGCCCATGAACCAGTCCACCGAGAGTACCAGCACCAGCCCGGCAGCAGGGATGGCCGGTACGGCGCTGAGGGTGGCGGCGAGGATGACTAGCGCCGAGCCGGGAATGCCGTGGGCGCCCTTGGAGGTCACCAGCGACACCAGCAGGATGGTCAGCAAATCGCCAAACGAAAGTGGCGTGCCCGTGGCATGGGCGATGAACACCACAGCCAGGGTCAGGTAAATGGAAAAGCCGTCCAGGTTGAAGGAATAGCCGGTGGGAATCACCAGGCCGACGGTGGAGCTGCGAATGCCGAGGCGTTCCAGCTTGCGCATCACCTGCGGCAGCACGGCGTCGGAGGAGGCCGTGCCGAAGACGATCACCAGTTCCTCGCGGAAATAACGCAGAAACGGCAGCAATGGCAGGCCACACACACGCAAGACGCTGCCCAGCACCAGTACCACGAAGAGGATGCAAGTGAGGTAGAACACCGCCACCAGTGCACCCAGGTGGCTCAGGGATTCCAGGCCGTAGCGGCTGGTGGTGAAGGCCACCGCGCCGAACACGCCGATGGGCGCCAGGCGCACGATCATGCCCATGATGCGGAAGATCACGTGGCTGACCTCGCCGATCAGCTTCGATAGCCCAGCCGCCTGCTCGCCCACCAGGTTCAGGGCGCTGCCGAACAGCACGGCGAACAGCAGCACCTGGAGAATATTGTTCTCGGCGAAGGCGCTGAACACCGAGGTGGGAATCAGGCCGAGGATGAACTCGATCGGGCCGTGCAGATGGGCGCCTGAGCTCAAGGCCGCTGCATCGTTACCAGACAGGTTGGCGAGGTCGATGTTGGCGCCGGAGCCAAGGCCCAGGCCATAGGCCACGGCCAGGCCGATGACCAGCGCGACCGTGGTCAGCACCTCGAAGTAGATCACCGATTTCAGGCCGATGCGCCCCACCTTTTTCAGATCGCCGGCGCCGGAGATGCCGTTGACCACGACGCAGAAGACGATCAGTGCAATGAGCATCTTGATCAGCTTGATGAAGCCGTCGCCGAGCGGCTTGAGCTGCGATGACAGATCCGGCAGGGCGACCCCGACGAGGATGCCGAGTATCAGGCCGATGATGACCTGCAGGAATATCGAGCGGGAGCAAAGCTTGAGCAGCATGGCGGGGGTCTCCGTTCGGTAGGTTCGTGGCGCTCCCTGAAGAGGCGTCGACAGCGAACACTATTCATTGTTGTGGTATTACCGGTCAGACCAGTCGAGCCTAGGGCGAATAGCGGATTTTTGGCAAGCCCCTTTTGTCCATCCTGGCTTCGTGATGCCGTTACCGCGGCGGCGATCTTTATCCGCCCGCTTCGGTCAAACGGCGGCAGCGACGGCCATGGCGTCGGCGCTGTGCTAACCTGCCGCCATTGCGCCAAGGCCCTCAACAGGGCACGTATCGAGGTCATCCATGCATATCCATATTCTCGGCATCTGCGGCACCTTCATGGGCTCGCTGGCCGTTCTGGCCAAGGAGCTTGGCCACCGCGTCACCGGCTCCGATGCCAACGTCTACCCACCCATGAGTACCCAACTCGAAGCTCAGGGCATCGAGCTGATGCAGGGTTACGACCCGGCGCACCTGCAGCCGGCGCCCGATCTGGTGGTGGTGGGCAACGCTATGAGCCGGGGCAATCCGGCGGTCGAATACGTGCTGAACAAGGGCCTGCCCTATGTCTCCGGCCCGCAGTGGCTGGCCGATCACGTGCTGCAGGGGCGCTGGGTGCTGGCGGTGGCCGGCACTCATGGCAAGACCAGCAGCTCGAGCATGCTGGCCTGGGTGCTGGAGCATGCCGGCATGAGCCCGGGCTTTCTGATCGGTGGCGTACCGCAGAACTTCGGGATTTCCGCGCGCCTGGGCGACACGCCGTTCTTCGTGGTCGAGGCCGACGAGTACGACAGCGCCTTCTTCGACAAGCGCAGCAAGTTCGTCCATTACCGCCCGCGCACGGCCATCCTCAACAACCTGGAATTCGACCATGCGGATATCTTCCCGGATCTGGCGGCCATCGAGCGGCAGTTCCACCATCTGGTGCGCATCATTCCCAGCGAAGGTCTGGTCATCCACCCGGCCCGCGAAACCGCGCTGGCGCGGGTGATCGAGATGGGTTGCTGGACGCCGGTGCAGACTACTGGCGAGGGCGGCCAGTGGCAGGCGCGCCTGCTCAGTGCCGACGGCTCGCGCTTCGAGGTGAGTTTCGACGGCAAGGTCGAGGGCACTGTGCAGTGGAACCTCACCGGCCAGCACAACGTCGCCAACGCCCTGGCCGTGCTGGCGGCGGCGCGCCATGTCGGCGTGGTACCGGCATTGGGGATCGAGGCGTTGGGCCAGTTCATCAACGCCAAGCGGCGCATGGAAAAGGTTGCCGAGGTGAATGGCGTGACCATTTTCGACGATTTCGCTCATCACCCCACCGCCATCGCCACCACCCTGGATGGCCTGCGCAAGCGCGTCGGTGATAACACTCAGGTGATTGCGGTGATCGAGCCACGTTCCAATTCCATGAAGCTCGGCGCCCACCGCGACGGCCTGGCCGAGTCTGCCGAACAGGCCGATGCGGTGTTCTGGTATGCGCCGCCCAATCTGGGCTGGGATCTGGCCGCCACCGTGGCCCAGGCACGCAACCCGACGCGGGTGTGCGACTCGCTGGAGTCGATCATCGACGGCGTGAAGACCCTGGCGCGCCCCGGCACCCAGGTGGTGGTCATGAGCAATGGTGGCTTTGGCGGTCTGCACGGCAAGCTGGCCAAGGCCCTGGAGGGATAAATGTCAGGCCCTGAGAGAATCACCCTGGCCATGACCGGCGCCTCTGGCGCGCAATACGGCCTGCGCCTGCTCGACTGCCTGGTGCAGGAAGATCGCGAAGTGCACTTCCTGATCTCCAAGGCCGCACAACTGGTGATGGCCACCGAAACCGACGTGGTGCTGCCGGCCAAGCCGCAGGCCATGGCGCAGTTTCTCACCGAGTACACCGGCGCGGCGCCTGGGCAGGTGCGCGTCTATGGCAAGGAAGACTGGATGGCGCCAGCGGCCTCCGGCTCCGGTGCGCCGACCGCCATGGTGGTGGTGCCCTGCAGCACCGGCACTCTGTCGGCCATCGCCACGGGCGCCTGCAACAACCTGATCGAGCGCGCCGCGGATGTGGCCTTGAAGGAGCGTCGCCAGTTGATTCTGGTGCCGCGCGAGGCGCCGTATTCCAGCATCCACCTGGAGAACATGCTCAAGCTGTCGAACCTGGGCGTGACCATCCTGCCGGCCTCGCCCGGCTTCTATCACCAGCCGCAGACGCTGGATGATCTGGTGGATTTCGTCGTCGCGCGCATTCTCAATTGCCTGGGCATCCCCCAGGACATGCTGCCCCGGTGGGGCGAGCATCATCTGGTATCGGACGAATAGGGAGATCCATGTCCATGGCCAATCGTTACCTGTTGGGCTGCCTGTTGGCCCTTTCTATGATGCCTGCTGCGCAGGCTTCGATGCGCTGCGGCACTATGCTGATAAACGAGGGCGATCTGACGGTGGATGTCCGACGCAAATGCGGCGAGCCTGACCACCGCGAGGTGATCCCACCCAGCAGTCCGCAAGGTGGCGGCGTAACGGTGGAGCAGTGGGTCTACGGGCCAAGCAACGGCATGTATCGTTACCTGCGCTTTCTCGACGGCAAGTTGGTCGAGATCCGGGTTACGCGCGGATGAGGCAGGCGCTGCTGGTCGGCTTGGCGCTGCTGAGCCTCACCGGCTGCGCTACCGTGCGCACGCTGGATGCGGCCAAGCCGGGCGCACCGGTGGTGTATGCCGGCACGCGGCTGGACTGGTACGCCATCCGGGGTGGCTGCTGCCCGCTGGAGCGTTTCGGCGCCGAGGCGCCGCGATATGCCGGGCTGGATCTGCCGGCCAGCGCCCTGCTCGATACCCTGTTGTTGCCGTTCTCGCTGGCTGCGGCCCTCGGTGTGAGCCTGGGTGTCAGCGGCGGGTTGTAGGATAAGGCTTGAGGCGGCTATGACGCCGTAGGGTGCGCTGTGCGCACCGGTTTTCTGCGGCGCTGTGTTGCCTTGAGTCAATCCGCAATGTTTCGGTGCGCACGGCGCACCCTACGGGTAGGTTGACCCGTTCAGCAGGGCTCCGTTTCCACTTCCTGGCACACGTCGATCCACTCGGCATCCACCAGTTCGGCCATGCGCTGCGGGGCGATACGCACGGCGCTGTGGGTGGCGCCGGCGGCGGGCAGCACTTCGTCGAAGGCCAGCAGCGAACGGTCGCAGTAGACGCTCAAGGGAGTAGCCAGGCCGAACGGGCAGACGCCGCCAACCGGATGGCTGGTCAGCTCGATGACGGTCTGCGCGTCGAGCATGCGCGCCTTGGCGCCGAAGCATTCCTTCATTTTGCGGTTGTCGATGCGTGCATCGCCACGGGCGACGATCAGCAGGTCGCGCTCGGCGATGCGAAAGGCCAGGGTCTTGGCTATCTGTCCCGGCGATACGCCATGGGCTTCGGCAGCCAGCGCCACCGTGGCGGTGCTGGTCTCCAGCTCGATGATGGCGATGTCGGGTGCCTTGGCGGCAAAGAAGGCGCGTACAGAGGCCAGGCTCATGAAGCGTTTCCCCAGGTCTGTCGAGATGGCGACTTCACCACTGCCAGCTTCCTGCGGGCCAAGCGCGTTTTCGTCATGCTGCGCCCTGTGGTGGCAACCACGTCTGAACGAAGGGGCCATGCTCTCGCTGCATGCCCGGCACGTCAAGGCCTTTGCTGGCACTTGGCCGGTAGATGCCTCGTTTTCGCGGCGCGATCCGGCTCGTTTCGCTCCAGGGGCTGTTACTGTGCGCTCATGACGAAACGGCAACAGACCCTAAGCATCGTCTTCGAGGTTGTCACCGCAGAAGGCTGCGAAGCACTTGAGTCGATGGCTGCCGTGTTCATCCTCAAGTTGCCAGCTATCGCTGGAGACTTCGTGCCGCGCGGCCTGTACGGCCGCCAGGCTGAATTGCCAGGTGCGCCGGGTGCGGCCGTCCATGCATTCGATCCACAGCAGCGGCTGCCCGGCATTGGCCTGCGGGTCGCTCAGCAGGCCGTCGTCCAGCTCGAACTGCCAGGCGTGCAGGCCATCGATTTCCAGCATGTCGGCGCTCTGTAGCGCCACGATCAGGCTTGCCATTCCCTCAGCGCCCCAGACGGCGCAGATCGGCCGATTCGATCACGCGGGTACCGTCCTGTTCTTCCAGCGCCAGGCGCCACAGGGCACGGGCCAGTACGCAGGCATCGATGGCCCGGTACTTGCCCGGCAGCCAGCGCAGCAGCGGCGCGGCCAGGCGCTCGCCGAGACGAAACTCATGCCGGGTGCCGAGCAGCAAGGAAGGGCGGGCGATGGTCAGTTGTGGCCAGCCCATGGCTTTCAGCGCCTCTTCGGTTTCCCCCTTGACGCGGTTGTAGAATACCGAGGAACCGGGGTTGGCGCCGAGTGCGCTGATCACCACCAGATGGCGGGCGCCAAGTTCGCGAGCGCGGCGGGCGAAAGCCAGGATCAGGTCATGGTCGACCGCACGGAAGGCCTCCTGCGAGCCAGCCTGCTTGATGGTGCTGCCCAGGCAGCAGAAGGCGGTGTCCACCGGGCCGCTCAGGCTCGGCAGCAACTCGGCGAGGTCTCCGACCGGGTTTTCTAGGTGCGGGTGCGTGGCCAGCGGGCGGCGGGTAGGCGCTAGCACGCGGGCTATGGTGGGTTCGCTGAGCAGGCGGTCGAGCAGGTGCTCGCCGGTCAGGCCGGTGGCGCCTGCGATGAGAATGTGCTGTGGGGTCAGGTGCATGCAGGGGTCTCTTGTCCGTTAGAGCCAGCTTAATGGTTTACGGCTTTGCTGGCCACGGCGTTCAAGGCGCGCTCGGCCTGGCTCTGGCGCAGATTGCGCCATTGCTGGAGCACCTCGCGCGGTGCCCAGATTTGCGGTTCGGAGGGCTCGAAGCCATCGCTCTGCTCGCGTTCGGCGACCCGTTCCTTGGCCAGCTCGAAGGCTCGCTCGAGATTGTCGGTCTCGCCCAGGGCCTCGGCGAACAGGGCGCGGCCGAAGTAGGTGAAGTCGTTTTCCTCGCTGCAGCCAAAGGACACTCGGTCGGCGCGTGCAGCGGTCATCACCAGGGTCTTGTCGTCTTTCAGTGGTGGGATGAAACCGCCGGAGTAGCAGGCGGAGATCACCACCACCTTGTAGCGATCCTTCAAGGGGGCGAGCACGGCCGCCAGCTCGCTGGCCGGCAGATCGTCGAGCTGCAGGCGCGGCAGGTCGAGGTTCAGTTCGTGGTGGCGCGAGCCGTGGCTGGTCAGGTAGATGAACACCAGGTCTTCTGCGCCGCTGCGTTCGGCCAGGGCCTGGGCGGCGCGGGCCAGGTTCTCGCGGGTGGCCAGGGGGCGGTCGGCGAGGTGGTCGCGGTGGTTGACCAGGCTGATGCTGCCATGGGCACCGAAGCGCTCGCGCAGCATCCGGCTGACGTAATCGGCCTCGCGCATGAACACGCTCTGCTTCCCGTCGCCGGCCAGGGTCAGGGCGTAGAGTTCGCGTGCTGGCGTGGAGGCGGGAATGGCCGCGATGGCCTCGTCGAGCAGACGGCCCTGATCGAGCAGACCCAGCTCGAGGCTGTCCGGCAGGCGACGACCCTGTTCGTCGCGTATTCGCCGACCGCGCTGCCAGGTGCCGGCCTGGCGTGTGCCATCGGCCAGGGTGAGGGTGCCCTTGCCACTGTATTGGCCATCGGCGAAATGGCCCTGGTAGACACTGCCGTCGGCCAGGGTCAGGAGGCCTTCGCCGGCGTACTGCCAGTCCTCGAACTGGCCGAGGTAGCGGCTGCCATCGGCACCGACGTATTCGCCCTCGCCCTGCATCACGCCCTCGACGAACTCGCCGGCCCAGACGTCGCCGCTGGCGCTCTGGTAGCGCCCTTTGCCGTGGAACTCGCCACCCTTGAAGCCGCCGCTGTAGGTGTCGCCATCGGCGTTGCCGTAGCTGCCCTGGCCATCCAGCAGGCCCTGGCTGAACTGGCCGCTGAACTGGTTGCCGTAGGCGTCCTTGCGCACACCCTGGCCCTTCGGTTGGCCATCGACGAATTGCCCCTGGAAGCTGCTGCCATCGGCCAGCTCCAGGGTGCCCAGACCGTGGAAACGGTCATCGCGGAATTCGCCCTGATATTTCTGCCCGGCTTGCTCCAGCAGGCCTTCACCACTGAAACGGTTGCGCGCGAAACCGCCCTCGTAGCGGCTGCCATCGGGATACGTCAGGGTGCCCTGGCCGTGGAACATGCCTTCATGGAAGTCGCCCTGATAGTGCTCGCCGCCTGGCCCTTGCCATTCACCAGGGCCTTCCAGTTGGCCGTCCTTGAACTGGCCGGTGAACCAGCTGCCATTGCGGTAGTCAAGCCGCCCTGGCCCTTGCAGCAGGCCATTGACCACCTCGCCACGGTACTGCGCACCATCGGGCAGCACGGCATCGGGCGGCAGTACCTGGCGCACATCGTCGCAGGCAGCGAGCAGCAGGCTCAGACAGAGAGGGGCAAGGCGCAGGGTGGGCGAAATCATGACGGACATCCTGGTCGAGAGCATCGGCACGCAGTATGCCCCATGCTTGTCGGCTCGTGCTGTAGCCGTGCACATTCCAGGTGCGAAGAATGGCGGGCCGCAAGGCCCGCGTTGGCGGCGCCGTCGTTTCGTGGCGAAACGACGATTTCTGGATCAGACGAAGCAGAGGGTCAGCGGTTCGGCGATGTAGGCCGGCTTTTCCTGGCCTTCGATCTCCAGCACGGCGCGGGCCTTGAGCAGCCACTGACCGGGGTTTTTCTCGCTGACGTCGGTCAGGGTCACCACCAGGCGCACGCGCGAGTCGACCTTCACCGGCTGGATGAAACGCACGCTGTCCAGGCCATAGTTGACCGCCATCTTCAGGCCCTGGGGCAGCACCATAATGCCCTCCATCAGCATGGGAATCAGCGACAGCGACAGGAAACCATGGGCGATGGTGCCGCCGAATGGCGTGTGCTTGGCTTTTTCCGGGTCGACGTGGATGAACTGATGGTCGCCGGTGCATTCGGCGAACTGGTTGATGCGCTGTTGATCGATAGTCAGCCAGTCGGACTTGCCCAGTTCCTTGCCGACATGATCCTTGAGTTCTGCAACGGGGACTAACTGCATGGTTTCTCCTTGAAGACGCGGGTGTTCTTGTTGTTGGCGTGATGTCCTGAGGGTAGATCATCATGGGGCTATCGCCCGGTCAACCCTGCCGCCGCGCCCTGAATGACACGGCATAGACCAGGTTGAATAAGCAATACAGGGGCCAGAGCCCCTATAGGGCACCTCTAAAAACTACCTGCGTTGCCATCGCTGCGTTAAAAACAGGCTCAAAATGCTCATTTACAACGCGTAAACTGCGCTTTTTCGCCTGTTTTTGCCTTGTGCTGGCTGCCTCGCCTACGTTTTTAGAGGCGCCCTATAATTGCTGACTTGCCTTCACGGATGACCACAATCCCCTTCCTTGGTTGGGCTGTAGTCATCGCTCGTCGTTTGGAGATCCTGTTCATGTTGCTTCGCGGCCTGTCCTGGCTGGTGTTGTGCCAGCTGCTCGGCACCGTCCTCAACGTACTGTTCTTGCCCATGCTGCCCGGGCCGATCCTCGGCATGCTGTTGCTGTTCGTCTTTCTCATGCTGCGTGGCGAGGTGGGCGAGCCTCTGAGTGTGGCCTCCAGCAGCCTGCTCAAGTACTTGCCGCTGATTCTGGTGCCGCCTGCGGTGGGGGTGATGGCCTATGCCAGCGATATCGCCGAGGACTTCTGGGCGGTGGCCGGTGCTTTGCTGCTGTCCTTGCTGCTGTCGGTGGCGTTCGCCGGCTGGCTGATGCAGAAACTGATCGAGCGCCAGCAAGGTCGGGAGGAAGCATGAGCCTCGATTGGCAGGGCGCGTGGCAGGCGCTGATCCATCATCCGCTGTTCGGTATCGGTATCACCCTGGGGGCCTACCAGCTCGCCATGGCCGCCTACGAACGCACCCGTTGGGTATTCCTGCAGCCGGTGCTGGTGTCCATGCTCACAGTGATCGGTATTCTCCTGCTCAGTGGCCTGAGCTTCGCCGAGTACAAGAACAGCGTAGCCGCACTGACCCTGTTGCTCGGCCCGGCCACCGTGGCCCTGGCCGTGCCGCTGTACCTGAACCTGCGGCGCATCCGCCAGTTGTTCTGGCCGATCATCCTGACTCTGGGGCTGGCCGGTACCCTGGCCACCGTGCTGGGGGTGGGGCTGGCCTGGCTGTTCGGTGCCGAGCACCTGATGCTGATGAGCATGGCGCCGAAATCGGTGACCTCGCCGATCGCCATGCTGGTGGCCGATCAGATTGGCGGCATCGCCGCGCTGGCAGCGGTGTTCGTGATGATCACCGGGGTCATCGGCGCCATGGTCGGGCCGTCCGTGCTGCGTTTGTGCCGGGTGCGACATCCGGCGGCCCAGGGCATGGCGCTGGGCATCACCGCGCATGCCGTGGGCACGGCGCGGGCCCTGCAGGAAGGCGACGAGTGTGGCGCCTTCGCCGCCCTGGCCATGAGCCTGATGGGGGTGATCACTGCCGTGTTGCTGCCCCTGGCCATCGCTTTGCTGGTGTGAGTCGACCGCTGCTCTCTGGCACACTGCGCAGCACCGATATGCTGCGCAAGGTCGCCTGCCGATGAACCTGCCTCTGTTTCCACTCAATACCGTGCTGTTTCCCGGCTGCATGCTCGATCTGCAGCTATTCGAGGCACGTTACCTGGACATGATCAGTCGCTGCATGAAGCAGGGCAGTGGCTTCGGCGTGGTGTGCATCGTCGAGGGGGAAGAAGTGGGTGAGGCCGCCAGCCGGTTTGCCAGCATCGGCTGCGAGGCCCTGGTGCGCGATTTTCAGCAGCGGCCCAACGGCTTGCTCGGCATTCGTGTCGAGGGCGGGCGGCGCTTTCGCGTGGAGCGCGCGCAGGTGCTGCCCGATCAGTTGACCATCGCCGAGGTGGCCTGGCTGGGCGAGCAGGCCGATCAGCCCCTGCTGCCCGAGCATGCCGACCTCGCCGCCTTGCTCACGGCCCTGGCCGAACACCCACTGGTCTCCGGGCTGGGCATGGCCAGCCTGGTTGGCGGTCAACAGCAACTGGCCAATCAGCTCGCCTACCTGCTGCCTCTGGATCCGCTGCAAAAGCTCGAACTGCTGCAGCAGTGCGACCCCACCTTGCGTCTGGAGCGCCTGCATGCACTGCTCGATCAGCTCCAGGGCGAGGCCTGACTTCAATAGCTGTAGCGCAGCAAAGCCGCTGACAACTGCCAGGTGGCCATGCCGCCAAGCACCGCCAGGCAGGCCGGCAGTACCACCCACCACAGGCGCGCCGGCAGCGCTGGCAGCACCTGATGACGTTGCCAGAAGGTCAGGCTGAGGCCGCACATGGCCGAGGCCAGCACGGCGCCAGCGATGATGTCGCTGGGCCAGTGCACGCCGAGATAGACCCGCGATAGCGCGATGGCCAGTGCCGGCAGGCCCGCTACCACCAGCCAGGCCAGGCGCAGGCGGGCGGATTGGCCGCGCCCGGCCAGCACCCCCAGCACCAGGAAGAAGGCGAAGGCTGCCGAGCTGTGACCACTGGGAAAGCTGAAGCTGGTCAGCGGCTCGCTGAGGATGTCCGGGCGGGCGCGGGCAAAGCCATGCTTCAAGGTGGTATTGGCCAGTGCGGTGAACAACAGGGTCGAACCGGCAAACAGCAGGTGGCGCCATTGCCGGGCGAGCAGCAGCAGGCCGCACAGCACCAGGGCGGCGATCAGCTGGGTGTTGAAGTCGCCGAGGCGCGTCAGCACCACGATCCACTTGTCCAGGTGCGCCTGGCGCTGTTCCTGCACCAGGGTCAGCAGGCCCTGGTCGAGCGCGTCCAGATGCGGCCAGCCGAGTATCATCCCCAGCAGCAGGAGCAGGCTGAGGCCGCCAGCGATCAGGCTGGCGCGGCGTTTCTCGACCAGGCTGGCCTGGATGGTCAGCAGCAGGATCAGGCCGATGGCACCTAGCAGTACGGCGGCTTCGGTCCAGAACCCCTGTGCCATCGGCAGACGCAGCGCCGCGCCGGTGGCCCAGCCCGGCAGCAGATAGGCCACGGCCCAGCCGGCGGCGGCCACCAGGGTGACGGCGATGAAGCGCACCAGCGGCATGTCGAGCATGCCGGCGACCAGTGGCAGCATCGGTCGCAGGGGGCCGATGAAGCGCCCCACCAGCAGGCTGGCAACGCCGTAACGGCGGAAGTACGCCTCGGCATGCATCAACCAGTCAGGGTGGTTGCGCAGGATCGGCAGGCGCGTGATGCCGTTCTGGAAGCGTCGACCCAGGGCATAGGACAGCGCATCGCCACACAGGCCGCCGGCGTAGGCCAGCAGCAGCGTCTCCCACAGGCTGAGCACGCCGCTGCCGGCGAGCAGCGCGACGCTGAACAGCAGCACCACGCCTGGCAGCAGGATACCCACCAGGGCCAGGCACTCGAGCAGGGCGATAAGAAAGATCGCCAGCCCCAGCCACTGGGGGTGGCCGCTCAGCCAGGTGGTCAGGGTGTCGAGCCAGGCGCTCATGCAACTCCTCCGCAAAGGGTGATCAAACGATAGTCGCGGCCTTCGACCTGGCCACGACGCAGCGGGTTGCGCGTGCAATGACGGGCATAGGCCGCGTCGACGAAGCGGTACGGCAGGTGTTCGTCGCGCCCGTGGGGGATGCCCAGGCGTGCGCATTGCACGATGTGCTGCGGACGCTCGCCAACATCCTCGACGAATAGCCGCGCCAGGTCGAAACGTTGCCCATCCCAATCCGGCACCTTCAGCGCCAGGGCCTTGCACAGCAGGGTCTGGCCGGCGCACAGGCGCTCAGGCGAGCGCGTCTGGCCCTGGGTGTCGGGGTTGTTGTGCTGCATGACTGCCAGTGCTTCGGTGCCGCTGACGGCATCGATCCAGGGGTGGGCGGACTTGATAAGCACCGCGTTGCCCGGGCCCTGGGCGCTGAAGTTCAGCGAGTCGCCGCCGCGCGCATAATACATGTAGATATGCCCGCCATCGGCGAACAGTGCCTTGCGCTTCTCGGTATAGCCGAGCGAGGCATGGCTGCCTTTGTCGACCAGGTAATAGGCTTCGGTCTCGATGATCCTTGCGCTGAGCCAGAGCCCACTGACGCGATGACGGATCACCTTGCCGAGCAGCTCCTGAGCCACCTGCTGAGCATCGCGATCGAAGAAGGTATCGGGCAGGGGGCGGGCACCGGGCCAGGGCAAACTAAGGGTGGGTTCGCTGGACATGATCTGTCGAAGGGGCTCGCAGCCATCTAATCTGAGGGCGCGAGCATACCAATAAGAGCCTTAAAAATGCCTGAACGCGCCCGGGTCAGCAGCGCCCATATCAGCCCCTCGGCACATTACACCGGCTACGTCTGGTATCGCCATCAGCTATCCGACCCGGCTTTCGTCACACCTTTCGGGCGTTTCGTGCATGGCCTGCTCTGGCCCATCAGCTGGGGCGCGCGGGCTGGCTTCGATCTGGATATCGAGACCTTGCTGTTGCAGCGGCATCTGCAGATCGATGCGCAACTGACCCAGGC
Organism: Pseudomonas sp. NCHU5216; assembly: GCF_052156495.1. Classification (NCBI taxonomy): domain Bacteria; kingdom Pseudomonadati; phylum Pseudomonadota; class Gammaproteobacteria; order Pseudomonadales; family Pseudomonadaceae; genus Pseudomonas; species Pseudomonas sp. NCHU5216. Next base: position 782 of record NZ_JBQLIX010000024.1, on the reverse strand, counting down.
CATCGAGCAGGGCGGTGTGAGCCAGGTCGTGGAAATCGCCTGCGGTCTGTCGCCACGTGGTCGACGTTTTCGCCAGCGCTACCCACAGCTGCGCTACGTCGAGGCGGATCTGCCGGCGATGGCGGCGCGCAAGCGCTCGCTGTTGCGTGAAGCCGGCTGGCTGAGCGAGGAGCATCTGGTGCGCAGCGTGGACATCCTCGCACCGCGCGGTGGCCATTGCCTGGCCAGCCTCTTCGCCGAGCTGGATCGGCGCCAGCCGGTACTGGTGATCACCGAAGGCCTGGTCAATTACTTCGAGCTGCCGGTCATCGAGGGCTTCTGGACGCGGCTGGCCGAAGAGCTGCGGGCATTCGCCGGCGGCACCTACCTCACCGACCTGTACCCGGATCTACGCGAACATCCGCGTTATCGCCAGTTGCGTTGGGGCGTGGATCTGGTCGGCCGCCTGACGCGCGGCAGCTACCCCCTGCATTACCGTGACCATAACGAGATAATTGCAGGCTTTCAGCGCTGTGGTTTCGCTCAGGTGCAGGTGCTGGATCCCAGCGCCGATGCGGCGCGCCTGGGCTTGCCGCAGGCGCGGCAGCCGGGCTTGGTACGGGTGATTCAGGCGCAGGTTTGAGGCGCGCGGAAAAAGTGGGTTCTTCGCGGAATCTCGGGGAATCAGTATTGATACCGGACTGGCAAGTTTGTGTGTGTGTTTGTTGCTTGTTCCGGATTGCCGCGTTTTTGTTGATGTTTTTGGTTTCGCCCTCCCGGGCGAGTCACTTTGCGGGCAAAGT